>DASXSX010000054.1:0-12269 GCA_036505815.1 Thermoanaerobaculia bacterium
TGCCTCTCCGGCTGGCATAGCCCGGTGCCCCATCCGGCGGAAGGAAACGAGGCCATGAAAACCGACCGCGATTCCGGTCTTCGAAATGTCCTCCTGATCGCGTTGGGAGGCGCAGCACTTCTCGTGAGCGGTGCCCGGTTCTCGGCGACACCTTCGCCGGCCGCTGCCGTCTCCGAGCAGGAGGGCCTCGCGGCCTTCGAGACCGTGCGCGCCGTGCTCCAGCACTCCCGTTGCCAGAATTGCCATATTCCCGGTGACGCGCCGCTTCAGTTCAACGAGGGGCGCGCGCACGCCCAGAACGTCCTACGGGGGCCCGACGGAAAAGGGGCTCCGGGGTTTGCCTGCGCGACCTGCCATTTCACCTCCAACCCTCCGGCGGCCTATGGTTCCCATATGCCGCCCGGAGCGCCGAACTGGCATCTGCCGCCTCCGCAGACCAAGATGGTCTTCATCGGGCTTTCGAGCGGCGAGCTCTGTCGCACGCTCAAGAACGAGAAGGCCAATGGCGGCAAGGACCTGCCGGCGCTGCTCGAGCACATCAGCCATGACAAGCTCGTTCTCTGGGGTTGGTCTCCCGGCGTCGGCCGCGATCCAGTTTCCGTACCTCACGCCGAGTTCGCGGCGAAGTTCAAAGTGTGGGTCGACGCCGGCGCTCCCTGTCCGAAGTAGGGTTCTTCCGGCGATCCCTTCAATGACGCTCGCTCCCGGAACGAAACGGGGCTCGTACGAGATCCTGTCTCCTCTCGGCGCGGGAGGGATGGGCGAGGTCTACCGCGCGCGCGACACGCGGCTGCGGCGCGACGTCGCGATCAAGGCGCTCCCGCAGGATCTCGCAGCGAACCCGGAGAGGCTCGCGCGCCTCGAGCGCGAGGCGAGGATTCTCGCTTCGCTGAACCATCCCAACATCGCGGCGATCTACGGGCTCGAGGAGAGCGAGGGCTCGCGCTTTCTCGTCATGGAGTGCGTCGAGGGAGAGTCTCTCGCACACCACCTCGCCGCGGGACCCCTTCCGCTCGAGGAGGCGCTCCCGGTCGCCGCGCAGATCGCGGCGGGGCTCGAGGCCGCGCACGAGGCGGGAGTCATCCATCGGGACTTGAAGCCGGCCAACGTGATGCTTCGGCCGGACGGTTCCGTCAAGATCCTCGACCTCGGGCTCGCGCGCACGCTCGACGGGTCCGCGTCGGCGGACCCTTCCCTCTCACCGACGATGACTTCTCCCGTGACCGGCACGGGTTTCATCCTCGGCACCGCCGCATACATGAGCCCGGAGCAGGCTCGCGGAAAGGCCCTCGACAAACGCACGGACATCTTTTCGTTCGGCTGCGTGCTCTTCGAATGCCTGACCGGGAAGCGGGCCTTCGCGGGAGAGAGCGTGTCCGACATCCTTGCGTCGATCCTGAGATCCGAGCCGGACTGGAACGCCCTTCCCGCCCAAACGCCGGCGTCCGTGCGAAAGCTCCTGCGGCGCTGCCTCGAGAAGGACCGGCGTCGTCGCCTCCACGACATCGCGGACGCGCGCATCGAGATCGAGGACGCGGGATCGGCTCCCGAGGCGCCGACGACCACGACGGCCGTCGCCCTTCCGCGGTGGCGCGCCCGGCCGCTGCTCTGGGCGCTCGCCGGCGCGTTGATCGGAATCGTGGTGGTCTATTCCACGGGCCGCCTCTTCGGGCGCCCGCCGCTTCGGACCTCGCCGCCCGTGCGCGCCGTTTTTCCGCTTGCCGCCGGGACCGAGCTGAGCTTCGCGAACCGTCCCGGGATCGCCGTCTCGCCCGACGACCGAACGGTGATCTTCCGAGCGGCGAGCCAGGGCGTCGCCCGGTTGTACCGCCGCGGCCTGAACGCCTCCGCGGCAGAGCCGATCGCCGGGACGGAAGGGGGTTTCAGCCCGTTCTTCTCGCCCGACGGAGAGTGGCTCGGCTTTTTCACGAACACCGAGCTCAAGAAGGTTCCGCTCGCCGGGGGCTCGCCGATCCGGATCTCCCTCGTACCGCCGGTGACCGCGGGTGCCGCCTGGGGCGCCGATGGAAGCATCGTTTTCACCCTCACGGCGAACGGCCCTCTCTCCCGAATCTCGGACACCGGAGGCAAGCTCGAGCCGGTCTCGACGCTCGATTCCTCCCGCGGTGAGCACTCCCACCTCTGGCCGCAGATCCTTCCGCAAGGTCGGGGGATCCTCGTGACGATGGTCCTCGGTCAGGACTTCCAGGACTTCGAGAACTCGCAGATCGTCGTTCTGGATCCGAAGAGCGGCCGCCGGACCGTTGTGCTCGAAGGAAGCCCCTTTGCCCGCTACGCAGCGGGACAGATCTTTTTCGTCCGGGGTGGCTCGATGTTCCGGGTGCCGTTCGACCTGACGCGCCTTTCCGTCACCGGATCCCCGGTTCCTCTCGCGGAGCGCGTCACGATCGACTCGGGGAGCGGCGCCGCGAGCTTCGCGATCACGACCGACGGCACGCTCGTGTATGCGGACGGCCCGCCGGTCGTCGATCGCAAGTCGGTTGTACTGCGGCTGGACCGCCAGGGAGTCGAAAAGCCACTGCCATTACCCACCGCTCTTTACAGCCACCCGCGCCTGTCGCCCGATGGACGGACACTCGCGCTCATGAAGTGCGACGGCGAGTCCTGCAAGCTCTTCCTGTACGACCTCGACCGTAATCTGCTGACCCCCTTGACCTCCGAGCCCGGCCGGTTCTTCAATCCGGTCTGGTCGCCGGATGGCCGTCGGCTCGCCTACTCGGGCTTCGCCGTCGGAGCTCCCACCCTCTACCTGAAGAATGCCGACGGAAGCGGTCGGGCGGAGCGACTCACGAACGCGCCGACGGAGACGAGGGAGGCGGCGGAGTTTCCTAACTCCTGGTCGCCGGACGGGCACATGATCGCCTACATCGTCGTCAGCCGGCTCACGAGCGGGCAACCCGCCAGGGACGTCTGGCTCGTCTCGCCGGATGAAAAACGGCAGGCACGTCGCTGGCTCGATACTCCGTACGCGGAGTCCGCCGCCGCGTTCTCGCCCGATGGGCGGTGGATGGCATATGTCTCGGACGAATCCGGCCGCAAAGAGGTCTACGTGCGGCCTCTTTCGGGAGCCGGCGGAAGGATCAAGATCTCGAGCGAGGGAGGAGCCGAACCGGTGTGGACGCGCGGGGGGCGCGAGCTCCTCTATCGTCACGGAAACCAGTTCTTGTCCGTCGAGCTCCGGACGGAACCCGGCCTCGCCGCCGGCACGCAACGCGTTCTCTTTTCCGGCGAGTTCCTACCCGGCGGGAGAGAAGACGCGCCGTTCGGGTACGACGTCTCGTCCGATGGAAACGCGATCTATGCCGTTCGCGAGATCTCCGTCCCGGAGCCGGAACGTCACCTTGCGGTCGTGACGAACTGGCTGGAATCGAATCCACCTTCCGGCGCAATGAAGTGAACGGCCTCCGCAAGATCCTGCACGTGGACATGGACGCGTTCTACGCGTCGGTCGAGCAGCGCGACGATCCGTCGCTGCTCGGGCGGCCCGTCGCCGTCGGAGGCAGCCCGGAGAGCCGCGGGGTCGTCGCCGCGGCGAGCTACGAGGCGCGCAAGTTCGGCGTCCGGTCGGCACTCCCGATGTCGCGCGCGGTGCGGCTCTGCCCCGAGCTCGTCATCGTGCGTCCAAACTTCGGCAAGTACGGCGAGGTCTCACGGCAGGTCTTCGCGATCTTCCGCGAGGTCACGCCGCTCGTCGAGCCGTTATCGCTCGACGAGGCTTTTCTCGACGTGACTGAGAACTCCTGGAGCGAGCCGCTCGCGGTCGAGGTCGCGCGCCGAATCAAGGCGAGAATCCGCGAGGAGACGCAGCTCACCGCGTCGGCCGGCGTCGCGCCGAACAAATTCCTCGCCAAGCTCGCGTCGGGCTGGAAGAAGCCGGACGGGCTGACGGTGATCTCGCCCGATCGAATCGAGGGCTTCCTTCACCAGCTTCCTGTGGACGCGCTCTGGGGAGTCGGACCGGTGACGGCGAGGAAGCTTCGCGCTCTCGGTATCGAGAAGCTGGTCGACGTGCGGACGGCGGACGGGGATCTGCTCCACCGCACGATCGGCAGCTGGGCGGACTCGCTGCGCGAGCTCGCCTTCGGTCGGGACGACCGGTCGGTGACGCCGAACCACGAGCGCAAGTCGATCGGCTGCGAGCAGACGTTCGCGCACGATCTCGCGGACCTCGAGCAGATCCGCCGCGAGGTCGAGGCGCTCGCCCGGGACGCTGCCGGCGTGCTCTTGCGCAAGAGTCTTCTCGCGCGGACCGTGGTCCTGAAGCTGCGCTACTCGAACTTCGAGACGATCACGCGCAGTGAGACGCGACAGCCGGCGACCCGCTCAGAGGAAGAGATCGTTTCGCGGGCGGTCGCGCTGCTCGAGAAGACCGAGGCTGGAAAGCGGCCGGTGCGGCTGCTGGGCGCGTCGCTGCACGGTCTCGTCGCCGAGGGCTCCGCGGAGGAACCGGCCCACCCAGCAGCGCCACAACTCGACCTCCTATAGAGGGTCAGGTCTCCACTTGCCACATCGGGGGCCAGGTCGTCACATCGAAACGGCCCGGCCGTTCTGCATCGCCATCCCGGAGAAAACGCTCGCCGACCTGCGCGAGCGCATCGCCCGCACGCGGTGGCCCGACGAGATCGCAGGCAGCGGTTGGGAATACGGGACGAACCTCGACGGTCTGCGCGAGCTGCTGAACTACTGGCGCGACGGATTCGACTGGCGCGCGCAGGAGCGGAAGTTAAACGCCTTCCCCCACTTCGTCGCCGACGTCGACGGGCTCGACCTCCACTTCCTTTACGAGCGCGGCCGCGGCTCGAACCCGATGCCGATCCTCGTTTTGCACGGCTGGCCGAGCACGTTCTTCGAGATGTCGAAGCTCGTCCCGCTGCTCGCGGACCCCGCGGCGCACGGCGGAGACCCGCGAGACTCCTTCGACGTCGTCGTCCCTTCGCTGCCGGGCTGCGGGTTCTCGGAGCGGCCGCGCGAGCCGGGGATGCACAAGACCCGGATGGCCGAGCTCTTCGCAAAGCTGATGTCGGAGACGCTCGGCTACGAACGGTTCGCCGCGCGCGGCGGAGACGTCGGCGCGGGCGTCGTGTCGCTCCTCGCGCTCGACTTTCCGAAGCAGGTTATCGGCATCCACGTCTCGGACGTCTATCGCCCCTACATCGGACCGGGCGCGCGCTACTTCACCGACGCCGAGCGGAAGTTTTTCGACGAGGAGCGGACCTGGATGGAGAAGGAGGGCGCGTACGACCACCTCCAGGCGACGAAGCCGCAGACGCTCGGCTACGGACTGAACGACTCGCCCTCCGGGCTCGCCTCCTGGATCGTCGAGAAGTACCGGAGCTGGAGCGACTGCGGCGGGGACGTCGAGCGCCGCTTCACCAAGGATGAGATCCTGACGCAGCTCACGATCTACTGGGCGACCGAGACGATCAACTCCGCGAACCGTCTCTATTTCGAGCGCGACCGCGCGCCGCGGCCGCTCGGCCCCGACGATCGCGTGCGCGTTCCCACCGCGGTCGCGATCTTTCCCGGCGACATCGACCAGCCGCCGCGCGAGTGGGGCGAGCGCGTCTACGACATTCGGCGCTGGACCGTCATGCCGCGCGGCGGGCACTTCGCGGCGATCGAAGAGCCCGAGCTGCTCGCGCAGGACATCCAGGAGTTCTTCCGACCGCTCCGGGGTCAGGCGGGTATTTTGGTATTTTGAGGGTGCGTTGCTGTCTCAGGCTCCGATAATGCCAAAGTGCCCGCCTGACCCCTTAGCCCTAGCCGTTGCGGAAGCCGACCTCGAGGTGGGAGTCGTCGCAGAACGGTTTGCTCTTCGAGGCGCCGCAGCGGCAGAGGCGATAGAAGGCGCGCGTCTCGCAGATCCTTCCGTCGGAGAACGTCAGGGTCGGGGCGCCGACGACCTCGTACGACGCGGATGACCGACGCGGCCTCGACCTCGGCCGGCCCTTCTGATCCGGCCGGCGCCGCCGGCTCCGCCGTCTCCGTCCCGACGAACCCGCACTCTTTGTGGGTTGCGTCGCAGTATGGCTTGTTCGAGGACTGGCCGCACCGGCAGAGCGAGTAGGCGGGCTTCGGTTCGTAGAGCGCGCCGTCGGAGGCCGCCAGCGGAACGTCCCCCTCGACGCGATACGGTCCATTCGGCCGGATCGTGATCGTTCCCCTCGGTTCGGGCATGATCGGCCGCGGATCATGACAGATTCGCGTGCGGCCGCACTTCTGCTTTCGACCGCGCTCGCGTGCAGGTGCGCGGCGGCGGCGCCTCGCATTCCTCCCCGGGCGGCGCGGCGGCAGACCGAACAGACCGGTGCGGGACTGCGATACCTGCTGCATCTTCCCGCCGCGTACGAGGACCGTCCCGCCTGGCCGCTGATCCTGTTCCTCCATGGCGCCGGCGAGCGGGGCAACGACCTGACGCTCGTCCTGCGCGAGGGCCTGCCGCATCTCCTCGAGACGCTTCCCGATTTTCCGTTCGTGGTGGTCTCGCCCCAGGAAGCTCGCGCGCGGCGATGGACTTCTGACGGACTGGCCGCGCTCCTGGACGACGTCGCCAGCCGGTATCGGGTGGATCGCGCCCGCGTTTACGTCACCGGACTCTCCTCCGGCGCGTCGGCGGCCCTCGAGCTCGCGATCCAGCATCCCGACCGGATCAGCGCGGTGGCGCCAGTCGCGTTCACAGCGATCCCGACCGACCTCTGCCGGATGAAGGACGTGCCGGCCTGGGTCTTCCACAACGCGGCTGACGAGCGCGTTTCGGTAGACCGGGCGAAAAAGCTTGCGACGGAGCTCCGGGCGTGCGGCGGCGAAGTTAAGCTCACGATCTTCCCGGCCGAAGGCCACGACGCGTGGACGGAGGCGTACCGGACGCACGAGCTCTACGAGTGGCTGCTCCGCCAACGCCGCTAGAATCTCCGCGTGGTTCTCGCTCTCCTCCTCGCAGCGTCGACGATCGTCGGGAGCACCTCTCCGGAGTGGGCGAACGAGCGCTGGGTGCAGGGCGGCCCGCTCACGCTCGCGGGGTTGCGCGGGAGAGTCGTCCTGATTCGGTTCTTCACCGACCCGCAATGCCCGTTCTGCAGCGCGACCGCGCCCGCGCTGAACGAATTCGATCGCGAATTCGGCCCGAGGGGGCTCGTCGTCGTCGGTTTCTACACGCCGAAGCCGCGGCCGCGCGCGACCCCGACCGAAGAGGTCCGAAAGGTGGTCGGGGCGTACGGCTTCCGGTTCCCCGTCGCGATCGACGACGACTGGGCGACCTTGAAGCGCCTGTGGCTCGACCGCGCGTCCGGAGCCGGCTGGACGTCGGCGTCGCTCTTGATCGATCGCCGCGGCGTCGTGCGGCAAGTCCATCCCGGCGGCGTGTTCGCAAAGGACTCGCCGGACCCGCAGGCGCGGCGCGACTACGCGGAGATGCGCTCGGCGATCGAGAAGCTGCTGGAGGAACGGCCGTGACAATCAGATTCTGTAAGGAGTCCTTCGTTCCGCTGAAAACGCGTGAGCGGTTCTGTGAAGGTACGAGACGTCATTCGACTGATCGAAAGGGACGGATGGCAATTGATCAGGACGGTGGGTAGCCACCGCCAGTTCAAACACTTCTCGAAGGCGGGGGTAGTGACCATCGCAGGTAAGGGGAGCCTGGATGTTCCGCCAGGAACTCTCAGGAGTATCCTGAAGCAGGCAGGTCTGAAGCTGAAGTAGGGAGAACCGATTGGAATACGTCGTCATCTTCGAGCGCGGGAAAAAGAGTTACGGGGCCTACGTTCCCGACCTCCCCGGATGCGTCGCTGTCGGTGAAACCAGGGAAGAAGCGGCGCAGCTCATTCGCGAGGCGATCGCTCTCCACGTCGCCGGACTCAGGAGAGGCGGTCTCCCCGTTCCGGAGCCTTCCTCGACCACCGAATCCGTCGAAGTCTGAAGTTCGGCCCCCGATTCAGCCGCGCTGGCGCCGCTTCATCGCCTCTTCCGCGCGCCTTTCGAGCTCGGCGGGAGGAACGTCCTCGATGTGTGTCGCGATCCACCACTCGTTGCCGGCGAAATCCTTCACTCCGCCATTGCGGTCTCCATAGAACATGTTCATCGGTTCCATGATCGAGACGGCGCCCGCGGCCACAGCGCGCTTGTAGAGCGCGTCGCAGTCGGGGACGTAGAGATAGAGCGAAGCGGTCTTCGCCGGAAACTCCCCCATGGCCTCGCCCATCATGATCGGCGAATCCCCGATCCTGACCTGCGCGTGCATGACCGTTCCGTCGGGTCGCGTCGAGCGATTCATCTCCGTCGCGTCGAACGCCTGCTTCAGAAAGTCGATCAGCTTCGCGACGCCGGAAACGACGAGGTATGGAGTCACGGTGTGGAGTCCTTCGGGAACGGGTTTGACGGCCATGTCTGCTCCTTTTTAGGGGGTCAGGCCTCCATGTGGCACGTTGGCGGCTCCTCGAACTGGCATGTGGAGACCTGACCCCACTTCAGACCTCCGCGGGCAATTTTCCGATACGCGTACGGCGCTGGAACATCTGGTAGACGTGGTGCGCCTCGTGATGGGCGAGGTAGTCCATCTGGAAGCTCACGTCGTAGTTGGCGAACTCCGGGTGCCGGCCGGGACGGCGCCAGTCCTCGGGGGACAGTCTCTCGAGACGCGAGAGTAATCGCTCCCGGTCCTCGAGGAAGTCGGACAGGGTCTCGGCGGCCGGATGGTCGGCCATCTCCTCGAAGATGATGTCCCCTTCCGGTCCGTAGTATGCGATCTCCGGGTTGTCCTCCGACAGCAGGGCGTCGAGCCGCGCGTCGAAGACCCGCTGAACGCGCGAGATGTGACAGAGCAGCTCCTTCAGCGACCACTTCTCGGGGACCGTATGGCGCGAAAGTGATTCATCGTCGAGCCCGGCGAACAGCCGTCGGACTTCCACCGCGTGATCTCGCAGCCGCGCGAGAATGCGCTCGTGGGCAGCCGCTTCGGCCCCGGCGGAATCGGCCAACGCCGTTCCGCTATTGGAGGTCATAGAGATCGACCTTCTTTCCCAGCAAGTACTTGTCGAACCAGTTCACGATGTGTTGCAGCCGCGCGACGCGGTGGGACGGCTTGCCTGAACGCGACAGCTCGTGGTTCTCGCGGGGGAAGTTCACCATGACCGCGACCTTCTTCTGCGCCTTCAACGCCCGGAACATCGCGCCGCCCCCCTGCCAGGTCGGCGTGCGCCAGTCCTCTTCCCCCTCGATGAACATCATCGGGGTCTTGATCTTCTCCGAGTAGCGTACCGGCGAGCGGGACAGGAACTCCTCCGGGTCCTCGTATGGATTCTTGCGGAACCACGAAGGCGTAAAGAGCGTGAAGTCGGCGGAGTACCAGAACGACGTCCAGTCCGCGACCGAACGCTGCGAGACCGCGGCCGCGAAGCGATCGGTCTGGGTGACGGTCCAGTTGGTCAGCAGGCCGCCTCCGCTCCCGCCGGTCACGCCCATCCGCTTCTCGTCGACGTAACCGCGCTTCAGCACCTCGTCGACGCCCGCCATGATGTCTTTGTAATCGTCGCCCGGATAGTGGTACTGAATGACGTTCGCGAAGTCCTGACCGTAAGACGTCGACCCGCGCGGGTTTGTATACATGACGACGTAGCCCTTCGCGGCCATCCACAGCATCTCGTGGTACAGGATGTGGCCGTAGGCCGTGTGAGGCCCGCCGTGGATCTCGACGATCATCGGGTACTTCGTCGCGGGGTTGAAGCCGGGCGGCTTCTGGATCCAGGCGTTGATCTTCTTGCCGTCGAAGCTGTCGTACCAGATCTCTTCGGGCGGGGAGAGGTCGAGCTGCGAGAAGAGCGCGTCGTTGACCCGCGTCAGCTGGGTCAGCTTCTTCGTGCGGGCGTCCAAGAGGTAGATGTCGCCGATGTGCGTCGCGTCGCCGATCTCGACGGCGAACTTCGACGCATCGTGCGTCGCCGTGTAGGCCATCACGTCGTGGTTGCCGGTCGTGAGCGGCTCCATCTTCCGGCTCGCGACGTCGACCCGGACGAGGTTCGAGCGCGCCTTCTCCGTCGTCGTCAGGATCACGGAACGGCCGTCGGGAGTCCACACGATTGCGTTCGGCAAGCTCCCCCGCGGCGGCCGCTGGTCCCCGGTGAGATCGCTTCCCATCTCGTAGTCGTAGTCGGCGGTCAGATTCGCCGCCTTTCCCTGCGTGAAGACGAAGAGCTCCGAGTTCGTGTGGGACTGCCGCTGCGCCGGGTTGACGAAGCCGGTGAAGGCAAACCGCGATCCGTCGGGCGAGGGGACTGGATCGTTGACCGGCCCGTTGATGTCGACCACCGTCTGGATCTCTCCGCCCGCGGCCGGGACGAAGTAGAGGTTCGCGTCGGGATCGACGTAGTACGGCTCGTCGACACGGTCGGACGTGAAGTAGATCTTGGAATTGTCGCGGCTCCAGACGAGGTCGCCCTCGTCGTAGCGGCCGGACGTCAGCCGCTTTGCCTCGACGGGCTCGGTTCCGTCGGTGACCGCGACCGTCCAGACGTGCGAGTGATGCTCCGGGTCGAGCCACCCCTGGTTGTTGAAGCGAAAGATCGCGCGCGTGACGATGCGCGGCTTGTTCCTGTCGTCCCGCTCCTTCTTTTCCTTCTCGACCTCGACCTCCTTCGGGTCCTTGCCTTTGGCGGCCTTCGTTTCCGCGAGGTCCTCGTCGTTCGTGCCGCTCGTGAAGGCAATCGTCTTTCCGTCGGGCGACCAGACCGGCGCGCCCGTGCCCTTCGGGAGGTCGGTGAGCCTCCGCGCCTCTCCGCCCGACATCGAGAGCAGGTAGATCTGCGGCTTGTCCTTTTCACCCGGAGCGCGCGTGAACGCGATCGTCCGGGCGTCGGGAGACCAGCGAGGCGAGGAGTCGCGCGGGCCGGCCGTCAATCGCCGCGGCGAGGCGGAGCCGGTTGTCGCGACGCTCCAGAGGCTGGTGTCGTAGCGGTCTTCCTTCTCGTTGACCTGGACGAGAACGTAAGCCACGTCGCGCCCGTCCGGGGAGATCTGCGGATCCGCGACCCACTGGAACTTCAGAAGGTCGGTCTCGGAGATGGGGCGTCGGTCCGCGGCACCGAGAATCGCCGCCCAGACCATCGCGAATAGAAAGAGTGACTTACGCATCCGCTCTCGGGTCAGCGGCGCAGCATATCCGAGCCGCAAAGATCCTCCGATGCAGAGCTATTCGAAGTACCCGTTGACGTCGAGGATGAAGTGCGTGGGAGGCTCGCGCTGCTTCCGGCGCAAACGGTCTGACCGTGAATCCGTCGAGGATGCCGGTGGACGTCACCGTGCTGTCCGATGTGACGACGTGGTAGCTGTTGTCGGTGGTAACTCCCACCGTCCCGATGTCGCCGGAGAGGATCGTGATGTTGACCGCGGGGTTGCGCTGGCTGCGCATCGTCTCGGTTCCCGCGAATCCGCCGTAGACGCCGACGCCGTTCTTCAAAGCGAGGCTGATCGTGCGATCCGCCGTCGCCGTCGGCTTGTAGGTCCCGGCCGCGACCCAGATCTCGTCGCCCGATACGGCGGCGGCGAGCGCGCTCTGCAGGCTCGTGTACGCGTTGGCCCAGCTCGTCCCGTCGTTCGCGCCGGAGGCGGTCGACCTCACGTAGATCGTCGCCGCTCCGAAGGAAGACTGTCGAAGCCCGGTGAGCAGGGCCGCGGCCAGAAGAAGCGTCTTCCCGAAACGCGGAAGCGCGGCCGCGGCTGTTCCCCGGAGAATCGGTTTAGTCTATCGAACCAGTCATGGAGAGCCTTCAGGACACTTACGCGCCGAACAACCGATGCTTCGGCTGCGGCCCGGCCAACGAGAAAGGCCTTCGGATCAAGAGCCGCGTCGAAGGCGACGAGGTCGTCGCGGAGTGGCGACCGGAGCCGCACCACCAGGCCTTCGACGGGATCCTGAATGGGGGAATCGCCGGCGCGCTCCTCGACTGCCACAGCAACTGGACGGCGGCATATCACCTGATGAAGACGTCCGGCGCGAACGAGCCCCCGTGCACCGTGACCGCGGAGTTCCACGTCACGCTGAAGCGGCCGACGCCGATGGACGTGCCGCTCCACCTGCGCGCCCACGTCGTCGAATCGACCGATGACCGCGCGGTGGTCGAAGCGACCCTCGAAGCAAACGGCAAGGTGACGGCCACGTGCCGCGGTACGTTCGTCGCGGTCAAGGAGGGGCACCCCGCGTACCACCGCTGGTGACTTTCCAGGAGAGACGCCCGAAGTCAGAGGACTCTGAGGAGTTC
>DASXSX010000055.1:0-9817 GCA_036505815.1 Thermoanaerobaculia bacterium
ATGTCTTCGTCTGCGCAGATAGGCCGGCTGCCACCAACACCCCCAAGAGAAAGAGTGAGACGAATCGAGTCTTCATGATTTCCTCCCCCTAATTTCGGGCCGATTCTATCCTCAGGAATGACCCCGATGGTCTCGACGCCCGTGTTCTGGAGGGGATGTCCGTATGCGGATTTTCAACGACGTAGCCTGGAGTGAGCGATGAAGACCCGGCATCACGAGTTGCCCGTCTACCCCGATCTGGCCGAACGGGAACGGATGCTCCGGAAAACGTGGGAGAGACTCGACCCTCAGTTTCGAACACCCAACCAGGTCCTGGGCCGGCGCTCGACGATCGGCTGCGTCGCTCTCGAGATCACCCAGCGCTGCAACCTGGACTGCACGCTCTGCTATCTGTCGGAGAACTCCGCGTCGGTCAAGGACGTCCCGATGGACGTCATCTTCCGGCGCATCGACGGGATTCGGGAGCTTTACGGCCCGGGAGTAGGCGTGCAGGTCACCGGGGGGGATCCGACGCTGCGCAAGCGGGACGAGCTGGTGGCGATCGTCCGAAGAGTCTCGGAGCGCGGGCTGCGCCCTTCACTCTTCACCAACGGCATCAGAGCGACGAGGGATCTCCTGATGGAGCTCGCCGACGCCGGACTTTTCGACGTCGCCTTCCACGTCGACACGACACAGCGGCGCAAGAGGTATTCGACGGAGGCGGCCTTGAACGCCGTGCGGCGCGAGTACATCGAACGGGCGCGCGGTCTGAAGCTCGCAGTCATCTTCAACACGACCGTGCACGGGGCAAACCTGGAGGAGCTGCCGATGCTCGTGCGTTTCTTTCTCCAGAACTCCGATGTCGTGGGGATGGCTTCGTTCCAGGTCCATGCCGTGACGGGTCGGGGCGAGTGGCGCAAGAGGGCCCCCGACGTAACACCTCGAGCGATCGCCGAACGGATCCGGCGAGGCGTCGGGCTCCCGCGACTCGCCTGGGACACGGCCCTGGTCGGCCATCCGAGCTGCAACCAGGGGACCATGCTCGCGACGGTGGGCGGGCAGGCGGTCGACGTCCTGACGGACCGCGGGCTCTACGAGAGGTTCCTGGATGAATTCCGCCACGTCCCCTTCGACCGGCGTGACGTCAAGCGCACGGCGGGTCGGGTCATGCGCACCGCACTTCGGAACCCGTACTGGCTGACGCGAGGCGGCCTCTTCCTCCTCCGGAAACTCTGGATCGTCCGGCGGGAACTGATACGCGGGAAGCGAATCGGCAAGATCACTTTCTTCATCCACAACTTCATGGATTCCAGCGTGCTCGACCCGGAGCGAATTCGAAATTGCTCCTTCATGGTCATGACGGATGACGGACCGATCTCGATGTGCGAGCACAACGCCCGGCGGGACGAGTTCATCTTGAAGCCCGTCCCCCTCGCCTCACGAAAGGCGAGCCCGGCCCTCTGGGATCCTCTCTCCGGGAAACTTCTCCCGGTCGTGAATTGAGGTGAGTTCGATGGGTCTTCGGTGGTCGACTCCGCTGATTCTCGTGGTTCTTGCGGCCGGTTGCGCATCCAACGTCCCCGTGCCCAGGGGTGCTGCCCAGAGACCCGAGGCCGCCGAAAGCGCGTGGGAACGCGTTCTCTCCAAGCACGTGGACGAGCGGGGACGCATCGACTTCGCGGGGTTGGCGAAGGATCCCACCGATCTCCATACCTTCGTCGCGTACGTCGGCGTCGTCAGCCCCCCGTCGGATCCGGCGTCGTATCCGATCCAGTCGGCCGTCCTGGCTTACTCCCTCAATGCCTACAACGCGCTGGCGATGTACAACGTGATCGAGTCGGGCATCCCGCCCGAGCTCGGTACGATCAAGTTCAAGTTCTTCTACAAGAACAAACTTCTCATGGGAGGCCAGCGCATCTCGCTTTACGACCTAGAGAACAAGCTCGTGCGTCCGATGGGCGATCCGCGTGTGCATTTCGCGCTCAACTGCATGGTGCAGGGCTGCCCGAGACTTCCCCGGGAGCCGTTCGAGGCGAGTCGGCTCGACGAGCAATTGGATGCGGCCGCAAAGCTGTTCTTCTCCGAGGCGCGCAATGTCGAGCTCCGGCCTGAGAAGAAGGTCGTCCGCTTTTCCGAAATCCTGCGCTTCTATACGAAGGATTTTCTTGCCAAGGCACCGACTCTGATTGCCTACGCCAACCAGTACAGGGTCGAGAAGATCGCGACCGACTGGAAGGTGGAGTTCATCCCCTACGACTGGAAGCTCAACAAGCAGTGAGGCTGAGAGCGCAGTACGTCCTGCGCGGTCTCATCGGTCTGCTGCTCTTCGCGACGGGGGTCGGCAAGCTCGCCGACGTTCGCGGCTTCGCGCGGATCCTCCGTTCCTACCAGGCGCTCCCGGAGGGATCTCTTCTGCCACTGGCCCTCGCGATCCCGATCGCAGAGTTGGCCCTGGCGATCTGGCTGTTCTCGGGACGGCGGCTGGCCGGCGCCGCGCTGACTTCGGCCGCGATGCATCTCGCTTACGCCGGATGGTCCGCTGGGGGCGTGATACGAGGGCTCAAGCTGCCCGACTGCGGTTGCTTTGGCATCTTTCTGGCGCGACCGCTGGGCTGGAGTACGGTCGCCGAGGACATCGTCATGGTCGCACTGTCCCTTTGGCTTCTGACTCTGGCTCGGAGGAAGTCATGATTGTCGCTGCGTTGCTCGCGCTGGCCGGCCTGATCCCGGAGGGCCTGCGCTTCGAGCCCTGGTTTACAGAACGCGGCATCGCCGTGTCGATCGCGCGAGTGCCGAACGGGATCCCCTGGATCCGCGGGGTGACGGAGCTGCCCGTCTCAGCCGACACCGTTCTCGAGATCATCACCGACTACCCGCACTATCGGGAGCTGATGTCGCCGGCCGTGAAAGAGGTCACGGTCTTGGAGAAGGGGCCGGGAACCGCCCGCCTGCACTTCGTCTGGCCATATCCATTTCCGTTCCGCAACCGGGACGCGATCGTCGCTTACCGCCAGGAGCGGCTCGACGACGGCGTTCTCCTGGTCTCCTGGCAGGATGCTGTCAGACCCGGTGATCCTCACGAAGGTGCGCGCATCCACCGCGTTGCCGGACAGACGCGCATCGAGCCACTGGACCGGGAACGCTGCCGCGTGACCTACACATATCTGGGAGATCTGGGCGGAAAGTTTCCGAAAGCGGCGGAGGAGAAAGCTTGGCGCAACGAGCCGATCGGCTACATGCTCGCTCTTCGCCGCCGCTTGCGGCTGCCGGTGCCGCCGAAGGGCGGACACGCAGGCTCCGCTTACTCCCCTCGCGACGGCGTGCCCGCACCCCGTCACGCCAAGAACCAGTAATGCCTACGACAGCATTCGCTTGAGCTCGTCGGACATCCGCCCGGTCAGCTCCCAGCGGAGGAGCGCGGCCGGAACCAGGCCCGCGGCGTCGAACTCCTCCATGAATCGCTTCAGGGTGAAGCTTTCTCCGAGCTGCTGCTTCCGTTCGGAAAGGAGCTTTTCGATCTCGATCTTGCCGATGATGTAGCTCGTCCCGTATCCCGGCTGCTGAAGATAGAGGTGCTGCTCGTCGCGGACGAGATGGCCGTCCAGCCTCAGCCATCCGCGCGGCGTGTTGGCCGAGGCGAACGCCGCGGCCTGCTCGAGCGTCCACTCGTTGCTATGCATCTTGAGATCCCCGAGCGCCCGCGCCGCCCGCTCGGCGAGCGCGATGTAGAAGAGCTCGCGCGTCCGCGGTCTTGCGTCGAACATGCCGGCCTGCGTCATCAGCTCTTCCCATCCGGTCGCGTGGCCCTCGGTGCGCGTATCGAAGATGTTGTAGAGGAGCGCTCCCCTGCGGATCGGGCTCGCGTGCGGCTCGTGAACCATCCGTCCCTTGTCGAACCAGTGATAGGCGTGGGTTCGCATGAGCTCCGGATCGCGGTAATCGAGCTCGGAAAAGAACTCGCGAGGGCCGGGGCGGAAGGTGCCGATCCTCGCGCGCAGCGCGGGGTCCATGTAGTCGCGGATCTCGAGAATGTCGTGATCCCGGAGATAGGCCATGTACTCGGTGATGGCGGCGCCGAAGGCGCGCCGATACTCCTCGGCGCTCGAGATGGGAACCTGCGGCGGAAGCTTCGCGTTGCGCACTTCTTCCATGGCCAGCAGGGCGTGCGCCCGCGCGAGCTCGCGCTCCATGATCGTGACTTCTTCCCGCCAGGTGTACGGCGCGAGCTGGACGTTCTTCAGGTACCAGTCGTAGTTTGCGACGCCCACGCCGGAGGTCCCCGTCTTGGACGCCGCCTGTGACTCGAGCCACGCCGCAAAGTCGTCCGTCGCCTTCCTTGCGCTTTCGACGTCAGCCCGGAGACTGCCCGGGGCGTCGGTCAATTTCGACGCGAGCTCTCCCAGGTCGGCGATCTGTTGCCGGATGCTCTTCGTTCCGAAGATCCAGAGATCACGGCCGTTTCCCACGAGGTTGGCCTTCGCCTGCGCCAGAAGTTTCGGGATCGTCCGGATCTCGGAGTCCATCTGCGCGGCGCGCTCCGGAGTGAGCGGAAACGTGTAGGTCCAAAGCTCGACCGCGCCATACGCGAATGGACCCTCGCGCGCGGGCTGGTCGCTCTCTTCGGTGAAGACCGTGACGTAGAAGGCGGGGTTGTTGGCCCACGGCTGGAGCACCCGGTGATCAAAGTGGAGGCCGTTCATCTCAGCGCGCACCACGAGGTAGTCGATCTGCCGGTTGATGGGCCAGCCGCTCGGATTGATCGCGGCCAGGCGGCGCTCCCATTTGACGAGCTCGCTGCGTTGCGCGGCCATGGCGCGGGCCGCGTAGTCCGGCACGCCGTCGACGAGCTTCGGCCTCTGGAACGATCGCCACTCGGTAAACAGCGAGGCCAGGTCTTCGTAGCGCGTGCTCCGTTGAGAACTGATCGTCACGGCACTGCCGACCAGAGACGTAGCGGCGAGCAGGCAGGCGGTCATCACGCCAACGGACGGAAGGGACATCGTCGAACCTCCGGGTTCTGTGGAATCTTACGTCGCGTGCCGTTCTTGCTCCGCCGCGGACCCCGTGAAATGCTTCGAGCCGCTTCCCGGATGGGGAACCGACCTGAGATCGGGAAGGAGTCGAGCCGTCATGAGTCGAGACACACGTTGGAGAGCCACCGGATTCCTCGCCGTTTTTCTGGGCTTCCTCGTTTCGATCCCACTCGTCGGCTGCCGTAGAGAAACGAAGACGGAGACAGCAGCCGGCCCGTCTTCGAAACCCGTGACGCTCATCTTCGGCGGGTACACGACGCCGCGCGAGGTCTACGGAAAGGCGATCATTCCCGCCTTCGAGAAGCGCTGGCAGGAGAAGAGCGGGCAGCGGGTGCAGTTTCGCGAGTCCTACCAGGGAAGCGGCGCGCAGTCGCGAGCGATCGTGGGAGGCTTCGAAGCGGACGTAGCCGCGCTCTCGCTGGAAGGAGACATCGACAGAATCGCGGAAGCGGGGCTCATCACTCACGACTGGAAAGCGGCGCCGCACAGCGGGATGGCCAGCACTTCGATCGTGGTCCTGGCGGTCCGGCCGGGCAATCCCAAGAAGATCCTCGACTGGCCGGACCTGACCCGGCCCGGCAGCAACGTCCTGACGCCGGACCCGAAGACGTCGGGCGGTGCACAGTGGAACATCAATGCGATCTACGGCGCCGCTTTGCGCGGTTTTGCAGGAGTGCCGAAGGACGACCGGGCCGCGGCGAAGGACTTCCTGAAAAAGGTGTTCCGCAACGTCTCGATCATGGACAAGGGCGCGCGTGAGTCGATCACGACCTTCGAGAAGGGGGTCGGAGACGTTGCCATCACCTATGAAAACGAAGTCCTGATCGGCCGGCAGGCCGGCCAGACGTACGACTACGTCGTCCCCCGTTCGACGATCCTGATCGAGAACCCCGTCGCCCTAGTGGACAAGTACGTGGACCAGCACGGAGTGCGCGCGGTCGCCGAGGCATTCGTGACCTTCCTCCACGAGCCGGAGGCGCAGAGGCTCTACGCGCGGTACGGTCTCCGCTCCGTCGACGAGGCGGTGGCGAAGGAAAACGTCTCGAAGCTGCCGCCGGTCCAGGACCTCTGGAAGATCGACTACCTGGGAGGCTGGAAGAAAGTCTCGAAGGATCTGTACGGTCCCGAGGGCGTCTTCACGCAGATTTTCTCGGAGCTCGGCTCGAAGCGATGAGCGCGGCGCGGCCGCGGCGGGCGGGGAGCGTCGGGCGGCGGCCATGGGGACTCTGGGGGCTTCGGGGCGCCGTTCTCGCTTACCTCGCGCTGATGATCGTGGTGCCGCTCGCGGCGGTCCTCGAACGAGGCCTCTCGGCCGGCCTCCGGGCCTTCTGGCGGGAGCTCGCGAGCCCGATCGCTTTTGACGCTCTGAAGCTGACGGTCGCCGCTGCGGCGATCACCGCAGCAGTCAACCTCGTGCTGGGGACGCTGACGGCCTACGTGCTGGCGCGCTACCAGTTCCCGGGGCGCGGCGTCCTGGACAGCCTCGTGGACATGCCGTTCGCCATTCCGACTCTCGTGACGGGAGTCATGCTCGTCGTCCTCTATGGCCCGTCGGGAGTGCTGGGAGGCTGGTTCGAGTCCCGCGGTATCTCGGTGATCTTCGCGAAGCCTGGCATCGTGCTCGCTCTTCTCTTCGTGACGTATCCGTTCGTCATCCGCACCGTGCAGCCGGTGCTGCTCGAGGCCGAGCGGCAGGAGGAGGAGGCGGCGTTCACGCTCGGGGCCTCCAAGTGGACGAACTTCCGCCGCATCGTGCTGCCGGCGATCTTTCCGGCAGCCGTCTCCGGGGCGCTCCTCTCTTTCGCGCGCGCCCTCGGGGAGTTCGGCTCGATTGTGGTCGTCGCAGGCAACATCCCGAGGCGGACGCTGACGGCGCCCGTGTACGTATTCGGCGAGGTCGAAGCCCACAACGAGCGCGGAGCGAGCGCGATGTCGGTCGTGCTGCTCACTCTTTCTTTCGGGCTGCTGCTGCTTCTCGACTGGCGGCAGCGCCGGAGGGCGGAGATCCTCGGTGGCTGAGCCAGCGCGCTCGCTGGAGGGAGACGCCGCGACCGCCGTCGAAGAAATCGCGGCCGGTGGGCGCGTCCGCCCGCGGCTCGGCGAGTGGGCGACAGTCGGAATCGCGCTCCTCTATGCGGTCCTGCTGCTCTTCGCTCCGCTCGCCGCGCTCGCCCGGGGCGCCCTGTCGCGCGGAATCCCGGCGTTTTTTGATGCGGTCTCGACGCCCGACGCGCGGTCCGCTCTGAGGCTGACCTTCCTGCTCGCGGTCGGCGCGACCGGGATCAACACAGTCTTCGGAGTCGCGGCGGCATGGCTGCTGGTGCGCGACCGAAGATTCCCGGGCCGGCGCTTCGTCAACGGGATCGTCGATATGCCCTTCGCCGTCTCTCCCGTGATCGCCGGCTTCATGCTGATCGTCCTCTTCGGCCGCACGGGTTGGCTCGCCCCGGTTGCGCGGGCGGCCGGAATCAAAGTCCTGTTCGCCTTCCCGGGGATGCTGATCGCCACGACGTTCATCTCCCTTCCCTTCGTCATTCGCGAAATCATGCCGCTCTTGGAGCAGATTGGTGAGGAGGAGGAGAACGCCGCCTACACGCTGGGCGCCGGCCGCTGGCGGGCTTTCTGGAGTGTGACGCTCCCGGGCATCCGCTCCGGCCTCGAGTACGGGGTTCTTCTCACTTTCGCCCGGGCGGTCGGAGAGGTCGGGGCGGTACTCGTCGTCAGCGGCTCGATCGTGGGGCTGACCGAGACGGCGACCCTGTTCATCTTCCGCGCGCTCGACGAGCGCAACGCCGTCGCGGGCTACGCGATGGCGCTTCTGCTCGCCCTGTCTTCTTTCGTTCTCCTGACGGCGATGGAATGGATCCGGCGCCGCGCAGGGAGCCGGTGATGAGCATCGTCCTGACCGATCTGGTCAAGCGCTACGCCGGCGAGGCCGTCGTGGACCATGTCTCCCTCGAAGTGGACGACGGCGAGTTCTTCGTGCTCCTGGGGGAGAGCGGCAGCGGCAAGAGCACGATCCTGCGCATGATCGCGGGTCTGACGCCGCCCGACGAAGGCTCGATCGTCCTGCACGGCCGCGACGTGACACACCTGCCGCCGCAGGAGCGCAAAACGGGTTTCGTCTTTCAGAACTACTCCCTCTTCCGGCACATGACGGTCGCCGAGAACGTGGAGTTCGGACTGCGTGTGCGCAGGATGCCGCGGGCCGAGCGCGCGGCGAAGAGAGACGATCTGCTCGCTCTGGTCGGCTTGGCCGGATTCGGCCGTCGCTATCCCCGGCAGCTCTCCGGTGGCCAGCAGCAGCGCGTCGCCGTCGCCCGCGCGCTCGCCTTCTCCCCTGAGGTACTTCTTTTGGACGAGCCGTTCGGAGCGCTCGACGTGAAGATCCGCGGACAGCTCCGGCGCGCGTTGCGGAAGATCCAGAAGTCTCTCAAGATCACGACGATCTTAGTCACCCACGACCAGGAGGAAGCCTTCGAGCTCGCCGACCGGATCGGCGTCATCGAGCGGGGCCACCTCCTCGAGGTGGCGGATCCTTCGCAACTCTACCGGGCGCCCCGGAGCGAACTCGTTGCGAGCTTCGTCGGAGAGGCCAACCTCGTCGGAAGTGAGACCGCGGCGGGAAAGATCTCGATCGGGGAGCTGGAGATCCCGCTCCCCGACGAGCCGGGCGCGCGGGAGGGAGCTGGATCCTGGGCCGTGCTCTTCCGCCCGGAGGACCTGACCCTGGCGGCGGAGCGAACGAATCTGTCCGGATCGACGCTGGGAGAGGGCACAATCGAGGAAATCCGCGAGAAGGGTCCCTCACGGCAGATTCTCGTTCGTTTGGAGCCGCTCCCGGGCGTCTGGCCGTTGAAGCGCGAGTACGGCGAAGCAGGACTCGCGCTGCTCGTTTCTCTTCCTTCAGAGCCGGAGGCGCCTGCGCCGCCGGCCGTCGGCGAGAAGACGTGGGTGGGAGTGCGGAACTACCACCTGCTGCCCCGGCTCCCCTGGCGCTTGCTGCTTCTCGTGGACGACACGGCGGAGTCCACGCACGCCGCAAGTCTCTGCGAAAAGGTGGCGGCGGCGGCGGGCGCCAGGCTGACGGTCCTCGGCGGATCGCGACAGGAGAGCTCGGCGCCCGTCTCGAGACTCCGCGAGTCGCTGCCCGCGGCGCACCTCCGGATTTCGCTGGCCGACGGAGAACTGACGCAGCGAGCGCTCGCGGAGCTCGAGCGGATCGGGTACGACCTCGTCTTTCTGCCGGGAAGGCTCGAACACCGCGACGAAGGTTCGCGGCGCGGGCGATCGGGGAAGGACGGCGATCGGGTCGAGAGCCGCGAGATCGCCGCCGCCTGTCCGGTCCCGCTGCTCCTCGCGCAGGGCGAACCGCGCGAAATCCGCCGCGTGCTGCTCTGTACCGCGGCGGGAGAGCCGGGCAAGCTCGACGTCCTTCTGGGGGCGCAGCTCGCGCGCAGCTTCGGAGCCGGAGTCACGCTTCTCCACGTGGAGCACGACTCCTCCCGCGCCGGCTCGCGCTTCGGGGAGCCGCCGGGCGAGACGACCGCCACGCGGAGGGCGCGCGCATGGATCGAGCGGCATCTGGAGCAGGGCCTGCGGACCTTGAGAGCGCAGGGCGTCTCGGCGGAGAGCCGGATTCGCTATGGCGAGCCGCTGCCGCAGATTCTGGCCGAGGTATCAGAAGGCAACCACGACCTCGTCATCATCGGGGCGCACCGGGAGCGCACGTATCTCGACGCTCCGGAACGGGATCTGGCGGCGGGTCTCGTCAACCGCGCCGACCGGCCGGTGCTGATCGTGAA
>DASXSX010000056.1:0-10976 GCA_036505815.1 Thermoanaerobaculia bacterium
CCTCTTTCGATCCGCGCAACGCGACGCTCGAGGCGGAGTATTACCGGGAGATCGACCTCGAGAAGTGGGTCCGCGTGAAACCGCTTCTCTGGTTCTGGCAGATGTTCGATCACTCCCCGGTCGGCCGGAATGTCCGCGTCGGCACGAAGGTCCGGGCAATGCTCGCGGAACGGGTCTTCCGGCGCTGCGGGCGAGACGTCCGGATCTTCCATGAGGTCGAGTTTTCGTTCGGGTACAACCTCTCGGTCGGCAACGGAGTGACGATCCACCGCAACGTCCTGATCGACGACCGCGGCGAGGTCGTGATCGGCGACGACGCGTCGATCTCCGATTACGTGAACATCTATTCGCACGCCCACGCCGTTGAAGACATCCATGACGTCTCGCTCGGACGAACCGTGATCGGCGACCGGGTGCGGGTCACGTACCACGCAGTCGTGCTGTCCGGCGTCGAGATCCAGGCGGACGCGATGATCGGCTCGATGGGAGTGGTCTCGAAGCCCGTCGCCGCAGGCGTGATCGCGGCGGGGATCCCGGCGAAGCCGATCGGACAGAAGAAGACGAAGGCGTAGGGCCGAAGTCCGAAGTTCCTGGCACTTGGGACTATTCTTCCGAAGTGCTGCGCCGTCTGACCGTCCGGAACCTCGCGATCGTCGAGGACCTCGATCTCGAGTTCGGGCCCGGTTTGACGGTCATCAGCGGCGAAACGGGAGCCGGGAAATCCATCCTGGTGGACGCCCTGGCGCTGCTCTCGGGCGGCCGGGGCTCCGTCGATCTGGTGCGTCAGGGAGCGGAGCGGCTCGTGGTCGCGGGAGAGTTCGAAAGCGATCGGGCGGTGCGGGACATCCTCGAGGAGGCGGGCCTCCCATGCGGGGAGGCGCTGCTCCTCCGCCGCGAGCTCTCGCCCGACGGTCGCGGCCGCGCGTTCGTCGAGGACGAGCCGGCCGCCGTCCGCACGCTCGCGCGGCTGGGAGACCGTCTCGTTTCGATCCAGGGCCAGAACTCGGAAAGAGAGCTCGTCGACGCCGACGCGCCTCTCGATCTCCTCGACGCGTTCGTCGGGGTATCCGTCGAGCGCGAAAGGGTCGCGGCCGCGGCAGGAGCCTGGTCGGCGGCCCGCGAGGAGCTCGAGAAGCTGGAGGCTTCGAGACGCGACCGCTCCGCGCGGCTCGAAACGGTCGAGTTCCAGATCCGGGACATCGAATCCGCCGCGCCCGACGAGAAGGAGGAGGAGCTCACGTTCGAGCGGGGGCGGCTGCTCCACGCCGACCGCATTCGCCTCGCGGGCGAGACTGCACTCACTGCTCTCTCGGAAGGGGACTCATCGGCTGCCGACCGGCTCGGGGAGGCCGCGCGCGCGTTCGCCGACCTCGCAGCGATCGACCCGCGCGAAGCCGTTCGCGTGGACGAGATCGAGGAAGTCAAGCGACGGGTCTGCGATCTCGCAGCTGCCGCGCGGGACGCCGCTTCCGGAATCGAGTCGGACCCGGACCGGTTGAGCGCGGTCGAGTCGCGCCTGGAGAAGCTTTCCCGCGTCAAACGCAAGTACGGGCCGACGCTCGCCGACGCCCGGGCCCTTCTCGAGAAGCTGCGCACCGAAAGGGACGACCTCGCGAACATCGAAGACGCGCTCGACAGACGGCAGCGCGAGGAAACCGCGGCGCGGGACGTTTACCGGAAGGTCGCGGCGGTGCTCTCCGCGAAGCGGGAGGGGGCGGCTCCGCGGTTTTCTGCGGCGGTCGAAAAGGAGCTCGGCGGTCTCGCGCTCGAGAAGGCGCGGTTTCGGGTCGCGCTGACGCCGGCCGACGACGGCGCACCGCGCCGCGCCGGCCTGGAGCGCGCGGTTCTGCTCTTCCAGCCGAACCCGGGCGAGCCGGAGCGGTCGCTCGATCGAATCGCGTCGGGCGGAGAGCTCTCGCGCCTGCAGCTCGCCGTGCAGTCGGTCGCGGCGGCGCGCGGCGGCCGGCGACGGACCCTCGTCTTCGACGAGGTGGACGCGGGGATCGGCGGACGGACTGCCGAATCGGTCGGAAAGAAGCTCCGCGCGCTGGCGGAGCGGGGGGGGCAGGTGCTCTGCGTGACCCACGTTCCGCAGATCGCGGCTCTGGCCGACCGTCACTTCCGCGCGGAGAAGAAGGAGTCGCGTGGGCGCACGATCGCAGCCGTGCGGCTCCTCGAAGGCAGGGAACGCGTGGGCGAGATCGCCCGGATGCTCGCCGGCGAGAAAGTCCCGGAAACCGCGCTCCGGCACGCACGGGAACTCCTGTCGCAGGCGGGGAACGCGTGACCGGCCGCGACGACCGCCATTCGCGCTCGGTCCTCTTTACCGGGATCGGGAGGGAGGGTCAGGAAAAGATCGCGCGGTACTCGATCGCCATCGTCGGGGTCGGCGCCATCGGCGCCGCGGCGGCGGAGATGGCCGCGCGCGCCGGCGTCGGACGGCTGACACTGGTGGACCGCGACGTCGTCGAGGAGTCGAACCTCGCTCGACAGTTCCTCTTCGACGCGGAGGACGCGGCGCGCGTCCTTCCCAAAGCCGCCGCGGGAGCCGAGCGGCTTCGCGAGATCGCGCGGGAGGCCGACGTCCGCGGCGTCGTCGCCGATCTCGATTTCGAGAATGCCCGGGAGATCCTCGCGGGCCATGCCCTGGTTCTCGACGGCTCGGACAACTTCGAGACGCGGCTCCTCGTTTCCGACGCCGCGCGCTCTCTCGGAGTGCCGTCGATCTACGCGGCGTGCGTCGCGGACGAAGGGCTCGTTGCCGTGTCGGTGCCCGGAAGGACGCCGTGCCTCCGCTGCTATCTCGAGGCACTGCCGGCGGCGGGATCGAGTCCGACCTGCGATACCGTGGGAATCGTCCCGACTCTTCCGCCTCTCGTGGCCTCGATTGCCGTTACGGAGGCGATCCGCCTCGCCGTGGGCGACGAGCCGTCCCGGGGCGTCCTCTCGCTTCGGGTCTGGGACGGCGGCTTTCGATCGCACCGGTCATTCGAGAACGCCCGACCGTCGTCATCCTGCCCGGTCTGTTCCGGGACGCGTTTTCCGGCCCTGGAAGGAGACGGCGCCGCGGAAGTCGTCAAGCTCTGCGGCCGGCGCTCCGTTCAGGTTGCGCCGTCGGGCAGGGAACGGCCCGACTTCGACGCGCTGGAAGAGCGCCTCGCTCGCGTCGGAGAGGTGCGCCGGTCGCCGCAGCTCTTGAACGCCGACTTAGGCGGCGTGAGTCTCACGATCTTCTCCGACGGGCGGTGCGTCGTCCGGGGAACGGAGGACCCGGGGCAGGCGCGGCGGCTTTACGACCGATACGTGGGAAGGTGAATCCGTCCGGTTCGCTGGAGCGGATGGAGCTCGCGGAGCTCCTCGCTTCGGCCCCGAAGATCGGCCGATTCCGCGCGCTGCTCTCGCACGGTGGCGTGGCAGCGGTCCCGACCGAGACTTTCTACGCGCTGGCGGCCGACCCGACGAACGAGCGCGGCGTCTCCCGCGTTTTCGAGATCAAGGGCCGGGACGACGGTAAGCCGCTTCTCGTCCTCTTCTCCGATCGCGTGCAGCTTGACTCTCTGGGGGTCGCACCGGCACCGCTCGATCGTTTCTTCGCCGTCTGGCCGGCGCCGCTGACGGTCGTCCTGCGGCTTCGCTCGCCGATCGCCGCATCGCGCCGCGGCGCGACGCTCGCCGTCCGCATGCCGGCCGCCGCTCTCCTGCGGAGGCTCCTTTTCGCCGTCGGCCCGCTCACCGGCACGAGCGCGAATCGTTCCGGCGATCCGCCCCTCGCCGATCCGGATGCCGTGGCGCAGGCGTTCGGCTCCGGTCTCGATCTCCTCGTCGACGGCGGTCCGACCGCGGGAGGAGAGCCGTCGACCGTGATCGACGCGACGCAGGAGCCAATTCGGGTGCTGCGGCGGGGAGGGTTTCGATGGCCTGCACCGGAGGAGTGATCGCGGCATCGGCGTGCTAGATTGCCCGTTTTCATGGGCATCGTTCGAGAGTACGCCGGGAAGGCGCCGCGCCTGGGCGAGCGGGTGTATCTCGCGGAGACGGCCGCAGTCATCGGCGACGTCGTGCTCGGTGACGACGTGTCCGTCTGGTACAACTCCGTCGTCCGCGGCGACTGCCATTACATCCGCATCGGCGCGCGGACCAACATTCAGGACAACTGCGCGGTTCACGTGACGGAGGAGAAGTACCCGACGATCCTGGAGGAGGAGGTCACGCTCGGACACGGCGCGATCGTTCACGGCGCTGTCGTGCGGCGCGGCGCGTTGATCGGGATCGGCGCCACCGTGCTCGACGGCGCGGAGGTTGGAGAGTCCGCCTTGGTCGGTGCCGGCGCGCTGGTGACGCCGCGGACGGTCGTTCCGCCTCAAACTCTCTGGCTCGGCTCACCCGCACGCCAGGTTCGCGAGCTCCCGCGAGCCGAGGTCGAAGACCTGAAGCGCTTCCACCGTCACTACCTCGCCCTCAAGGAGGAGTATTTCCGGCTCGACGGGCGCTGGGCGAGCACCCCGTGATCCCGCGCTACCGATCGGTCAAAGGAACGCGCGATCTCCTTCCGCCGGAGAGCGAGCGCTGGAACGAGGCGGAGCGAATCGCCCGGGAGACCTTCCGCTCCCGTGGATACGGCGAGATCCGCACGCCGGTGCTCGAGGACACGGCTCTCTTCGCGCGATCGGTCGGCGAGACGACCGACATCGTCCACAAGGAGATGTACACGTTCTCCGACCGCAAGGGACGGTCGCTGACTATGCGTCCCGAGAACACGGCCGGCGTCGTCCGAGCGGTGATCGAGAACGGGCTCGCCGCCGGCCCGATGCCGCTGCGCCTCTACTACATGGGGCCTCAATTCCGCTACGAGCGGCCGCAGGCGGGTCGCTTTCGAGAGTTCTCCCAGATCGGGGTGGAGCTCTTCGGGGTCGCCGGCCCGGCCGCGGAGGTGGAAGTCCTCGAGATGCTCTTCGATTTCCTTCGCGCGCTCGGCTTCCAGGCGCTGTCGGTGTCGTTGAATTCGGTCGGCACCGCGGCGACCCGGTCTTCTTTCAGCGAGGCCTTGCAGGCGCACGTCCTTCCGAAAGCCGCCTCTTTCGGCGAAGACGACCGCCGCAAGCTGGCGGAGAACCCGCTGCGCCTCTTCGATTCGAAGGACCCCGGAGTCCGTGCCGCGCTCGAGGGGGCTCCGCGCACGATGGACTTCCTCGACGAGGACTCCCGGCGGCATCACGACGAGGTCCGCCGGCTGCTCGCCGACGCCGGAATTCCGTTCCAGGACGAACCGTCGCTCGTCCGCGGGCTCGACTACTACACGCGGACCGTGTTCGAAGTGGTCTCAGCAGATCTCGGAGCGCAGGACGCGATCTTGGGCGGCGGGCGATACGACGGCCTCGTCGAATCCCTCGGCGGACCGGCCCTTCCCGCCATCGGTTTCGCGATCGGAGAGGACCGGCTCCTGCAGGTCGCGCCTCTTGCGATACCGCGCCGAGCCTGCGTGGTCGTCTTGCCGCAGCGTTCCGACGACTTGCCGGAGGCCGCTCGGATCGCGCGGGAGATCCGCGCGGCGCTGCCGGGAGGCTGCGTGGAGGTCGATCTCGCCGCTCGTGGCATAAAGAAGGGCATCGCACGCGCGAGCAGCTTGTTCGAAGAGGCCGACGCGCGCGGCTTCGATTCCGACTCCATGCTCGCCGTGTTCGTGGGGGAACGGGAGCGATCGGCGGGAACACTCACGGTGAAGAGGCTTGCCACGGGAGAGCAAGAGACCTTCCCACGCTCCGAGCTCGCCGAGCGGCTCGGCGCCGCGAGGGAGCGGTGAGCCTTCGGAGACAGCCGGCGGGTCTTCTCTCGGCGGCGGATGCGGGGCGCCGCGTGCTCCTGCGCGGCTGGGTCGGACGACGCCGCGACCTCGGGGAGCTCCTCTTCTTGACGGTCCGGGACCGGAGCGGCGTCGTGCAGGTCCTCTTCGAGAAATCGCGCTCGGGAGAAGAGGCCCTCGCGCGGGCCGGCGACGCCCGGGCAGAAGACGTCGTCGAGATCGAAGGCGAGGTCGTCCGGCGGGGAAGCGAGCAGGTCAACCGAGAGATCGCGACCGGAGAAATCGAAGTCGTGGCCACCCGGCTGGAGTTCCTCGCGCGAGCGGACACGCCCCCGTTCCTTCCGGAAGACCGCACGAACGCGACCGAGGAGCTGCGCCTCCAGCACCGTTACATCGACCTGCGGCGACCGGCGATGCTGAAGAACTTCGTCTTGCGTGACGAGATCGCGTTCCGCGTGCGGCGGGCGCTGCACGAGCGGGGATTTCTCGAGGTTGAGACACCGATGTTGACGAAGTCCACGCCGGAAGGGGCGCGCGATTACCTGGTCCCGTCTCGCGTCCACCCGGGGAAGTTCTACGCGCTGCCGCAGTCGCCGCAGCTTTTCAAGCAGATCCTGATGGTCTCCGGCTTCGAATGCTACTTCCAGATCGCCCGCTGTTTCCGCGACGAGGATCTCCGCGCGGATCGGCAGCCGGAGTTCACGCAGATCGACCTCGAGATGTCTTTCGCAACTGAGGACGACGTCTTCGGGGTGGTCGAGACGGTGCTCGGGGCGGCATTCAGCGCCGCCGGCATCGCCGCCAGCGCTCCTTTCCCGCGACTGACGTACGCGGAAGCGATGGAACGCTACGGAACCGACCGGCCGGACATGCGATACGGGCTGCCGCTCGTCTCCCTGTCGGCGGCTGCGTCGGGGACGGGGTTCGCTCCGTTCGAGAAGGCGCTCGCGGGTGCCGGTCAAGTCCGGGGGTTGCGCGTGCCGGCCGGCGCGACGGTGTCCCGGAAGAAGCTCGACGACTGGGCCGAGCTTGCGCGATCGCACGGCGCATCCGGTCTCGTCTGGGCAAAGCGGTCGGCGGGCGATGTGACCTCTCCCGCGAAGAAGTCGCTCGGAGACGCGGCGCTCGAGCGAATCCTCGCAACCGCGCAAGTCGGCGAGGAAGATCTCCTTCTCGCGATCGCCGACCGACCTTCGGTCGTCTCCGCCGCGCTCTCCGCGATCCGGGCGGCCGCGGCGCGGGAGACGGGTGCCCTCGATCCGTCGAAGCACGCTTTCTGCTGGGTGACGGAGTTCCCGCTCTTCGGTCGGGACGAGAAGACGAACGCCTGGTTTCCGATGAACCATCCGTTCACGTCGCCGCGCGACGAAGATCTGGATCTCCTCGAGTCGGAGCCCGGACGCGCGCGCGCTCGGGCATACGACGTCGTGATGGACGGCGAAGAGCTCGGCAGCGGCTCGATCCGCATCCACCGCGCCGATGTGCAGGAGCGCGTTTTCCGCGCGCTCGGCATCTCGGAGACGGAAGGGCGCGAGCGCTTCGGCTTCCTGCTCGACGCGCTCAAGTACGGCGCGCCACCGCACGGCGGAATCGCGCTCGGCCTCGACCGGATCTGCATGATCGCCTCTGGCGCGGGCTCGTTGCGCGACGTCATCGCGTTTCCGAAGACGACCTCGGGGATGTGCCTGATGACCGGATCGCCCTCGGCCGTCCAGCCCGCGCAGTTGGAGGAGCTCGCGATCTCCCCGATTCGTCGTCCCGAATCGTGACCGTCGAGCGGATCGCGCTCCGGCTCGGCGAGACCGAAAGCGTGCTCTGGCTCGGCCGGGGGCTTCTCGACGACGTCGCAGGCCGGTTCGTCTCTCCGTCCGGCCGGTTTCTCCTCGTGTCGTCGTCGTCGGCGCGATCCTCCGCCGAGCGGCTGCGTTCCTCGCTCGCACGGGCGCTCATTCTCGACCTCGAGATCGAGGACTCGGAAGCGGCGAAGACGCTCGATTCCGTGCGGGAGATCGCGGACCGCGCGCTTGCCGCGGGCGTCCGCCGCGACGACGCCTTCGTCGCCGTGGGCGGCGGGGTCGTCACGGACCTCGTCGGGTTTGCCGCGGCGATCGTTCTGCGCGGCGTGACCTGGAACGCGGTCCCGACGACGGTCGCCGGGATGGCCGACGCGGCGATCGGCGGCAAGACCGGCGTCGATCATTCTCTGGGCAAGAACCTGCTCGGCGCTTTCCATCCGCCCCGCGCGGTCGTGGTCGATCCCGCCGCCGCCGCGACGCTTCCGGACCGCGACTACCGGAGCGGACTCGTCGAGGCGTTCAAGGGCATCTGGATCCGGGACGCGGAGCTCTCGGCGCGCGCCGACACGCTGCTCTCCGCGATCCTCGCGCGCGACGAAGACGCGCTGCTCGAGCTCGTCTCCGGGGCGGCGCGCATCAAGGCGGACATCGTCTCTTCGGATCTGAAGGATCGCGGAGAGCGGCGCTTGCTGAATTTCGGCCACACTCTCGGCCACGCGTTCGAAGCGGCGGGAAATTATCGGAAACTGCGCCACGGCGAGGCCGTGGCGTGGGGAATCGCCGCGGCCCTGACGATCTCGTGCGATCGGACGGGACTCGCCGAAACCGACGCCGCCCGAGTGCGGCAGGTTCTCCGCCGCCTCGGCCCGTTTCCGGAGCCCGTGCGCTCCGCCGAGATCCTGCAGCCATTTCTCTCCCGCGACAAAAAGGCGACCGCGCGCGGGCTCGCCGCGGTCCTTCTCGAGAAGATCGGACGCGCGCGCGTGGAGGAAAACGTCCCCGAGACCGAGTGGCTCGCCGCGGCGGCGACGGCGAGCATCGATGAGACGCGCGGGACGTGAGTGGTTTGCTCAGTGCACGCGGAAGCTCACGGTGACGGTCAGGAGCCTCGGCCTGTCATTCTGAGGCGCGCAGCACCGAAGAGTCCTGCGCGTTGACGCAAGGGATCCTTCGCCTTACTCGGGATGGCCGCGAAGCCGCCGCCCGGCCGCCGGGACGGCCGCCGATTCCATGCTGTTTCCGGGCTCGCAGGTCGAATCCGACCTAGGTCGGAGTCCCGCGGATATAATGAGCCCAGCCTTGAAACCTAAGCCCGGCAGGCGGCGGCTCCGCCTCTTCGTTCTCCTCTCGGGCGCGCTGGTCCTCGCGTCGCTGGTCCCCCTTCTCGTTTCCGACGCGGCGCTCATCCGGCGCAACCGGCGGGCGCTCGAGGTGCTCGAAGAGAAATATTTGACGCGTTCCTCCTCCGCGCTCGCCGATCGAATCGCGGCGTACCACGCGTCGGCGCGCGAGGAGCTCAAGAACGCCGCCAACTCGATTCGGCTTTCCCGGGAGCTCACCGGGGAAAACCCGTTCACGTCGAAGAACGGTCCGGAGATCCTGCGCGCGGCCTTGAAAGGCGAGACCCCGTTGCTGGCTCTGCGCGGGGTGAACCGCAAGGGAATCGGCAGCTTCGCGGGACCGGCCGCTCTTCCCCAGGTCGTCGAGTTCGAGTTCCGCCGCGCTTTCGAGTCTTCCCGCGACGGTGCGTTCTATTCGGGCGATCCCTTCGAAGCGCCTTCGATCGGACCCGTCTCGGTCCTGGCGGCTCCGGTCTCCGACGAGGACGGGCTGATCGGAGTCGTGGAGGCGCTCGTGTCGTGGGAACCGATCCGGCGCGAGTTCGCCGACGAAACCCGGCGCGACGTCCGCGCGACGCTCGTGGACCGGCGCGGCCGGATCCTCTTCCCGGTCGCCCGGAGCGGATCGGGACACTCCCCGTCTTCGCTCGTCGCGGACTTCGAGCGCTTTCCCGGCCGCGTCACGCGCTCGGAAACGCAGCCGGGAAGGAGCGTGCTCGCCTCGATCGCGCCGGTCGGCCGGCCGGAGTGGGGGGTTCTTCTCGAGCGCGACCTGGACGCAGCGTTCGCCTCCGTCGACCGGATGGTTCGGGACACGGTGATCTGGAGCGCGGCGGCGCTCGCGGGAGCACTTCTGCTCGGTCTGATCTCCGCCCGGCGGCTCTCTCGGCCCATCGCCCAGCTCGCCCTGTCGACGCGCGCGGTCAGCGAAGGTCAATACGGTGCCAACGTCGAGGTCGCCGGCACTGCGGAGCTCGCCGACCTCTCGGAGAACTTCAACCGGATGAGCGAATCCATTCGCGACGCCGTCGAGAACTTGAAGCGCGCGGCGCGCGAGAACCACGAGCTCTTCATCAACTCGATCCGGGCGCTCGCCGCCGCGATCGACGCGAAGGACCCTTACACGCGGGGCCACTCCGAACGAGTCGCGCGCTATTCGTCGCTGGTCGCCCGGGAAATGGGTCTCTCGTCCGAGGACGTCCGGCGAGTCCGGCTGTCCGCGCTCCTTCACGACGTCGGAAAGATCGGAATCGACGATCGCATCCTGCGCAAGCCGACGGCGCTCACCGAGGAAGAGTTCGAGATCATGAAGAGTCACCCGGTCAAGGGGGCCGCGATCATGGAGGCGATCCCGCAACTGCGTGACGTCATCCCGGGAATGAAATACCACCACGAGCGATGGGAGGGGGGTGGATATCCCGAGGGATTGCGCGGCGAAGACATCCCCCTTCAGGCGCGGATCGTCTCGGTCGCCGACACCTTCGACGCGATGACCACGACGCGCCCGTACCAGAGGGCGATGGACATCCGGTTCGTTTTCCAGCGGCTGCGGGATCTCGCCGGCAATCGGTTCGATCCCTCCGTCGTCGAGGCGCTGATCCACTCGTACGAGAAAGGGGAGCTGGTGCCGATAGCGAGGGAGGAAACCCCGGCCGAGGTTCCCGCCCCGTTGCGGCGCGTGGAAGCGGGTTGACGAGAGTCCCGCGCCGGCTCCTCCTCGTCTCGGCGGCGGTCGCCGCTGCGTTTCTGTCGGGATGCTCGTCGCATGCGAAGAAGACGGGCTCCGCCGAGGTCCTGCTGAACGAACGGATGGCGGCGGTCCTGCTCCGCGAGGGGAGGCCCGCCGATGCGGAGCGCGCGTACCGCGAGGTGTTGCCGAACGATTCGAGGAACCCGGAGATCCACGACGGCCTGGGCGTGTCGCTCCTGATGCAGGGGCGCTTCAAGGAAGCCTTCTCCTCGTTCGATCGAGCCGTCGATCTCGACTCCGGGAAGCCGCTCTACCGGATCCATCGCGGGATGGCGTGTCTCGAGCTCGGC
>DASXSX010000057.1:0-25158 GCA_036505815.1 Thermoanaerobaculia bacterium
AGCCTTGTTCCGGTCCGGTTCCGGGCGGGTACAATCGAAGAAAAATGTCATTTCCCCCGACACCGCAGAGGATTCTGTCGAGCCTCGTTCTTTCGCTCGTCATGCTGGCAGCCCTCGCCGCGGGTTTCCGGATCGACGTTCCGGCCGTGAGCAATCGGGCTCGCGGATAAAGAGATCGGACCGATGCCGAATCGGCTCGCCGTTTTTGGTCTCACCGCTGGAGTTCTTCTCCTCGGTCTGGCAATCTCGCCCTCGCTGAAGGCTGCGAGCGGGGCTTCACGCGCGCCGGCGCAAACGCAATCCGCCAACGGGCCACTGAGCCCCGTCGAACGATTACTGACCCGGGCCACGCCATTCAACGGCGACCTTCGTCAGCTACCACGTATTCCGCCTCGGAAGAGGGAGCGGCCGGAGCGCCAGGCGCCAGTTCAGAACCTGCCGGGAGAACTCGCCCCGATCGGTTCCGGTCTGGCAGCCCCGTCGTTGGCCGCACCTGCGCCCTCGCCAATCGCGAACTTTGACGGCCTCGACTTCGCCAACTGGGGCGCCGGGCACCCGCCGGACCCGAACGGCGATGTGGGCCCCGAGTACTACATCCAGACGGTCAACACGTCGATCGGGATCTTCCGCAAGACCGACGGCGTCCGCGTCGCGGCGTTCACCTTCGACACGTTCATGAGCCAGGGGAACTTCGGCAACCTCTGCGATACGGACAATTTCGGCGACCCGGTCGTCGTTTACGACACCTTCGCGGACCGCTGGATCATCACCGACTTCGCGTTCCAGCTCGACTCCAACGACAATGTCGTCAATCCGCCCGGGGCCTACCAGTGCTTTGCGGCGTCGCAGAGCGGCGATCCGGTCAGCGGCGGTTGGAACTTCTACTCGATCAACATCACGGACAAGCTGAACGACTACCCGAAGTTCGGCATATGGCCCGACGGGCTGTACATGTCGGCCAACATGTTCGGCTTCCGGGCCAACGGCTCCTTTTCAAACGTGCGCGTCTGGGCGTTCAACAAGGCGCAGATGTATGCGGGGGCCCCGACCGCCCAGGTCGTCACCTTCGACGCGGCCAAGGTCTCGGGCGGCGGGCAGAACTTCACGTTGCTTCCCAGCAACTCGCGGCTCCAGACCGGCACTCCTCCGGCGGGCCGGGAGAACCTGTTCGCCGCACTGACCGGGTTCACCAACGTGGTCCGGATCTGGAAGTTTCACGTGGACTGGAACAACACCGCCAACTCGACGTTCACCGGGCCCACCGACGCCGCGACCGGAGCGACCTGGGCGCCCGGGCCGGGCACCGTGCCGGAGCTCGTGGGCAATACCCTCGACACGCTGACCTACCGGGCCATGATGCAGAACCAGTACACGAACATCGGTGGGGTCGAATCGCTGTGGGATAGCCACACGGTGGCGGGCGCGAGTTCGAGCCAGGCCGTAGTGCGCTGGTACCAGATGCCTGTCACCGGCGGCACGATCGGCAGCGCGCTCCAGGCGTCGACGTACAACCCGGACTCTCGGAACCGCTTCATGCCCAGCGCGGCCGTGGATCGGCTCGGCAACATGGCCATCGGGTACAGCGTGTCGGACGCCACGATGTACCCGGCGATCCGATATTCCGGGCGCCTCGCCGGGGACCCGGTCAACACCATCGCGCAGACCGAGACCTCGCTGATCGAGGGGATGGGCGGGCAGGTCCACACGTTCATGGACGGAACGCTCGATCATCGCTGGGGTGACTACAGCGCCATGACGCTCGATCCGGACGGCTGTACCTTCTGGTACACCAACGAGTACTACGTGACGAACGGGGCGGACGACCATACCCGGATCGGCTCCTTCCGTTTCCCGCAGTGCTCCCTCCTCGCGGGCACGCCCACGCCGGTCAACACGCCGACCAGCACGGCGACGAGAACGCCGACTCTCACTCCCACACTCACGCCGACGCGGACTCCGACGCCGACCCCGACCCGGACTCCCACGCCCACGCCGACCCGGACGCCGACACCCACGCCGATTCCCCCGACCGCTACGCCGACGGCGACGCCGGTTCCGCCGACCCCGACGTTCACCCGGACGCCGACTCCGACTTTGACGCCGATCGGCCCGTCGCCGACACCGACGCCGACACTCACGTCGATTCCCGCGACCGCCACGCCGACGGTGACGTCGGTTCCGCCGACCCCGACGTTCACCCGGACACCGACTCCGACTTTGACGCCGATCGGCCCGTCGCCAACCCCGACGCGAACGGCAACGCCGACACCGACGCCGTCGGCTCCGACGCCGACTCCGACATCGACTCCGATCGGTCCGTCTCCGACACCGACGCGGACCGCAACGCCGACTCCGACGCCGTCGGCTCCGACGCCGACTTCGTCGCCCACGCCGACTCCGACGTCAACGCCGCCGTTCGCGACGCCCACGCCGACTCCGACTCCGACGATCACTCCGACGCCGACTCCCGCTTCAACCGGCGGCGCGGACTTCTACACCTTGACGCCGTGCCGCATCGCGGACACGCGCGACCCGAACGGACCTCTGGGCGGGCCCGCGCTCGCGGCCGGCACCGTCCGGGAGTTTCCCATCGCCGGGGTGTGCGGGGTGCCGCCGACCGCGAAGGCCATCGCGGCCAACCTGATTGTCGTCAACCCGACGGCCGAGGGTTTCCTGACGGCCTATCCCGCGGGGACGACACTCCCGCCCGCGAGCACGATCAACTTCCGAGCCGGGATCGTCCGCGCGAACAACGCCATCGTGGGGCTCGGGACGTCCGGTCGAATCTGGGTTGCCTGCGGGATGCTGTCCGGCTCGACGAACTTCGTCCTCGACGTCTCGGGATACTTCGAATAGGCGAGCGGACCAGCTTTGCGCCGCGGGGCGTCTGTGGAGACCGAATTCGACCGGGCGCTACGTTCGCGCGAGCAGGATCACGGCCACCAGGAAGGACATCAGCCACAGGAGGCTTCCTTCCCAGAAGCCGGGCTTGCCGCGATTGCGCGAGAGGCGCCAGGCGGAGTAGGCGAGTCCCAGGAGCGTCGCGACGAGGAAGAGGACCATCATGCCGGCAGGGAGCCGGAGCAAAAGGGTTGCCAGAAGCTACTTTGGACTTCTCAGCCGATCCAGCTTCTCCTGCATCCGCGACCGTGCGACTGCGGCGAGCTCAGCAAACGATCGCCCGGCGCCGGCGCCGTCGGTTGGAATCGGCTCGAGGACGGTGACGCGCAGGGTTCCGGGCCGGGCGAGCCGCCGCCGGGTGTCCGCGATGACCTCGAGCGGCTCCGCGACGATCGGGACCACCGGGACGCCAGCCGCGAGCGCCAGGCGGAAAGCCCCGGTCTTGAAAGGGAGGAGCTGCGGACCCGTATTGCGGTGCCCTTCGGGCATAAACCAGACGGAAACCCCCTCCTCTCGAATCGTTCGCGCCGCCTCCTCGAGTGAGTCGCGGGCGCCGCGCGGGTTGCTCCGGTCGATGACGAGGTTCCCCGAGAGCCGGTAGAACCAGCCGAAGATCGGGATCCGTCCGATCTCACGCTTTCCCGCCGAGACCGTCCGCTTCGGGAAGATCGAGCCGAACGTCACGACGTCCAAGAAGCTCTGGTGGTTTCCGACGAACACGCAGGGGCGCGCGGCGTCTAAGAGCTCCCGGTTCGCCACGTCGATCCTCCACCCCATCAGGGCCACGAGCCCCCGGCAGAAGACCCGCCCATATATGTAGAGCGCCTGCCGGCTGCGGGGCGCGACGAGCAGCCAGACGATCCCCAGCGCGGAACAGAAAAGAAACCAGAGACCTCCGACGGCGAATCCCAGATAGAAGGTGAGCCGCTCGATCCACCGGGTCATGCACGGGAGCTTAATCGGGCGGGCGGACCGACCTGCCTCGCGACGGCCTCAGGGCGTCTGCCGAGCCGGCGCGGCGCGGAGCCGCTCCGGTGCCCCGGCGCTGGAGAGCGCCCAATAGAGGAGTCCCGCCGCGAGGAAGCCGACGAACCAGGCATAGGAGTAGAGCGGCGCGAGCGGCTTCACGACAAGACCGATCCAGGCCAGGGCGCAGCCCACCGCGGTCGCGAGGACCGCCTTCCAGTTCCAACCCGCGCGGTAGCGGTACGCGCCGTCGGAGAGGTAGAGATCCTCGAGCGCGAGCTCTCTCCTCCGCACCAGCCAGTAATCGGCGATCAGGACTCCGGCGATCGAGCCGAGGCCGCCGGAATAGCCGAGCAGCCACTGAAAGATGTAGCCGGACGGATCGGCCAGAAGCTTCCACGGATGCATCAGGATCCCGATGATTCCCGTGATGAGGCCGCCGGTCTTGAAGCGGATCGCGCGCGGGAACGCGTTGGCGAAATCGTTGGCCGGCGAGACCACGTTTGCCGCGATGTTGACGGCGAGCGTGGCGACGACGGCAGTGAACATGGAGATCGCGACGACGACCGGCGCTTTGAACTGCGCGACGAGCTGGACCGGATCCCAGATCGCGCGGCCGAAGATGATCACGGTCGCGCTCGTGATCAAGACGCCCATCGCGGCGAAGACCGACATCGTCGTCGGCAGCGCCACGACCTGACCCACGATCTGCTCACGCTGGCTGCGCCCGAAGCGCGTGAAGTCCGGCATGTTGAGCGACAGCGTTGCCCAGTAGCCGATCATCGCCGTCAGCGAGGGGATGAAGATCGGGAAGAATTCGCGAAAGGTCGGGAACCTCCCGGGCTGTGCGAGGAGCGGTCCGAGCCCGTGCGCCCTTTTCACCGCCCAGACGAGCAGGACCGTCGTCATGACGAGCACGAACGGCGCTGCCCAGTTCTCGACTTTGCGCAGCAGGTCCATGCCCCGGTAGATGATGAAGATGTTGATTCCCCAGAAGAAGAGAAAGGAGAGCCACGCGGTCGTCGTGTGGCCGCCGAAGCCGCGCCCGAGCAGGTCGTTCCAGCCTGGAATGATCGCCGAGAAGAACGTGTGCAGTGCCTCGCCGCCGATCCAGGACTGGATCCCGAACCACCCGCAGGCGACGAGCGCGCGCATCAGCGCGGGCAGGTTCGATCCCAGTGTCCCGTATGCGGCGCGGGCGAAGACAGGGAAGGGAATGCCGTACTTGGTCCCGGGGTGCGAGTTCAGGAGGATCGGGATCAAGACGATCGTGTTGCCGAGCAGGATCGTTACGAGCGCCTGTTTCCAGTTCATTCCCGCCGCCATCAGCCCCGAGGCGAGCATGTAGGTCGGGATGCAGTGCGCCATGCTGATCCAGAGCGCGGCGTAGTTGTAGGTCGTCCAGTTGCGCCGCCCGATCGGGACCGGGGCGAGGTCGGGATTGGAAAGGGGGCTCGCCTCGATCCTCGAGGTGTCGGCGAGCTCGACTCTGCCGTCGGGATGGTGGACTACGTTCTCGGCCACGCCTCGATGATGATAGTTACGGCGCGATCGTCCCGTACGGCTTGATCTGCTCCTCGATGACCTTTTTGTCGCCGACCACCACGATCGTGACCTTGCCGTCCAGGATGTACTTCTGCGCCATGCGCTGGACGTCCGAAGGCGTCACGGCGTACACCCGCCGGACGTAGCCCGACAGGTAGCCGTCGGGCAAGCCGTGAAGGTCCACGAACTCGAGCTGGCCGATGATTCCCGCCCGCGACGAGTTCTGGAGCACGAAGACCCCGGCCATGTAGTTCTGGACCGCCTTCAGCTCTTCCGCCGATGGCGGCTCTCCCTGGAGTCGATCGATCTCGGAGAAGATCTCCTTCAGCGATGGTCCCGTCACGTTCGTGGTGACGTCGGCGTTCTGCGCCCAGTAGGCGTCCCGGTAGCGCACCGAGATCTGGCTGAACGGCGAGTAGGTATACCCCTTCGCCTCCCGGATGTTCGAGGTGATGCGGGAGGAGAAGTACCCCCCCAGGAGCGTGTTGGTGACGAGCAGAGGAACGTAATCGGGATTGGTCGGATCGATCACCGGCACCCCCATCACGATCGTGGACTGCACGGCGCCCGGCCGGTCGATCAGGTGGATTGCCCGCGAGGTCCGCGGGGAAGGGGGCGTAAAGGAGGGCGGCGGGCCGGCCTTCCATCCCCCGAAGGCTTCCCGGATGGCGGCTTCCATCGCCGCCGGATCGAAGCGGCCAGCGACGTAGAGATGGGCCCGCGCGGCGCCGACGTTCGCGTCGTAGAAGGCGCGGACGCCAGCGGCAGTGAACGCCTGGATCATCTCGGGCGTCGGAAATACCCGGCCGTACGCGTGGTTGGGATACAGCAGGGAGCGGAACTTCTCGAGCGCGATCTGCTGCGGCCGGCTCTTGGCGATCGAGAGCTGGCGGACCTGGTCCGCCTTCAACCGCGCGAGCTCCGATTCGGGAAAGCTCGGGTTCTCCGCAACGTCCGCGACCAGGCGGATCATTTCCGGACCGAAGTCCGACAGTGCGTTCCCGGTGATGCGGGTCGCGTTCGCGCCGACGTCGATGTCGAGCGAGCCGCCCATCCGCGCTGCCGACTGCGAGATCTGGCTCGCGCTCTTCGTCCTCGTTCCCTCGCGCATCCAGGTGCCCATCAGGTCGCCGAGCCAGACTTCGTTGGGGCCCTCGCTCGCATTTCCACCGAGCACGGCGAGGTCCACCGTGACCTTCGGGATCGTGCCGTACGGAACGAGGGTGACCTTCATGCCGTTTTCGAGCGCGATCTTCGTCGGCGTCGGGATGGAAAAGTCCTTCGGAGAGCCGGGCGCCGGCGGCGTCTGCTTCTGGCCGAGGGCAGTAGCGGCTGCGAGAGCGACAGCGAAGGCGGCGGCGGTGCGCGGGCGTCTGAGCGAACGCGTCATGACTTCTTCTCCGGTACGGGAGCGGCCTTGGGCTTGGCCGGAGCTTTCGGCTCGACCAGCAATACGGTCCGGTTCGTCGGTCGTAGATACTCCTGCGCGGTCTTCCACAGCAGGTCGGGCGTCACGCGCCGGAACTCGTCTTCGAGCCGGTTGATCCGGCCGGGATCGTCGCCGAAGAGTGCGAAGCTCGCCAGCAGGTCCGCGCGTCCGAACCCGAAAAATCCTTCGATGTCGTCGTAGAGGCGGGATCGCATCTTGACGAGAGCGAGGTCGAGTGTGGCCTGGTCGACCGGCGCGCTCACGACGCGCTCGATCTCGGCGTCGAACACTTTCAGGATCGCGTCCGGCGACTTGTCCGGATCGTGGAAGAGCGACGCGATCCAGAGCGTCGGCCCGTTGATGTCGAACATGTTCCCGAGGTCTTCGTTGATCCCTCCGGTCACGTCTCCGGTCAGTCCGCTCTTCTGGACGAGCGCTTCGTAGAGGCGGCTGTCCTTGCCCTGCAACAGGATCTCGTCGAGGACGCCCATCGCGTAGTACTCCGGCGTGTTCTGCGGGGGTGCGTGATAGCCGACCGCCAGCGCGGGACGCGTCGCGAGCGGGTCCGGATTGGTGACGCGCTTTTCCTTCTCCTGCCGCGGTTCCCCGATGTCCGGTGCGGGAGGACGGGGCGTCGAAGGGATCGCCGCGAAATATTTTTCGATCCACCCTTTCGTCTGCGCGGGGTCGAAGTCCCCCACCACGACGAGGGCGGCGTTGTTGGGGGAGTAGTAGGTCTGGAAGAACTTCTTGACGTCTTCGAGTGTCGCGGCGTCGATCTCCTTCAGGTCACCGTAGAAGTTGTGGGCGTTGTACCAGTTCGTGTTCGCCGCCTGCGGCAGGTCGAGCCACGGGAAGCCGCCGTACGGCTGGTTGAGCACGTTGACCCGCACCTCGTTCTTCACGACGCCCTGCTGGTTGGTCAGGTTCTCCTGCGTGATCGCGAGCCCGCGCATGCGGTCGGCCTCCGCCCAGAGGATGGGTTCCAGCGCGTGCGAGGGAACGATCTGGAAGTAGTTGGTGAAATCGAACCGGGTCGAGCCGTTCAGGACGCCGCCGTTCTTCTGCACGAGCTTGATGAACTCCATCTTCCCGAGGTTCTGGGAGCCCTGAAACATCATGTGCTCGAAGAGGTGGGCGAAGCCGGTGCGGTCGCGCGGCTCGATCCGGAACCCGATGTTGTAATAGACCGCGACGACCGCCGTCGGCGCCGTCGGATCCGGGGACAGGACGACCTTCAAACCGTTCGGCAACTTGTAGTAATCGACCGGGACCGTGAAGCGCGAAGCGCTCACGGCGGCGGGCGGCGCGGAAGCTGCCGCCCCGGTCGCGGGCCGGGTTGCCGGCGGATTCCCGGCGCAGGCGAGCGCGGCCAGGCTCGAAAGCACGGCCAGTTGGAGCACGGATTTCATCGACTCCTCCTCATGCGAGCGGACTGTATCGGTACGGAAGCACTGGGAAAAGGTTTAAAGGAGCCCGGCAGCCGCGGCGCGGATGTCTTCCATCCCCTCGCGCATCCGATCGAGGTGCGTGCGGAAGGAGAGGACGCAGATCCGCAGAACGAAGCGAGGTCCGAGCATTGTGCCGGTCAGGTAGACGCGTTTGCGTTTGTTGATTGCGGACAGGAACGCGCGGTTCAACTCGTTCGCTTCGGGAACGCCGAGGTCCGGACTCGAAAGACAGAACGCGACGATCGAGAGCTGCGGCTCGGCGACGATCTCGATGCCCTGCATCGTTCGCAGCTCTTCGGTCGCCCAGCGCGTGAGCTCGAGCTTCTCTTCGAGGTTGCGCCGGAAGGCGCCGATCCCGTGCATCGCGATCGGAAGCCAGACGCGCAGTCCTCTCCACTCGCGCGAGAGCTCGGGCGAGATCAGGTTGAAGTCGACGAGGTCCGCGTCCTCCTGCATGACCGGCATGTAGCCTGCGGAGAGCGCGTGCGCGCGGCGCAGGGCCGCGCCGTCCCGGACCAGGAGTGACCCGGTCCCGTATGGCAGGAAGAGGCCTTTGTGAGGGTCGAGCACGACCGAATCGGCCCGCGAGATGCCTTCGAGCGCCCGGCGACCCGCCTCCGTTAGCAGGAAAAAGCCTCCGTAGGCCGCGTCGACGTGGAACCAGAGACGTTCGCGCGCGCAGAAGTCCGCGAGCGCGTCGAGGTCGTCCACCGCGCCGGTATTGGTGGTGCCGGCGTTGCCCGTGACGAAGAACGGGCGCCGCCCGGCGGCGCGGTCCTCGGAGACCGCCTCCGCGAGCGCGTCGAGCCGGAGCCGGTACGTTTCGTCCGACGGAACGCTCCGGACGTTTCCTTCCGGGAAGCCGGCGAGCATCGCCGCTTTCGCGATCGAGTGGTGCGCCTGGTCCGAAGCGTAGAGAACTCCGGAGAGGAAATCATCGGCAAGACGCTCGCGGCGGGCGGTCACGAGCGCGGAAAAGTTCGCGAGCGAACCCCCGGTCGTGAGGATCCCGCCCGCCGTCTCCGGATAGCCGACGATGTCGGCGAACCAGCGCACGACGTTCGCCTCGAGCTGCGCAACTCCGGGCGCAGCCGCGAAGACACCCACGTACCGGTTGACAGCATCCGCGACGAAATCGGCGACCGCGGAGTGGACGATGCCGCCGCCCGGAATGTAGGCGAGGTAGCCCGGACCCGCGGTGCCGAATCCCTTTCGCACGACCCTGTCGAAGAGAAGATCGAGCAGCTCCTCGTACGGCCGCCCGGTCTCGGGCAGGGGCTCGACCAGCGATCGCGCGAGCGCAGCTCCGCCTTCGTCGTCCGCCGAGGGCTGGCGCGGCAGAGATTCGACGTAGTCGAGGACGCGGCGTGCGGCGGCGTCGATGAGCGCGCGCAGCTCTTCGCCCGCGAGTTCGAGAGACCGATCCTCGGTCACGCGGTCCGCTGCCAATTGTCCGCCGGCGCCCCGGCCGGCGGGACCCAGCTCGGCAGCGGCATGATCAGATGCGTCGAGAGCCCCGTCGCGTAGGGCTCGTACATCGCGCGCAGCTCCGCAAGGCGACGGTCCGTCTCCTCGCTTTCGCGCATCGGGATCCCCGCCGACGTGAGGGCCTCGCACAGCCGGGCGAGCTCGGGCGGCGCGAGCCGGTCCGTTTCCAACGGCCGCGGCCGCGGCGAGAAGATCCTCGCGAGGTCCACAATTGCGTGGCGCGCCATCGCGAACGTGAGCCTCGCCGAGCCGACGACGGGGCCGTGCATCGCCGCGATCACCAGCGAGCAGGTATCGAGGATCGTCGTCAGCCCCGCGACCCAGGACTGGTTGTCGTGCTGGGACCGGTAGTAAGCGAGCACGGGAAAGGAAACGTGGCTCTCGAGGAGCTCCGCCGACCAGCGCTCCCATTCCGACAGGAGCTGTCCGAGGGCGGTCGGGTCTCCGGCGTGCCGGCGCAGGAGCTCGGCAGCGCTCGGAGGAGAGCCCGCCCGCGCGTCGAGCAGCGCGATGTTGACCTCTCGCCGCGAGAACGCCTGCGATAGCGTCGGAAGGTATCCGATGACGAGCGCGAGGAATCCGAAGCCTGTACCTGCTTCGATGACCGAGAGAACGCGCCCGACTGCGGTGAGAGGAGTCACGTCGCCGTAGCCCAGCGTGAAGAAGGTCGTGCCGCTCATGTAGAGATCCGCGGAGAACCCGACCGTGCCCGGCGGTGCCGCGATTCGGGCTCCGAGGCCCCAGTCGATGAGCGCGAAGGCGAAGATCAGCGCGACCGCCCAGAGCACGAGTAAGAGAATGAGCGAGAGGGGGCCGTAAACACTCAGATAGTTCTCGCGAGGGTTGCCCGGGCGCATCCGGAGCGCGAGGGCGCGCCACGGACGCCACGTGAGCCAGTAGAACAGGCGCGTCAGTCGGAGCTTTCGGGAAACACGCCGCGAGAGGATGATGGTCTCGAAAGCGTCCCAGAGGGTGATTCCGATCAAGAGGATGCCCCCGACGACCGCCCACGGACTCACGACGCGCATTGAATCACTGAAATGAGCGGCGCCGATCTCGTGGTGACCAGCCAGAGGGTCGTGACTCCGACCGGCATCCGGCCCGCATCGGTCGTGGTCCTTGGAGGAGTGATCGCGTCCGTCGAGGACGTTCACGCAGGCTCGGGCGGCAAAGCTCTCGACTTCGGCAACTCGGTGGTCATGCCCGGTCTCGTCGACACGCACGTCCACGTCAACGAGCCGGGCCGCACGGAATGGGAAGGCTTCGAAACCGCCACGCGCGCCGCGGCGGCGGGGGGCGTCACGACGATTTTTGACATGCCTTTGAACAGCGTTCCGCCAACCGTCTCGGTCGCGGCTCTGCGCGAGAAAGCCGCCGCCGCTTCGCGAAAGAGTTTCGTCGACATCGGGTTCTGGGGAGGCGTCGTGCCCGGCAACCGGAGCGAGCTTCCGGCGATGGCGGAGCTCGGGGTGCCCGGATTCAAGTGCTTCCTCGTCCCTTCGGGCGTGCCGGAGTTCGGCGACGTCTCGGAGTCCGATCTCGCCGACGCGCTCGCCCAGGTTGCTCTTATCGGTGCCGTTCTCCTCGTCCACGCCGAGCACCCCAGGTGGATCGAGACCGGGGAGGCGGGCGACCGTCGCAAGTACGCGACCTACCTCGCGACCCGGCCCCCGCGCGCGGAGGACGAGGCAATCGCCCTTCTCGCGCGCCTCTGCCGCGAGACGGGCGCGCGCATTCACGTGGTCCACCTTTCCTCGGCCGGCGCGATCGCGCAGATCGAGCGGGCGCGAGCCGACGGACTTCCTCTCTCCGTCGAAACCTGCCCGCACTATCTCCTTTTCACCGCGGAAGACGTTCCCGACGGCGCGACCGAGTTCAAGTGCGCTCCACCGATCCGGGACCGCGGCAACCGCGAGAGCCTCTGGGAAGGTCTGGAGAGCGGAACGATCGACATGGTGGTCTCGGATCACTCTCCGTCGCCGCCGGACCTGAAGAAGCGCGAGACCGGCGACTTCTCGACCGCGTGGGGCGGAATCTCCTCCCTCCAGCTCCGGCTGCCTGCCGTCTGGACCGCGGCGCGGCCGCGCGGCGTCTCGTTCGAACGGTTGTCGGAGTGGCTGTCGGCCGCGCCCGCGCGGCTCGCCGGAATCGCGGGACGCAAGGGCGCGCTCGCCCCCGGTTTCGATGCCGACCTCGTCGTCTGGAATCCCGAGGAGACCTTCGACGTGCGCCCCGAGGCGCTTCACCACCGGCACAAGTTGACGCCGTACGCCGGACGGACGCTGTTCGGCGTCGTCGAGGCGGCTTTTCTCGCCGGTGAGAAGATCTCCGAGCGCGGCCGGCTTCTCGGGCCCCCGCGGGGAAAAATTCTGCTGCGCGAGAAGCGGGGAGGCGTTTGACGGACTTCACCGAGCTCGTGGACCTCGCCTCCGAGCGTCTCGGAGGCGCCGCAGTGGCGGCAAACGACGAGTTCTTCGCGCCGAAAGAGAACCTCGTCAAGACTGCCAGACCGATTTTCTTGGAGCATGAGTACACCGACCGCGGCAAGTGGATGGATGGCTGGGAGACGCGCCGCCGTCGCGAGCCGGGGCACGACTGGTGCATCGTCCGTCTCGGCCTGCCGGGAGTCATCCGCGGGGTCTGCGTGGACACGGCGTTCTTCAAGGGCAACTTCCCCGAGGCGTGCTCGCTCGATGCGGGCAACGGGCCCGACGGACCCTGGGTGGAGATCCTGCCGATGTCGGAGCTCCGGGGCGATTCCGAAAACCTGTTCTCCGTCGCGAGCGACCGCCGCTTCACGCACGTGAAGCTCCACATCTATCCGGACGGCGGCGTCGCGCGCCTCCGCGTCTACGGGACGGTGACGCCGGATGGGGAGAAGCTTTCTCGAGAAAAGGAAGTTGACCTCTCGGGTCTCGAGAACGGCGGGCTCGTCGTCGCCGCTAGCGACATGTTCTTCGGAGCGCGCCACAACCTGATCCTGCCGGGGCCACCGCGCGGCATGCACGACGGATGGGAGACGCGCCGGCGCCGCGGGCCAGGGCACGACTGGGCGATTCTGCGACTGGGCGTTCCCGGACGCGTCCACCGCGTCCTTGTGGACACGAGCTGGTTCAAAGGTAACGCGCCGGGAAGCTGTTCGCTCGAGGTGCTGGAAGACGGTGACCCGCTCTCGTCCGGCGCGCGATGGCGCGAGATTCTCCCGGAGATGCCACTTCGCCCGGACGCGGTCCATCACTTCGAGGCCGAACTGCGACCTTCGCCGGCGACGACGCATGCGCGCCTTCACATCTACCCGGATGGAGGCGTGGCGAGGCTGCGGCTCTTTGGAGCCGTCGAGAAGAGCCCTTATGTCGCGGGGACAGGCCCTGCGGGCCTGCACCCGCCACCGAAGTGACCCCGGAGCTCGAAGGATTCAACGCGCTCCCGACCGTGGAGGCGGAGGCGCGGCTCTCCTCCTGCTGCGCATCTTCCGAGTGGGCGCGGCGAATGGCCGCAGCCCGGCCGTTCGGCAGCTTTTCGGACCTCGCCGATGAAGCCGACTGCGTCTGGCGATCGCTCTCCAAGGAAGACTGGCTCGAAGCGTTCGCCGCGCACCCCCCGATCGGTGTCGCGGGGACAGGTCCTGCGGACCTGCACCCGCCACCGAACTCAGGGACGAGCCCTGCGGACTTGCACCCGCCACCGAATTCGGAGCGATTCCGCGCCTGGTCGCGCGAGGAGCAGGGTGGCACGAGAGGCGCCTCTCCCGAAACGCTCGCGAACCTGGCGGACGCGAACCGGGAGTACGAGGAGAGATTCGGCCACATCTTCATCGTCTGCGCGTCGGGCCGAAACGCGGCGGAGATGCTCGCGCTCGCCGAGAAGCGCCTGGCCAACGATCCCGAGACGGAGCTCGCGATTGCAACCGAGGAGCAGCGTAAGATCACGCGGCTTCGCCTGGAAAAGCTCTTCGCGACGGAGAGATGAGCGCCATCACCACACACGTTCTCGACACCTCCCGGGGCCGTCCCGCGGGCGGCGTCCCGGTCACGCTGGAGGTCCGTTCGGCAGACGGCTGGAAGACGCTCGGACGCGGCCGCACCGACCCGGACGGCCGCGCGAGCGACCTCTTCGACGGAGAAATCGCCGCCGGCATGTATCGGCTGACGTTCGATACGGCTTCCTACTTCGCGGCCTGTGGCGTCGACGGCTTCTACCCGATCGTGCAGGTCGTCTTCGAGGTCACAGACGCCTCGCAACACCACCACGTGCCGCTGCTCCTCTCGCCGTTCGGTTACTCGACATACCGGGGGAGCTGAGTGCCGCTGGCTTCGAACAGCTACGGCAAGTCGGGGATCCGGCTCGTGCGCGTGGCGCGCCGCGGCGCGACGCACGACATCCAGGACCTGACGGTTGCCGTTCGGTTCGAGGGGGACTTCGAGGCGGCGCACGTCGCAGGTGACAACTCCGCGGTCCTCCCGACCGACACGATGAAGAACACCGTCTACGTATTGGCGCGCGAGCGCGCGGTCGAAGAGATCGAGGCGCTCGGGCTCGCGCTCTCGCAGCACTTTTTGGGCGAGAACCCGTCCGTCTCGCTCGTCGAGATCTCGATCGAGCAGCGACTCTGGAACCGCATCGATTCGACCGCATTCGAAGGGTCGCGCTCCGACCGGCGCACGGCCCGGATCTCGCGTCGACGCGACGGCGCGATCGTCGAATCCGGCCTGACCGGTCTTCTCATCCTGAAGAGCGCGCGCTCCGGCTTTTCCGGGTTCCACCGCGACCGCTACACGACGCTCGAGGAGACCGAGGACCGCATCCTGGCGACTTCGATGACGGCGGCATGGACGCACGCCTCGCCGCAGGGTCCCTTCGCCGCGTGGGAAGCGGTGCGTCGGACGCTCCTCGAAACGTTCGCGGCGCACGAAAGCGCCTCCGTCCAGCACACGCTCTACGCGATGGGAGAGGCGGCACTCGGCGGGCACCCGGAGCTCTCGCAGATTCGCTTCACGATGCCGAACAAGCACCACCTCCTCGTGGACCTTTCCCGCTTCGGCGTCGCCAACGAAAATGAGATCTTCGTCGCGACCGAGGAGCCTTATGGATTGATCGAGGCGACGGTGACGAGAAAGCGCTCGAGGCAAGTCGACCGAGAACGGAGGATTCGATGAAGGTCCTGGTCCTGGGCGGGACGGGAAACGTCGGGTCGCACGTCGTACGCGAGCTGATCGCGCGAAAAGCCGACGTTCACGTGCTCACGCGCAACCCCGACAAGGCGTCCGGGCTGCCCTCCGGTGCGCGGGCCGTCGGCGGGGACGTGCGCGAGCCTTCGACGGTTCGCTCCGTCTTCCGGGGAATGGACGGAGCCTTCGTGCTGAACCCCGTGAGCCCGACAGAAGCCCACGAAGGCCTGATGGCCGTCGATGGGGCGCGTCTTTCCGGAGTGAAGCGGGTCGTCTATCTTTCGGTTCACGAGGTCGACGCCGCACCGTATCTGCCGCACTTCGGCTCGAAGATCGCGGTCGAGACCGCGGTCAAGGCGTCCCCCTTCGAGTGGACGATCGTGCGTCCGAACAACTTTTACCAGAACGACGCATTCTTCAAAGACGCTCTGCTCCAGTACGGCTTGTACCCGCAGCCGATCGGCGACGTGGGCCTCTCAAGGGTCGACGTGCGCGACATCGCAGAGGCCGCGGCCATCGCGCTGACGACGGGCGGGCACGCAGGCGAGACTTACAACATCGTCGGACCGGAGGTCGTCACCGGGAAGAGCACCGCGGAGGTCTGGAGCCGCGTGCTCGGCCGGACAATTACCTACGGCGGCAACGACCTCGATGTCTGGGAAAAGCAGTCGCTCCAGTACATGCCCGCCGTCCTTGCGTTCGACTTCCGCCTGATGTACCAGTTCTTCCAGGAAAAGGGGCTCCGCGCCACGCCGGCCGACGTCGAGCGCCAGACGAAGCTTCTCGGCCATCCTCCGCGCCGCTTCGAGGATTACGCGCGCGAGACCGCAGCGGAGTGGAAGGCATCGACATAACCGAGTCGCAAGGAGAGGATGACGGAATAAGGGAGGAGTTTGCGCCATGGTCAACTTCAAGATTTCTCTCACGAAAAGCGCCCAGGGAGACATTCTGGTGAACGGTAACTACGTGAGCGGCAACGAGCCGGTCCTCGTCGAACGCGTCAATGTCGTTGAGCTGGACAGTACGGGGAACACGATCGGTGCGACGACCTACCGATTGAACATGAATATCGATCCGACTCCCGGGAATTACCTCCTGGTCTCGCAGACGCCGTCCGGGAGCAACGTCAAGGCGGCCCGCGCCACCGCCTATTACATCGGGATCGATAAGACCGCTCAGGCTCCGATACTCAACCTGTGACGTGAAGCCCGCGAGCTCAGCGCTCGGGATCGAAGCGGGGGAGACGGTCTGCCTGACTCTCCAGCCGGCGGAACGAACTTCCTCGCGCAGAGGCCGGACTGGCCGCTCCGTCTGACGCACGCGCAGCGGTAATCGAAGCCCCGCCGCCGGCCGTTCCGCGCGAACGGCGCTTCGCGGTTCTCTCCAGCCTCATGCTCGTCCTGTTCCTGGCCGCGCTCGACTCGGCCATCGTCGCGACGGCGCTGCCGACCATCGTCGGCGAGCTCGGCGGGCTGGCGCACCTCTCCTGGGTGGTGACCGCATACCTGCTGGCCCAGACGATCGCGACCCCGCTCTACGGAAAGCTGGGAGACCTCCACGGCCGCAAGCGCGTTCTCCAGATTGCGACCGTGATCTTCCTGGTCGGTTCGGCTCTCTGCGGTCTCGCGCGGACGCTGACGCAGCTCATTCTGTTTCGCGGGCTGCAGGGGGTCGGGGGCGGCGGAATTATCGTGAGCACGCAGGCCGCCCTGGGAGACATCGTTCCCGCTCGCGAGCGCGGCCGCTATCAGGGCGTCTTCGGGGCGGTCTTCGGCGTGTCGTCGATCGCCGGCCCTCTTCTCGGCGGGTTCCTGACGACACACCTTTCGTGGCGCTGGATCTTCTATGTCAACCTCCCCGTCGGAGCGTTCGCGCTCGCCGTCCTCGCGGCGACGTTGCCGGCGACTCCCGATCGCGTGCGGCGCCGGATCGACTACCCCGGCACGCTGCTGCTGGCGGGCGCGCTCGGCGCGATCGTCCTGATCGCGGACCTCGGAGGGACCGCCGCGTCGTTCGGCTCCCCATGGATGATCGGCCTCGTCGCGGCGAGCGCGATTCTGCTCGCGGCCTTCGTCGTGGTCGAGCGCCGCAGCCCGGAGCCCGTCGTACCGCTCCGCCTCTTCGCCAATCCCGTCTTCTCGGTGACGAGCGGGATCGGGCTCATCGTCGGGTTCGCCCTGTTCGGGTCGGTGACGTACCTCCCGGTCTTTCTCCAGCTGGTGAAGGGATCGAGTCCGACCGCGTCCGGGCTCGAGCTCGTGCCGATGATGGCCGGGATGCTCACGACCTCGATCGCCTCGGGACAGATCATCAGCCGCATCGGCCGCTACAAGCTCTTCCCGATCGCGGGCACGGCAGTCCTCGCGGTCGGCCTGTTTCTCCTCTCGCGAATGGACGAGACGACGAGCGGGCTGACGGCAGGGCTCGACATGCTGGTCGTCGGAATGGGGCTCGGCATGGTCATGCAGGTCCTGGTGCTCGCCGTGCAGAACGCCGTCGAATACGAAGACCTCGGCGTCGCGACCTCCGGCGCGACGCTGTTCCGGCTGATCGGGGGGTCGCTGGGCGTCGCGGTCCTGGGCGCAATCTTCGCGAGCCGCTTCGCCGCGAGTCTCGCGCGCGCCTTTCCCGGCGTGGCGCAGGACGTGGAGCACATCTCTCCGGCGAACGTTCTTCGGCTCGGCCCGGCTGCGCGCAGCGCGTACCGGACGGCCTTTGCGGACTCCCTCCACACGGTCTTTCTCGTTGCCGCGGCGGTCGCGATCATCGGATTCCTTCTCTCGTGGCTGCTCGCAGAGCGGCCCCTGCGCGAAACGGTCGCCGCGAGCTCGGGCCTCGGTGAAGGATTCGCCATGCCTTGCGACGACGACTCGTTGGCCCAGATCAGCCACGGGCTTTCCGTTCTGATGCAACGGGACACGCAGCGCCGGATCCTCGAGCGGATCGCCGAGCGGGCGGGCGTCGATCTGCGACCTGCCGCCTGCTGGCTGTTGTCGCAGATCGAGAGGTGTCGGGGAGTCCCGGCCGCGGAGCTCGCGCGCAGGTACGGCGTGGACCCCGAGCGGCTCTCGCGCGCGCAAACCGAGCTCGAGACGCGCGGCCTGATCGCCCCGGCCGCTCCGTCCGGGTACGAGCTCACTCCCTCCGGCCGCGAGGCAAACGAACGTCTGAAGATCGCCCGTCGCGAGCGACTGGGCGAGCTTCTCGCCGACTGGTCGCCGGAAGAGCACCGACAGGTTGCGGAGATCCTCCGCCGTTACGCGGGGGACGTCGAAGGCGAGAAGTTGTCGGCGCCCAGGGGCGCCGGCTCTTCAGGATCCTGACGAACGAGCAACCGAGGGGGGGGTCGTCGTCGTTTCAAGTCGTTTTTGCGCCGACAGGTTTCCCGGACGGGTTTTGTCGTCCGGGTCCTACGGCCGCCGGCTCTTCAGGATGTTCGCGAACGAGCGGCCGCGCAACTCTTCGAGGCTGAGGCCGCTCTTTTCGACCGCCTCCTCCGCGGTGATCGCGCCGCAGCTCCACGCGCGCAGGAAGTGGTTCAGGAGGCCCTGCCCGGTCGCGGCGTCGTCGAAGACTTCCCCAACGAGCGTCGCCTGGCCCGCGTTCTCGACGAAGTTCTTCAACCGCGCAGACGCGGAGTCGAGCCCCTCTGAGAAGAAGGCGTAGAGCGCGGCGTAGCGCGTCGGGAGCTGCGCGGGGTGGAGGTCCCACCCCTGGTAAAAGCCTTGCGCGAGCGAATGACGCACGTGGTCGTAATGGAGCTTCCAGGCGGCGTGCACGGCGGCGCGGTTCTCCTCGATCTGACGGGCGTCGAGCGCGTGGCTTCCCGGCGCGGCGCGGTGCGGCGGCACGGGGAGAACGTTCGTCGCGCCGTCCGAGATCCAGACGCCGGTCCCGGCGAGGGCGACCTGCATGAGGTGCTTGGCGAAGTCGCACGCGGGATGGGTCATCTGCTGGTACGCGGCGGTGACGTTCAGCGAGGCGGTGTAGTCGTAGGTGCCGAAGTGTGCGGCGATGCAGCGTCCCCGCGACGCGCCGACGAGCCGGAGGAGGGACGCGCTCCCGGTCTCGTCGAGCACCGACTGCGGGGTCTCGATCATGATCTCGAAAGGGAGCGTCCGTTCGGCCATGCCGAGATGCCGCTCGAGCAGCTCGAGGAGCTGAGCGAGAGCGGCCGCCTGATCCGGGACGGTCACTTTCGGAAGCGTCACGACGAAGTTCTCGGGAAGCCGCCCCCCGGTGGCCCGCACGAGCGTCGTCAGAAAGAGGTCGAGCGTGCGGATCGCGCGGCGCTTCAGCTCCTCGGTGAAAGGCTTGATCCGGATGCCGACGTAGGGCGGGAGAGTTGCCGCGGCGAGGCCCTTCGCCACCTCGACCGCCGCCGATTCGGCGTGGCCGTCCTCCTCCGGCTCCGGGCGGTTCCCGTAGCCGTCCTCGAAGTCGATGCGGAAGTCCTCGACCGGCTCCCGATCGAGCTTCGAGACGACGCGGTCGTAGATCCTGCCCGCGAGGTCGCCGGAAAATCCGAGCGCGCGGGCGAAGTCGCGCGGCTCCGGCGCGTACGTTTTGAGCGCACGCCGCGCGAGCTCCCCCAGCTTCGGAGCGCTGTCCGACCGAAAAACCTGCGCCCCGCCGTAGACGGTGTGGACCGGCTGGCGTCGCGGCGAGTCGCCCGGGTAGCGTTTCGCGAACGCGCGGTTCGCCTCTCCGATCTGCGCGAGCACCATCTGAACGTCTTCGGGCGAGAGGGTCTGTTTCATCGCGCGGTGTCGCTCCAGAAGCGCTCGAGCAGATTTCCCGAGACCCGCCGGCGATAGTCGGCGGTCGAACGAAGATCGTCGATCGGCCGGATCTCGGCCTCCAGGGTCCGGCGCGCCTCCGCGAGGGAAGCGCGGGACGACAGCGCCGCTTCCGTCTTCGGAAGCCGTACGACCGTGGGCGCGACGCTGCCGAGCGCGATGCGGGGTGAGTCGGACCGGACGGCCGCCATGACGACTTTCGAGATTGCCTGCGCGGCGCGCGTGCCGACCTTGCGGAACCATTGCCGCCCTTCTACGCGCGGGACCTCGACGGCGGCAATGATCTCGTCCGGCCGCAGGACGCTCTTCCGGTAACCGGTGTAGAAGGAATGGAACGGCAGCCGCCGCGATTCTTTCGCGCTCGAGAGAATGAGGGTAGCCTCCGCCACCGCGAGGACCGGCAGCGTGTCGCCGGCCGGAGATCCGTTGGCGACGTTGCCGCCCAGAGTCCCGCGATTCTGGATCTGCACTCCGCCGATCTCGCGCGCGGCCGCGGCGAGGATCGGGAGACGTTTGCGAACGAGCGGAGAGCGGATCATCTCGGTATAAGTCGCGAGCGCGCCGATCGAGAGCGCGCCGTCCGTGATCCGGATCGCGCGCAGCTCTTCCAGCGGCCACAGGTCGATGAATCTCTTCGCCGCGAGCGTCCCGAAATTGAGTCCGACGTAGACGTCCGTACAGCCGGCGAGAGGAACGAGCGGTCCCTCGTCGCGGAGCATCCGGAGGGCTTCCCGAACGGTCCGGGGCTGGAGGAGCTCGAGACGCGAAACGGCGGTTCTCACCAGGTCTCCCGCGGCGCCCACGGTCGCAGTCGGGGAAGCCATCGTGGAACGCCGGCTCGGTATTCCTCGTACTCGGCGCCGAAGGTGCGCTTCAGGTGAGGCTCTTCGTACGCGAGAACGAAAAGATGCGAGGCGAGCCAGGATAAGCCCGCATAGAGGAGCACGCTCTTCGACTCAAACAGCATCGCCTGGCCGACGAGCAGCGCGACCGCGCCGAAGTACATCGGGTTGCGGACGTGGCGATATAGCCCGCTCGCGACGAGATTCCGCGGAGGATCGACCGGAGCGAGCGTTCCACGCCCTTTGCGGGCGAAATCCACGATGCAGACGAGCAGCACGCCCGCGCCGACAGCGGCGAGAGGAAGCCCGAACCACCGGAAGACCGGGAGCTCCAACCTCGAGGCATCCCGAGCCGCAAGCATCTGGGGGATCCAGACCAGGGTCGTACCGGGCAGAAGAACGGTGAAGAGAACGGCTCGGAAAGCGAGCATCAAGTTCTTCGGCGGCGCGCGGAGCGCGTGGACGCTGCCTTCTCGACGGCGCGATAAATCGCGGAGTATCCCGTACAGCGGCAGATGTTCCCCGCGAGACCCAGCCGGATCTCGTCGAACGCCGCGCCGCGCGGGAGCGCCGCGGCGGCGAGAATCATCCCGGGCGTGCAGATGCCGCACTGCGCGCCGCCTTCGGCGATGAAGGCCTCCTGGAGCGGGTGCCGGCCCTCCAGCCCTTCGATCGTCGTGACGACGGATCCGCGCACCTGCGCGAACGGGATCAGGCAGGAGTTGACCGGCATTCCGTCGACCAGGACCGTGCACGCCCCGCACTCTCCCTCGCCGCAGCCCTCCTTGGTGCCGGTCAATCCACATTCCTCGCGCAGGACGTCCAAGAGCCGTTTCATCGGCGGCGCCTGCACCTGTCGCTTCCTACCGTTGAGCGTGAACCGCATCTCGTCGGCTACTCTGGTATCTGGATCGCAGGCGCTTCGAGAATCCGCTCCGGAGTGGCAGGAATGGATCGGACGTCGATGCCGAGCGAGCGAATCGCGTTGACGATCGCCGGCGCCGGGCCGTCGATCGGCATCTCCCCGACGCCCTTCGCGCCGAAGGGGCCGTGCTGGTACGGGTTCTCGAGGATCGCGACGTCGATCTCCGGCGTGTCGAGCGTCGTCGGAACGAGGTAGTTCGTGAGCTGCGCGTTTGCCATCCGGCCGTCGCGTATCGCCACCTCTTCCAAGAGCGCATAGCCCACGGCCTGCGCCGTCCCCCCCTCGATCTGGCCCGCAGCGAGAACGGGATGGATTGCCTTGCCGATCTCGCAGACGGCAGTCACGCGGGTCGGGCGAATCTCGTAAGTCTCAGGATCGCGCTCGACTTCGACGACGTCGCAGCCCCAGCCGTATGCCCCGTACGCGTCGCCCCGGTACGTATCGTCGTCCCAGTAGAGCCCGTCGGGACCGGCGTACTCCTTCGTGACAACCAGGGGGCCGTGCGCGGACAGATACTCACGGTGAGTCCGGCCGCCGAGCTCGCGGCGAATCTCCGTAGCGCACCGCTCGAGAATCTTGCCGACGACCATGCAGGTTCGCGACGCGACCGTCGGGCCGCTGTCCGGGACGCGGGCGGTGTCCGCCGCCTCGACCTCCACGTTCTCATACGGGATGCCGAGTGTGTCCGCGACGATCTGCGCGTGCATCGTACGCGTGCCCTGGCCGATCTCGGTCGAGGCGACGAGTATGCGCGCGCCGGTCTCGGTCAGCTCGAGGGACGCTTTCGAGGCGAGCTTCACCTCGCCGCCGCCGGTGAAGCCCGAGCCGTGGAAGAAGAGCGCGAGCCCGATTCCGCGATTCGTGTCGCGGTACGCTCGGCGCTTCGCGCGGAAGTCGCTGCGTAAGACTGCCTGGCGTAGAACCCGAAGCGCGCTCGTGTCTCCACCGAGCTTCTGTCCCGTCGAAGTCGTGTCCCCCGGGCGAAAAGCGTTCTTCTCGCGCAGGCGCACCGGGTCCATGCCGAGAGTCTCGGCGATCCGCTCTATGTGAACTTCCGCCGCGAACTGCGTCTGCGGGGCGCCGAAACCGCGAAATGCGCCGTTCGGCGGTGTGTTGGTCGCGACGACGCGTCCGTGGATCCGCGCGTGATCGCATCGGTAGGGACCCGTCGCGTGGATCAATCCCCGCGAAAGGACGACCGGCGAGAGCGTCATGTACGCACCGCCGTCGAGTAAGACGTCGATCTCGATCGCCGTCAGCCGGCCGTCGCGCGTCACGCCGGTCGAGTGCCGGATCACGCCGGGATGCCGCTTCGTCGTCGCGACCATGTCCTCGACCCGGTCGTAGACGAGCTTGACGGGTCGCCCCGACTTCCATGCGAGGATGGCGGCGTGCCCCGCGATCATCGAGGGGTACTCCTCCTTGCCGCCGAAGCCGCCGCCCGTCTCCGTCTGGACGACGCGCACCTTCTCGTCGGGCAGCCGCAGCAGCACTTTCAGGGCGCGGTGGACGTAGTAGGGGCACTGGAGGGAGCCATACACGGTGATCCCGCCGTCCTCCGGCACCGCAATCACACCGTTCGGCTCGATGTAGAGCTGCTCCTGGTGGCCGACGCGATATTCGCCCTCGACGACGACGTCCGCCTCGGCGAATCCGCGCGCGAGCTCGCCCTTCTCGATCACGATCTCCTTGAAGCAGCGTTCGGATTTCTCCGGGTCATAGTTCGGCGCGGTCTCCCGGTAGTCGATCGAGACCCGCGACTCCGCTTCGATCAGCCTCTCCCGGTCCTCGTGCGCCAGAAGCAGGATCGGCTCGGCGAAGTGCCGGACGTGGCGCTCGGCGAGGCAGGGCTGGTCGTCCTCGATCAACGTGACGACGTTCCGGCCCGGGACGTCGCGGCAGTCGGCGATCGTGAAGCCTTTGCGGTCGAAGGCAAGATGGATCTCTTCGATCTCGCCGGCCGCGATCGTCGAGCGGACCGTCCGCCCGTGGAGCATCCCCGGAAAGGTCAGGTCGTCGACGTACAACGCGCGCCCGGTGACCTTGTCGAGCCCCTCTTTCCGGGGCACGTTCCTGCCGACGGCCCGCATCAAACGAGAAGTTCGGTCGTCCGGAAGAAGCGACGCCTCCTCAGACCTTCGTCGCTTTGGCGAACGCGAGCTGGACGACCTCTTCGGTCGGGATGTCCGAAACCAGCACGCACGCCGTGGTGCCCTCCTGCCAGAAGACCTGAGTCGAGCCGCCGCGACGATAGACGAAGAAGGTGATACCGGCGTGCGACCTCTGAAGTCCGTCCTTCGGAAACCGACGCACGTCTCCTTCGTACATCTCGCACGCCAGGATCTTATTCTCCGGCCCCACATAGACGAACAGAGCCCGCTTATGGCCGTTCGGGTTCAGAACACGCCCTCCCAGCAGCCGGTACCGCATCATTCTCAGGTCGAAGACCCGCGTCGGGAACGTGACGCCTCTCGCCGCGAAGAACCGGTCGAGCTCCTCCGGCTTGTCGGTGACCATTTGCAACGGCAGCCGCCCGGCTTTGTGATTCCGGTAGTCACGCGGGAGATCCTCCGTTACGTCGAGCGTGACATGACCTCCCCCGAGGGAGCCTTCTATTCCGCGACCGACGCCGACAGTCCGGCGCCCAGCGGCCGGCGAGAAGAGGGGTGGTTCTTCACCCGGACGCTCGACGAGATGGAATTGGCCCTTGGCCCAGAACGCGCGCGCATCGTCGAGGCGTGGTTCGACGTGACGCCGAAGGGCAACTTCGAGGGGCGCAACATCCTTCACACCGGCAGGCCTCTTCCCGAAGTCGCCAAGACGCTCGGTCTACCGTCCGAAAAGCTCAAGGACACGATCGAGGAGTGCCGCGAGATCCTCTACGATGCCCGTCGTAAGCGTCCTCCTCCGCTGCGCGACGAGAAGATCCTGACCGCGTGGAACGGCCTGATGATCTCGGCGCACGCGAAGGCGGCGCTCGTGCTCGGAGACCCGCGGTACGCGCAGAGGGCCGAAAGGGCAGCGGGACTTCTTCTCAAGAACCTTCGCAAAGGGGAGCGCCTCTCCCGGAGTTTCAAGGACGGGCGCGCCCAGCACGACGGCTACCTCGATGATTACACGTTCCTGACAGCGGCACTCCTCGACCTGTTCGAGGCGACAGGCAACCTCCGGTGGTTACGCGAGGCTACGACCAGTGAGGCTTATCGCAAGCGGGCGGAGCGCGCTTTCATGGCTCTGGGGGGAGTGCTCCGGAATTCGCCGGCGGCCGTCTCGGAAGCCCTGCTTGCCCTCGATTTTCTTCTGGATTCAGCCAAGGAGATTGTCATCGTGACGCGCCGCTCCCGCTCCGAGGCGGAGCCGTTGCTCGCAAGGTTGCGAACGACCTATGTCCCGAATCGGGTCCTGCTGGTCGCCACGGAAGGCGCTGCGCTGGGAGAGCTTGCGCGTTTGTCGCCACTGGTCCAAGGCAAGGTGGCTGGCAAGAACCAGGCGATGGCCTACGTCTGCAAGCGCGGCGTGTGCGATCTTCCGACGACTGACCCGGCGATCTTCGAGAAACAGATCCGACAGGTCGATCCTCTTCCCGGAGCGGTCGAGAAGCACGCGACCCGATGATGAAGCCGTCGCAAGGAATGATTAAGGCG
>DASXSX010000058.1:0-2697 GCA_036505815.1 Thermoanaerobaculia bacterium
CCGCGAGACACATCAGGCTAATCACCGCGAACTCTCCATGACGCACCAGCGCCGTCCTCCACGATCCGATCGGATTATAGGAGTCGATCCGGTCACTTCTGCCCAAAGTCGCCGGGTTCTGGCACAATCGAGCGGACAGGAAGATCGGCGAGGAATTCGCAGGCAGGGAAAGGCGGTTCTGGCGTTGAAGATGCGTTCGTTCATCCGCGTTCTGATGATCGTCGCTGTGGCGGCGGGGTCGGTTTCGAAGCCGGCGAACGCCCTTTGCTCGTCGTGCTGCGGGGAGAGCTCCCCCGAACAGAGACTCTCCTCGCCGATGGCCTGCTGCGACGACACGTGCGCTCCGACGATCCGATCAGCACGGCCGACGAGCGCTGCGCTCGCGGCCGGCACCGGCCGACTCGAACGACCGGTGGCGTTCGCTCTTCCCGTTCCGGTCTCGCTCGATCTCCGCGGTCCCGGTGCTCGATTCGCGCCGCCGACTTCAATCGCGCCTTTCGAGTCTCCCCCTTCCCTCTCTTCCGTTCTCCGCCTCTAGATCGCGCTCCGTCCGCTGACGATCCCGGCTGCCTTTCGCAGCCGCGGAAGCGATGGAGCTTGTCCCATGAAGAGACTCTGTGATTCGAAAAGCACGGCGTTCGTGATCGCAGCGATTGCCTTCTCGATCTATGTCTCCCCTGCGCGGGGCGATGAGCCGCCCGACTGGCAGGTCCGGCTCAAGGCGGCCATCGAGCGAGCCGTCGCTCAGAACCCGGACCTGATCTCAATGGAAGCGCGCATCGAGGCGACGAGGCAGCGCACCCTTGCAGCGGACGCGCTGCCGGATCCGGAGATCGAGGTCGGAATCAAAGATCTTCCTGTCACGAACCCCTCGCTCTCTCGCGACGATTTCACGATGGAGATGGTGACCGCGCGGCAGAATTTTCCAGGCCTCGGGAAGCGCGCGACGCGGAGAGCTTCGGCGCAAGCCGTCGCCGAAGGCGCCGAAGCGATGCACGCCGTCCATGTCGTCGCCGTCGCTGCCGACGTCGCCGACGCCTTTTTCGGTCTGGCAGAGCTCGATCGCCGGCTGCAGATCTTAGAGCAGTCCCGTGAGCGATTGAAGCGAGCCGCGGCCTCCGCCGTCGAACGCTACGGTGTGGGAAAGGGATCGCAGGCGGACGTCCTGCGCGCGAACCTGGAGACGACGGCCCTGGAGGACCGCCTGCTCTCTCTGAAAGCGGAGCGGCGCGCGACGGCGGCCCGTTTCAACGCACTGCAGAATCTTGCGGCGGACACGCCGGTCGTGCCAATCGGTCCGGTCGACCCGACGACGCTGGGGCGGAGCACTGCGGAGATCGCTCGTGAAGCCGAGGAGTCGAGCCCCGCCGTCGCTGCGGCCCGCGCCAACTTGCGGCGCGCCGAAGAGGAGGCGCGGCTCGCGCACCTCGAGCGGCGGCCGGACTGGATGGCAATGACCTATTACGCAAGGCGGGAAAAGTTCGATGACCTGGTGGGCGCCTCGGTCTCTTTCAATCTCCCCTTCACGCATCCGCGTCGGCTGGAAGCGCGGAGAGCCGAGATGGAGGCGGAAGTCTCTTCTGCGCGGGCGGATCTGCAGTCCATCCGAAACCAGCTCCGGCGTGACGTCGAGAATGCGGCGGCCGATCTCGAGCGGAACGTCGAGCAGGAGAAGCTCTACCGCAAATCGATCCTGCCGCAGGCCGAAATCAACTTCCGAGCCGCACTGGAGGCGTACACAGTCGGCCAGATCGACTTTCTGACGTTCGAGAGGGCGGCGCTCGACCTCGACACCTACGAGAGCGAGCTCGCCAGCCGCACCTCGGGCATCGGGCGCTCGGTTGCGGCCATTCAAAAGGCGTCGGGGCTGCCGCTCATCGAGGGCACACCGAAACCGGGAGGACAGCATGTGGAGAAGTAAGGCCGTCGCAATTGGCGCCGCAGTCCTCCTGTTAGCTGGCGCTCCGCTTGCCTGCAAGAAGAAGGGCGCGACAAAAGGGGCGGAACAGGAAAAGCAGGCCTCGGGAAGGAAAGTCCTCTACTGGTACGACCCGATGAAGCCGGAAGTGCACTTCGACCACCCCGGCAAGTCGCCCTTCATGGACATGCAGCTCGAGCCGAAGTACGCCGAGGAGGCGTCGGCTCCCGCCGCTTCGGGACAGAAGAAGGTCCTCTACTGGTACGACCCGATGAAGCCGGAAGTGCACTTCGACCATCCCGGCAAATCCCCATTTATGGACATGGAACTCGTGCCCAAGTACGCCGAGGAGGCTCCGGCTACGGTCGGCGCGCCTCCGCCCGGGTTCTCGGTCGTGAAGATCCCGCTCGAGCGCCGTCAGGAGATCGGCGTGACGACGGCCAAAGTGGAGAAGCGGACCATCGGCGGCGCAATCGATACCAACGGGGTGGTCGCGGAAGACGAAGGACGGTTGAGCGCCGTCAACGCCAAGTTCGCGGGCTACATCGAGAAGCTCTACGTCGACCACACGGGCCAGTCGGTCCGCCGGGGCCAGCCCCTCTTGACGGTCTACAGCCCGGATCTCGTGGCCACCGAGAGGGAGCTCCTGCTCGCCCTGGAGAATGTCCGCCGCCTCTCCTCGGCAAGTCCACAGGCCGCCTCGGACGCGGCAGCGCTTCTTTCCGCGACGCGGCAGCGGCTGCGTTTCTGGGACATCCCGGAGTCCGAGATCAATCGGA
>DASXSX010000059.1:0-6022 GCA_036505815.1 Thermoanaerobaculia bacterium
TTGTTCTCGAGGTAGCCGATCTGGAAGCTCGCGAGCCACTTCGGCGTCACGACCGCGTCATAAGAACCGTTGTAGATCCGCAGATCCTGGGACTGGTTGTATCCCGCCTCCGGACTGTAGAACGAGCTGTCCTCGGCGTGAGTGATGTCGGCCGTCTCGCTGTTGAACTTCAAGGCCAGCGTCTGGCTCGGCGCGGGCGTCGCGGTGACCTTCCCGAAGATCGTCCACCCCTTGAAGTCGCGGCGACCCGGCTGGAACCCGAAGAGGTCCGGCCGCTGGACCTGGAAGTCCGGCCGTTCGACCGAACCGAAGAACCAGACCTTGTCGCGCACCATCGGACCGCCGAGAGTCGCGTCGGGAGAGAAGTTCTGGAAGTCCTGGGTGTCCCTGTCGTAGCGCAGGACGTCGGTTCCCGGGGGGTAGTCGCGCTTCTTCCTCCCCTGCTCGGTCAGCTTCTCGGAGCGGTAGCGCGCGTCGAGCGACCCGTGAAAGTCGTTGCCGCCCGACTTCGTGATGACGTTGATGATCCCGCCGATCGCCTTTCCGTACTCGGCTTCGAAGCCGCTCGTCTGGATCGCGATCTCCTGGATCGAGTCGAAAGTGAAGTTGGACGTGAACGTGTGCGTCACCGGGTCCGTCGTGTTCAGGCCATCGATCAGGAAGGAGTTCTGACCGAGGTTCGACCCGAAGACCGATGGGTTCCCGCCGGCGCCCGTCTGGTTGGCTACGCCGGGGGCCTCGAGGACGACGTTCTGGTAGGAGCGCCGCGCGAGGCCGACGGTGGCGTACTTCAGGTGATCTTCCTTCAGGTTCAGCTGGGTGTTCGTCCGGGTCGGGTCGATGACGACCGTCTCGCCGCTCACCTCGACGGACTCGGCGACGCGCGCGATGGCGAGGGTGACGTTGACCTTGGTGGCCTGGTCGAGCGAGACGACGATGCCGGTGCGCACGACCTTCTCGAAAGAGGAGAGGTCGTATTCCGCGCGGTACGTTCCGGGCGGGAGCAGCGCGAAGTTGTACTCGCCCGTCGCGTTCGTCGTCGCCGTGCGTGTCCCCTGGAGGGCCGGACTCGAGATCGTGACGGTGACGCCGGGCAGCGCGCTCCCGTCCGCGTCGGTCACCGTTCCGAAAAGAGTTCCCGTGGTCGTCGCGGCGAAGGCGCCCGTCGCCGCGCCCACGGCGAGGAGTACCTCCGCCGCGAACCCCGTCAATCGATTTCCCATGTTTCGTTCCTTCCTTTCGTGTTTCGTGTCTTGTCTTCCGTGTCCTGTCCTGGCGAAGAGCAACGCGGTTGCCACGGGCCATGTCGAACGTGGCGCGACGAATTGCGGCGCCGAACGGACGAACACGCGGTCGAGGCGGACGGACCGCGCGCGATCAATTCCGCCACGCGCTCTGGTCCAGATCTCCGGATCGTTCCCCAAATCCTTGAACGTCGGCCGCGTCGCGCCCGTTCATGGAGAGCCCTCCGGGGACGACACGCGCGCCGCGAACCGAAGGACGAAGGCTCCACCGTACGGGACGGCCGGAAACCGCCTGGATCGGCGTGGCGAAGACGTCCGGTTTACCGGATTACCGGCGCGTTTTTGATCTTCCGGCGCCGTGGCGAGCCGTGGGATTCGTCCGCCTCAGAAGTTTTTTTTTGGGTTTTCATCGCGACGTTTTCCCCGTGCGAGGCTTCTCGTCCTCCGAAAATCGGTATTCGTCCCGAAATGGAAGCGGGGCGGCTTTCGAGCGGCACTGCACTTGCTGTCCCACGGTGTTGGAGGCCGATCCCGCAAAATCTTTTTCTCGTCCAATCCGTTTAGAACCGTGGGAGATCTCGAGGCTTTGTCACGGCTCGTGGCGAGAAAGTGGACGGCGCTGGCGCTCGCCTTCGCCTGTTCCGCCGTCGCGGGGGCGGACGTCGAGTCCGTCTTCGAAGAGGGGTCGGCGACGCCCACGCGCCGGCACGCGATCGAACGGTCGCGCAAGCTTCTCGCGGACGTCCTCGAGCTCTACCCCGGCACGAACGTCGCCGTCGCCCGGGATGACCGAATCATCTGGTCCGCCGGCTTCGGCTACGCCAACGTGAGCCGTCAGATTCCCGTAAGCTCGACGACGCAGTTCCGAATCGATCGCGTCTCCGAGGCGCTGACCGCGACCGCGCTCGTCCGCCTCTCGGAAGAAGGCCGCATCGATCTCGACGCTCCGGTGCAGAAATACGTTCCGGGATTTCCCGAGAAGAGCTATCCGATCACTTCCCGCCAGCTCGCGGCGCACCTCAGTGGAATTCCCGCGCTGCCGGCTGAGAGATTGCGCGCCACGCACTGCTCGCGCCCCGAAGAAGCCGTCCGCATCTTCGCCGGGCTTCCGCTGGCGCGGCTTCCGGGGACGCGTTTCATCTACTCCGCGCCGGAATACGTTCTCCTCTCGGCGGTCGTCGCCGGCGCGTGCGGCGGCGACTTCATTTCCTGCCTGCAGGAAAAAGTTCTCCGGCCCGCGGCGATGACCTCGACGTCGCTCGACGACGCCCGCGCGCCCGCTCCGCGTATGGCGGTGCCCTACGTTCGCGGGTGGCTCTCCTTGCTCTCGGAGGCGCCGCAGATCGACAGCTCGTGCAAGTGGGGAGCGGGTGGATTCGTGTCGACGGCGGAGGACCTGGCGCGCTTCGGGCTCGCTCTCCTCCGCGGCGAGCTCGTGCGGCGGGAGTCGCTGCCTGTTCTCTTCTCGCCGCAGAAGACGGCGACGGGCGAAAGCACGGGGCACGGACTGGGATGGCAGATCGGCGTGGACGCCGCGGGACGCCGGCGTCTCGTGCAGAGCGGACGGACTCCCGGCGGTCGCTCCGTCGTCGTGCTCATTCCGGAGTCGAAGCTCGCGGTCGCGCTGCTGGCCAACGTCGACGGCGAGCACCTCGACGACCATGCGCTGAAGATCGCGGCTCTCTTCGCAGAACCGGAGTGACACGGTTGTCATCCTGAGGAGCGCAGCGACGAAGGATCTCTTCTGTAGAGCAGAAGATCCTTCGCTTCGCTCAGGATGACCGCTGCGCGGTCAGATTCTTCGTCGCTTCGCTTCTCGGAATGACAAATCCGAGTTCGTGTGTCATGCCGAGCGCAGCGAGGGATCTCTCCCCGGATAAGCGAGAGATTCCTCGTCGCTTCGCTCCCCGGAATGACAAACCCGAGTTCGTGTGTCATCCCGAGCGCAGCGAGGGATCTCTCGCGAGATAGGCGACAGATTCCGCTCCCCGGAATGACAAATCCGCGTGTGACCTCGATCACCCGGCAAACCTCCATCTTTTCAGCGATTTGCATGCTGGCACATCTCTTGCGCTTGCATCCGGGCAGCTGCGCGAAGAAATCGCAGCGAGCAAAGGGAAGGAGGTTCGCGATGAGTTCGAGCGGGAAGAAATGGAAAGTGACGCTGACGGCCGGACTCCTCGGGTCGGCCCTCCTTGCGGGCGTCGCACTCGGGGCCGAGGGAAGAATGCAAACGCAGCGGCCGGTCGCGACCCGTTCCGCTCCGGTTCCTCACGGTCGCGTGGTCGGATTCAAGCCGGAGCGCACCGACTCCTGGCTGTGCGAGTACGTGAGCCCGTTCTTCTGTGGGTACGTGCCGACGGTGACCGCCGCTCCGCAGCCGAGCGCGACGACGGCGAAGCGCGGACGGCCTTAGAGAGAGTTCCACCGATCCAGACCCCCGCGCGTCGGGGTTCTCGGTCGCTGGAAGTCGAAAGACACGAAAAGCCCCTCTGCGGAGGGGCTTTTTGATTTAGGGTCAACGCTGAATTCCTGAATTCAGCGATTCAGCGTTGACCCCAATGCAGCAATTCAGCGTTGACCCCGGCCTCGAACGAGCGCTCAAAAGGGCGATCCGCGGCGAGGTGCGGTTCGACCCGGGGAGCCGCGCGCTGTACGCGACCGACTCGTCGAACTACCGGCAGGTGCCGATCGGCGTCGTCGTGCCGCGCGATCGCAACGACGTCCTCGAGACGCTGGCGCTCTGCCGCCGCTTCGGCGCCCCGATTCTCGGCCGTGGAGCGGGAACGAGCCTCGCGGGCCAGTGCTGCAACGTCGCAGTCGTCCTCGACACGTCGAAATACTTCCACCGCATCCTCGAGCTCGATGCGGTGTCGAAGACGGCCCGCGTCGAGCCGGGTGCGGTCTTGGACGACCTGCGCGACGCGGCCGAGCGGCATGGCCTGACGTTCGGACCCGATCCCGCGACGCACGCCTACTGCACGCTCGGCGGCATGATCGGAAACAACTCCTGCGGCGTCCACTCGGTCATGGCAGGAAAGACGGACGACAACGTCGAGGAGCTCGAGGTCGTCTCAGGCGACGGAACGCTCGTGAACGTCGGGCGCACCTCGGACGCGGACTTCGCGCGGATCGTCTCGGAAGGCGGCCGGCGGGCGGAGATCTACACGAAGCTCCGAGATCTTCGGGACCGGTTCGCGCCGCTCATCCGAGCCCGCTATCCCGCCATTCCGCGCCGCGTCTCCGGCTACAACCTCCCCTATCTGCTCCCGGAGCACAATTTCGACCTCGCGCGCGCGCTCGTCGGCTCGGAGGGGACGTGCGCTTTCGTCCTCGAGGCGAAGCTCCGGCTCGTGTGGAGCCCGCCGGCGCGGGTCCTCGCCGTGCTCGGATACCGCGACGTCTTCGCCGCGGCGGACGCCGTCCCCGAGATCCTCGAGCACCGGCCGATCGGTCTCGAAGGCTTCGACGAGGGCCTCATGTCCGACATGGAGAGGATCGGACTCTTCCCCGAGAACCGGCGGCTCCTCCCGGAAGGGCGCGGCTGGCTGCTGGTGGAGATGGGCGCGGCGGAACCCCGCGAGGCGCTCGCGGCGGCGAACCGGGTCGTCGAGTCGGTCACTTCTCGAGGCGGCGCCGTCTCTTCTCGCGTCTTCGACCGGCGCGAGGAAGCGGCGCGGGTCTGGCAGGTCCGTCAGGCGGCGCTCGGCGCCACCGCGCACGTCCCCGGCTCTCCGCTCACGTGGGAAGGATGGGAGGACGCGGCGGTCGCGCCGGAGAAGCTCGGGTCCTATTTGCGGGGCCTGCGCGCGCTCCTCGACCGGTATGGATACTCCGGGGACCTCTACGGGCACTTCGGCCAGGGGTGCGTCCACACGCGCACGGACTTCGACCTGGTCAGCGCGGACGGCGTGGCGAAGTTCCGCGCGTTCATTTACGACGCGGCGGACCTCGTGATCGCGCACGGCGGCTCGATCTCGGGGGAACATGGCGATGGACAGTCTCGCGCGGAGCTCCTCCCGAAGATGTTCGGGCCCGAGCTCGTCGGTGCGTTCCGGGAGTTCAAGGCGATCTGGGATCCCGATGGCCTGATGAACCCGGGGAAGATCGTCGACGCCTTTCGCGCCGACGAGAACCTTCGACATTCCGGGAAGAGGCCGCATGCGTTGCCCAACCCGGCATTCGCGTATGCGAATGATGCCGGGGATTTTTCCCGTGCCCTCCAGCGCTGTGTCGGGGTCGGCGAGTGCCGCCGGTCGAAGGGCGGCACGATGTGCCCGAGCTACATGGTCACGCGCGAGGAGAAGCACACGACGCGCGGCCGGGCGAGGCTCTTGGACGAGATGCTGCGCGGCGAAATCCTGACCGGCGGATGGCGTGAAGAATCGGTCCGCCAAGCCCTCGACCTGTGCCTCGCGTGCAAGGGGTGCAAGTCGGACTGCCCCGTCGGCGTGGACGTCGCCGCATGGAAAGCGGAGTTCCTCTACCGCTATTACCGCGGCCGCCTGCGCCCCGCCGCGGCGTACTCGATGGGCTTCATCGACCGGTGGGCGCGGCTCGCTTCGGCCGCGCCAATGTTCGCGAACTTCCTGACGCAGACGCCCGGCTTCGCGGCGCTCGCGAAAATGCTCGGCGGGATCGCGCCGGAGCGCGGCCTTCCCCGGTTCGCGCGCGAGACGTTCCGCTCGTGGTTCGCGCGACACCGCCCGGCGGGCAACGGCGGCCGGCGCGTCCTCCTTTTCCCCGACACGTTCACGAACCATTTCCATACGGGGATC
>DASXSX010000060.1:0-42526 GCA_036505815.1 Thermoanaerobaculia bacterium
CTTGAAGAAGATGGTCGGCGAGGGACGCTTCCGAGAGGATCTCTACTACCGGCTCTGCGTGATTACGATCCCGATCCCGCCGCTTCGCGAGCGCCGGGAGGACATCCCGCTTCTGGCGGACCACTTCGTTCGGCTCTACGCGTCGGAGAACGATAAGCCGATCTCGGGCTTGGAACCCGAGGCGATGAAGGCACTCCTCGACTATGACTGGCCGGGCAACGTGCGCGAGCTCGAGAACGCGATCGAACGGGCGGTCGTCCTCTGCTCGGGCGGGTCGATCGGCTTGGACCTCCTTCCCGAAACGGTCTTGCAGCCCGGCCGCGGCGAGGTTCTGATCCGGCTGCCGGAGAACGGATCGACGTACCGCGACCTGATCGAGGAGTACGAGCGGAGACTGATCCGCACGGCGCTGCGCCGCACAGGCGGCGTTCAAAAACGCGCCGCCGAGCTCTTGAAGTTGAAGCCCACGACCCTCCACGAGATCATCAAGCGACTCGAAATCCGCGAGCAGTAGCCCGCCCATCGTTAGAATCCCGGCTCCAATGGAGCTCTCCTCGAGAAGAGCGGTTTCGATCCTCGTCGGCCTCGTGCTGCCCCTTGCGGTGGCGCGCGCGGCGGAGGATCCGCTCTTCTCGTCCGTCGGAATCGCTTCGGACTACGCGCCGGCTCAGATGGACCCGCGCGTGCCGACGCCGGAGAAGACGCTCGGCTTCAAGATCGGTGATCGCTTCGTCACCCACGCCGACGTTTCGACATATGTCCGCGCGGTCGCCGCCGCCGCGCCCGAGCGGGTTCGCGTCGAGACGTACGGAAAGACCACCGAGGGGCGCGATCTCCTCCTCGTCGTCGTCACGGCACCCGAAAATCACGCCCGGTTCGAAGAGCTGTCCGGGAAGATCCGCTCGCTCTATTCGCCGGTATCCGGAAAGCTGACCGGCGTGCCCTCCGAACTCCCCGTCTTCGTCTGGTTTTCCTACGGGGTTCACGGCGACGAGGCGTCGAGCCCCGATGCCGCGATGGCGACGCTCTACCACCTCGCCGCTTCGCGCGACGCCGACATCGCGGAGCTCCTGCGGCGCGTCGTCCTGACGATGGATCCCATGGTGAACCCGGACGGCCGGATGCGATACCTCTCCTGGCTCGCGACCGCGGTGACTGGAGAGCCGGACCCCAACCCGGACGCGCGCGAGCACCATCCCGCCTGGCCGAGAGGCCGGACCAATCACTTCGGCTTCGACCTGAACCGCGACTGGGCGTGGGTGACTCAGGCGGAAACGCGGGCGCGGATCGCGCGATACGCCCGGACGCCTCCCCAGGTACACGTCGACTACCACGAGATGAGCCCCGAGAGCTCCTACTTCTTCCCGCCGTCCGCAGAGCCGTTGCACGCGGGGCTGCACCGGGACTCGGTCAAATGGCTCGGGGTCTTCGGGCGCGAGAACGCCTCGGCCTTCGACGCGCGGGGCTGGACCTACTTCGTTCGCGAGACCTTCGACCTCTTCTACCCCGCGTACGGAGACTCGTGGGCCTTTTTCAACGGCGCAATCGGCATGACTTACGAGATGGCCGGCGGCCCCGGCGCGGGTCTCGCCTATCGCCGCCGCGACGGCTCCATCCTGACCCTGAAGGAGCGCGCGCTGAAGCACTTCGTGACCGGTCTGACGACGCTCGCGACGGCGGCTGCCCACCGCGAAGAGCTGCTGCGCGATTTCGCCGCTGCGCGCGCGGCTCCACTCGCGTCGGCGGACCGCTACTACATGATCCCGGGCGACCAGGACGCTTACCGGCTCCGGCTGTTTCTCGAAACGTTGCGCGCGCAGGGAATCCAGGTCAGGCGGGGCAAGCCGACCGGCAGGGACGACAGCGGACCTCTCGTTATCGAGACCGCGCAACCCTCGGGGGCGCTCGCGGCGGCGCTGCTCGACGAGAAGGCGGAGCTTCCGGAGAAGTTCCTCGAGGCGGAGCGAACGAAGTTCCTGCGCCGGGAAGGAGAAGGTTTCTACGACGTGACCGCCTGGTCACTGCCGGCGGCGTTCGGTCTGCGCGCTTCACGCATGGCCAGCCGCGCGCCCGCCGGGGAGGACGCGGAGCTGCGACCCGGCCGCGTCGAGCACTCCGGGGCGCGCCTCGGTTACCTCGTCCGGTCGCCGGGCCTCGCGGCGTTTCCGATTCTCGCGCGCTGCGCCGAAAGACACGTGGTCGCGGCGGTCGCCGCGAAGAGCTTCCGGCTCTCCGGCAAGAATTACGCGGTCGGGTCTCTCTTCCTGCGGCGTGAGGGCGCGCCGGCCGAGCTCGATTCGATCGTCGCGGAGCTCGCGCGCGCGACCGGCGCGGATTTCGTAGGGGTGGATTCCGCGTGGACAGAGGAAGGCATTGCCCTCGGATCCGAACGGTTCGTCACCTGGAAGCCCGCCCGAGTCGGTCTGGTGACCGGTCCGGGCGTGGACCGGTCCTCTTCCGGCTGGGCGACCGACGAGTTCTACCGGGTCTTCCGTTACCCGGTCTCGCTGCTCGATGTCGATTCGTTCGACGATGCCGAGCTCGACCGATACAACGTGTTGATCTTGCCGGACGCGGCGTCGAAGGTCACCGCGTCTCTCGCAAAAAGCAACGCCGAAGCCCTGCGGGCGTGGGTGAAGGCGGGAGGAGTCCTCGTCGGCATCGGCGGCGGCGCCGCTCTCCTCCGCGAGAAAGACGTTGATCTCTCCCACGCCTCCGAATGGAAGCCGCCGCGCGAGAAGGAATCGGAGAAGAAGCCCGAGACCGCCCCTGCCGAAAAGAAGAAGAGCGCGGCGGAGCCGAAGCCGGCCGACGAAGCAGACATCGAGAACCGCCGAATCCGGATCCCGGGCGCGATCTTCCGGACCCGCGCGAAGCCGGAGCACTTTCTCCTCTTCGGAAGCCCGGAGCCGCCGCGGGTCCTTCTCGCGACCGACGCTCCCCTGATCGCCCCGGCCGACCCGTTCGAGACGGTCGTCTCGATCGAACGCGACAAGCCGCTCGCCTCAGGGCACGCCTGGCCGGAGGCGATCGAGCGCATGGCGGGAACGCCCTATCTGATCGCGGAGCCGGCCGGGAAAGGATGGGCAATCACGTTCCTGGACGATCCGAACTTCCGCGGTTTCTGGCTCGGAACCTCGCTCCTCTTCGGCAACGCCGCGATCCTGGCGCCGTCGTTCACGCCGTAGCCGCCGACGCTCCTTCCATCCTCTTTCGGAGCGCCCGGACCGCCTCGCGGATCTCTTCCGCCGTCGGCTTGGTTCCGCCGACTGACGGATCTTCGCGGCGGTACCGGACCACGCCGTCCACGACGGTCGCCGAGACGTTCTCGCGTCCCATCGAGTAGACGATCGCCCCGTAGGGCTCCGCCGACCAGTCGTCGGGTAGCGACCAGCCGACCTCCGGATCGAGGATCGCGACGTCGGCGCGTGCGCCCGGCGTGAGTCCGTGAGGTCCCTCGAGCCCGAGCGCCGCTGCGCCCTCCCAGGTCGCCATGCGCAGGACGTCGAACGCGGGGAGTGTTTCCGCCGGATCGTGAACGCGCGGCAGGAGCGCGGCCAGGCGCATCTCGCGAAAAGGATCGAGTAGGTTGTTGCAGGCTGCACCGTCGGAGCCGAGCGCCACGCGGACCCCGGCGCGGCGCAGCTCCGGCACCGGGCAGACGCCCGAGGCGAGCTTCAGGTTGGACGAGGGACAGTGCGCGACTGCGGTCCCGCGGTCGACGAGCAGTCGGAAATCCCGCTCCCCCGTGTGGACGGCGTGCGCCACGCAGGTGCGCGGGCCGAGCAAGCCCATCGCATCCAGGTATGCGATGTTCGGGAGGCCCGTGCGGCGTTCGACGAGCAAGCACTCGGCGCGGTTCTCGCTCGCATGCGTGTGGACGACGAGGCCGCGATCGCGGGCGAGCTCCGCTGCGGCGGTGAGCAGTGCATCCGTGCAGGACACCGCGAATCTCGGCTGGACGGCGACGCCGAGGCGCCCGCTCTCCCGTCCGTGCCACTTTCCGTGCAGCCGATCCGTCTCGGCGAGGCCCTCTTCTGCGGAGGCGCGGAGCCAGGGCGGCGTCGTCTCGGGGTCGTCCATGAGGACGTTGCCCCCCACGTAGCGGATGCCGCTCGCCGCCGCCGCTTCGAAGAGCGCGTCGGAATGGCGGACAGTTCCCATGTCGAGGACGGCGGTGACTCCCGCCGATAGGCACTCGGCGATCCCGAGCCGCGCGGAGACGGACATCGTCTCCGCGTCATGCGCCGCCTCTCCCGGCCAGACGTGGCTCTGGAGCCAGGGCATCAGCTCCAGGTGATCCGGCCCGTTTCGCAGCAGCGTCTGACAGAGGTGCAGGTGCGCCTGGACGAATCCGGGAAGCACCCACTTCCCGCGTGCATCGATCCTGACGAGCAAACCGACTTCCGTCTCGCGCGCGAGGCGCCGCGCTTCGCGTCCGACGGCGCGGATGCGGCCGTCTTCGGCGGAGAGGTCCGTGTTGGGTTGGATGTCGTCGGGCGTGGCGAGGCCGAGGACGGTGCCGCCCTCGATCAGCAACCGGGTCACGAACAGTCTGTCAGGCCGCCAGAATGCGGCGGATCATGACGAGCGTGCGGTCGTCGGCGAACGGCTCCCCCTGCGCGTGCTCCTCGAGCTCCTTCAGCAGGGACTCTTCGATCTCCGCCGGCTCCTTTCCGACCTGCCCGCTCAAAAATTCCTTCAGGCGCGGGAAGCCGAACTCGGTGCCGTCGGGGCTGTTCGCCTCAGTGACTCCGTCGGTGTAGAGACAGAGGAGGTCCCCGGGGGCGAGCGTGAAACGCGAAGAGGTGTACGGCTTTCCCGGAAAGAGGGCGAGCGGCAATCCGTGCGAGGAGAGCTCCTGCATCGATTTGTCGCACTTCAGGAGGATGCCCGGGTTGTGGCCTGCGTTCGTGTACTCCACCTCACCGGTCGCGGGATCGAGGAGAACGAGAAAAAAGGTGATGAAGCGGTCGGGGCCGGTGCGCCGCGAGATCGCCTCCGAAAGCCGCCCGGTCATCTCCGCCACCGGCACCGACTCGTCGGCCCAGGCGTGGAAGGACGCCTGGAGGGAGGCCATCAAGAGCGCCGGCCCCACGCCCTTGCCGCACACGTCGGCGATCGCCGCATAGACCTTCCCATCGGATCGCGCGCGAAAGTCGAAATAGTCTCCGGAGACCTGGCGCGACGCGGTGTTCGAGCCGTGCAACTCGTAGCCGGGGATCGTCGGAGGGCTCTCCGGGAGAAGGCGCTGCTGGATCTCGCGGGCCAGCGCGAACTCGCGGTCCATCTGCTTCTTCTCGGCCGCCTCCGCCATCAAACGCGCGTTCTGGATCTTCGCGGCGGCCACGTTGGCGAGCGAGGTCAGGAGCCGCAGGTCCGCTTCCTCGAAGGAGCGGTGTCCGACCTGGCTGTCGACGTAGATGAGCCCGACGACCTCTCCCTCGTTCTCGAGCGGCGCCGCGAGGACCGACTTGATTCCGGAGAGCCGGATCGAGTCGGCGAGCGACACCCCCGAGCCGGTCGAGGTGTCCATCAGGATCAGGCCGTTTCTCTTCTCGACGACCTGGGCGACGAGGGTCTTCGACAGCCGGATGTCGTCGGCGGACATCCCTTCGGCCACCCGCACGACGGCCGGGATGAGCTCGTTCGTCAGGCGCGAGCGGAGCAGGACCACCCCGCGGTCCGGCATGAGGGTCTCGAACACCTTGTCCATGAGGAACTTCATGAGCTCGTCGACCGAGACGTCGCGCAGCAGCTCGATCGTGAGCTCGTTGACCACGCGGAGCGACTCGATCAGCTTCGAGAGCTGCTCGGCCGGGAGCCGGGGATCGGTCTCCTGATGCTGCGCGCGAAGGAGCTCGGCGGAAGCCTTCAGGATGGTGTTGTCGAGCGCGTCGGTGCCGCCCGCCTCGATTCGCACTCGGGTCGTGGACTCCGACTCGAGCTTCAGCGTCACGCCCCCGAGCGTGATCCGATCGCCCGCTTTGAGCGGCTGGGGCGTTGCGAGCCGGTCGCCGTTCAAGAACGTGCCGTTGCGCGACCCGAGGTCCTCGACCACCAGGCCTCCATCGTCGTCCTTGACGATCCGCGCGTGCTGCCGCGAGAGCATCTTGTCGGAGATCGGGAGGTCGTTCATCGAAGACCGGCCGATCGACGTGACCGGCTTCTCGAGCGGGAACTTGCGCGCCGCCATGCCGGGCGCGCTCACGTAGACGTAAAACACGATGGTCGAAGGATTCTACTCGGTTGCAAATTCGTGAGCCGTCGGCCGCCGGCGAGAGGACGTGCCTGACCTTGAAACCAGTGGACTTGCGCGGGCGTAATTCCTCCCGTAAAATGCGCGGTTCCATGAAAAAGAACCTGCACCCCGAGTACCACGAAGTTCTCGTCCACTGCGCCTGCGGCGAGACCTGGACGACCTCGTCCACGAAGAAAGAGCTTCGCCTGGAGATCTGCAGCAAGTGCCACCCGTTCTTCACCGGAAAGCAGAAGCTCGTGGACTCCGCGGGACGCGTCGAGCGCTTCCGCAAGCGCTACGAGAAAAAGGCGTCCGGCGCGCCGGCCTAGACGTGCGCCGCGTGTCTCTCCTCGCTTTGCGCCCCGTCTCCTTCACCGCTCTCTAGCCGGGCTGGCAGTTTCGCTCCAGCTCGAGAGCTGAGAGCTGACGACTGACAGCTTTTTTATGTTCTCGAAACTCGAAGAGATCCGCCGAAAATACGAAGAGCTCCGCGTGCGGCTCGCCGACCCGACGTTCGTCCAGGATCATCGGGCGGTCCGCGACGCGCAGAAGACACTCGCCGAGTTCGAGCCGATCATCGCGATGAACGAGGAGCACCGCCGGGTCCTCCGCGAGCTCGAGGGCGCGCGCCAGCTCGTCGAGTCGCTCTCTCCCGGAGAGGAGCTCTATCAGATGGCCGCAACGGAGCGCGCCGGCCTGACCGAGCGGCTCGAAGAGATCGAGCGGGAGCTGAAAGTCCTCCTCGTCCCGCGCGACCCGAACGATTCGCGCAACGTCTTCGTGGAGATCCGCGCCGGCACCGGCGGGGAGGAGGCCGCGCTCTTCGCCGCGCAGCTCTTCCGGATGTATCAGCGCTACGCGGAAGCCCGCCGGTGGAAGGTCGAGATCGTGGACCGGGACGACACGGGGATCGGAGGGATCAAGGCCATCACGGCGCTCATCGAAGGGGACGGCGCCTACTCGCGCTTGAAGTACGAGAGCGGAGTCCACCGGGTCCAGCGCGTGCCCCAGACCGAAGCGTCCGGACGCATTCACACCTCGGCGGCCACGGTTGCCGTCCTGCCGGAAGCCGAGGACGTCGACGTCAAGATCGAGGAGAAGGACCTGCGGGTCGACCGCTTCTGCGCGTCCGGCCCAGGCGGGCAGGGTGTGAACACGACGTATTCCGCCGTGCGCATCACGCACCTCCCGACCGGGCTCGTCGTCCAGTGTCAGGACGAGAGGAGCCAGATCAAGAACAAGGCGAAAGCGTTGCGCGTCCTGAAGGCGCGGCTGCTCGACATCGAGCGCGAGAAGCAGGAAGGCGCGATCGCGGCCGAGCGCAAGAGGATGGTCGGCTCGGGCGACCGCTCGGAGAAGATCCGCACGTACAACTTCCCTCAGTCGCGCATCACCGATCACCGCATCGGTTTCACGACCCATCGGCTCGCGGAGGTCCTCGACGGCAATTTGGACGAGCTCGTCGAGCCGCTGTCGGCGCAGTTTCAGGCGGAACGGCTGCGGGACGAGATGGCCCGAGCATGATGATCAAAGACGTTCTCGACGCGGCCGAGCGCCTCGCCCGCGGGCCTTTTGGCGAAGCCACACCCTGGGAGGCTCGGCTGCTGCTCGCCCATTCCGTCGGGCACGGTCGGCCGCTCGCCCTCGACCCGCGTGCGGAACTCCCCGCCGAAGCGGCGTCGCGTTTCGAGTCGCTCTGGGAGAAGCGCTTGGCGGGCGCGCCGGTCCAGCACCTCGTCGGGGAGTGGGACTTCTTCGGCCGGCCGTTCTTCGTGGACGCGCGGGCGCTCGTGCCGCGGCCCGAGACGGAGATCTTGATCGAGGCCGCGCTCGCCGAGGCTCCGGCGGCCGGGCGCGTCGTGGATCTGGGGACCGGAAGCGGAATTCTGGCGGTGACCTGGCTCCTGGAGCGCCCGGAGTCGCGCGCGGTCGCCGTCGACGCGTCGTTCGAGGCGCTCGTCCTCGCTCGCGCCAATGCCCGGCGCCACGGCGTCGCGGAACGCCTCGAGCTCGCCGCGGGCGACTGGCTCGGGGCGATCGATCCGGCGTCCCACCAATCGTTCGACCTCGCGATCTCGAACCCCCCCTATCTCGCGCTCTCCGAAGCGGCGTCGCTGCCCGCGACCGTGCGCGACCATGATCCGGCGTCCGCCCTGTTCGCCGGAAAGGACGGACTCGACGCGATCCGGCGCCTCCTCGACGAGGTGCCCCCATTCCTCGCGGCCGGAGCGCCGTTCCTCTTCGAAATCGGCGCCGGGCAGGCTCCCGCTGTCGAGAGAGAGATAAAGGCTCGCCGCGGGTGGCGGCTCGTCCGGATCGTCCCCGACCTCGCCGGCGTCCCGCGGGTCGCGGTCCTGACCCGGACATAGTCCCTCGACCGGGCCGTGGACAAGTTCGTCATCGACGGCCCAGCGCGACTCGAAGGCGAAGTCGCCATCTCGGGCGCGAAGAACGCCGCTCTCCCCTGTCTCGCGGCAACGCTCCTGACGGCGGAACCGGTTCGCCTGACCAATCTTCCGCGGGTCGCCGACGTCCGCACGATGCAGAAGGTTCTCGGTCACGTCGGAGCGCGGGTCGAGGCCGCGGGCGAGGCCGTCACCGTCGCGGTGCCCGAGATCCTCTCGGCCGACGCCCCTTACGAGCTCGTCAAGACGATGCGCGCGTCGGTCCTCGTCCTCGGACCGCTGCTGGCGCGCGCGGGCTCGGTGCGCGTGTCTCTCCCGGGCGGCTGCGCGATCGGGGTCCGGCCGATCGACTTCCATCTCGCCGCTTTCCGGAAGCTGGGCGCCGAGGTCTCGCTCCACCATGGCTACGTGGAAGCGAAAGCGAGCCGGCTCCGCGGCGCCGACGTCGTCTTCGAGACGGTCACGGTCACCGGGACCGAAAATGCGATGCTCGCGGCGACGCTCGCCTGCGGCACCACGCAGCTCGTGAACGCGGCGCGGGAGCCGGAGGTCGTCGACCTCGCCCGCCTGCTCGTCTCGATGGGCGCGCGAATCGAAGGGGCCGGGACGGATGCGATCACCGTGCACGGCGTCGATGCGCTCCACGGCGCCGACCACGAGATCGTCCCCGACCGGATCGAGGCTGGAACTTACGCGATCGCGGCGGCGGCTACCCGGGGAGACGTCGCGGTCCGCCGCTGCCGGCCACAGCACTTGAAGGCGTTGACCACGCGACTCACCGCGGTCGGGGCGCAAGTCGCGTGCGACGGCGACACGCTCCGCGTTCGCGCGGACGGCGCGCTTCCCGGCCAGGACGTCGCGACCGCGCCCTACCCCGGCTTTCCGACCGACCTGCAGGCGCAGTGGACCGCGCTCGCGACCGGGCTCGACGGCATCTCGACCGTCACCGAAACGATCTTCGAGAACCGGTTCCATCACGTCGCCGAGCTCGTCCGGATGGGTGCGAAGATCCGACTGGAGGGGCGCTGGGCGGTCGTCGAGGGATGCCCATTGACGGGAGCGAACGTCATGGCGAGCGACCTTCGAGCGTCGGCGGCGCTGGCGATCGCCGGCCTGACGGCGGAAGGATCGACGACGATCGAGCGCGTGTACCATCTCGATCGGGGCTATTCGCGGATGGAAGAGAAGCTGAACGCGCTGGGCGCGTCGCTGCGGCGCGTCACGTAGGAGCCTGGCTTGTCAAACTGCCTCTTCTGCCGGATCGTCGCGGGCGAGATTCCCTGCCAGAAGATCCATGAGGACGAGCGTGTCTTCGCGTTCGAGGACATCACGCCCAAGGCGCCGACGCACGTGCTCGTCGTCCCTAAGAAGCACATCGCACGGCTGGCGGACGTCTCTTCGGACGACGAGCCTCTCCTGGGCGCGCTCGCGGTCCGCGCCGCGGCGATCGCGAAGGAGCGCGGGCTCTCGGATTTTCGGCTCGTGGCGAACAACGGCGAAGGCGCCGGTCAGTCTGTGTTCCATCTCCACTTCCATCTTCTGGGCGGGCGTCCGTTCCGCTGGCCGCCGGGATAGAATCCCGCTTCGACTTTCAGGAGGTCGCCATGCCCGATTCGAGGAGAAAAGTTGCCGACTGCCGCCGCTTCCCGAGCGAGAAAGACTGCTCGCTGACGATTTCGGGAAGGGAGGACGAGGTGCTCGAGGCGGCGACGCAGCACGCGGTCGCGACCCACGGACACGAGGACACGCCCGAGCTGCGTGAGCAGATCCGCGAGATCCTCGAGGACGAGCCGGCCCGAGCCTAGAGAGACACAGGACCAAGACTCGAGAAGCCCTCGCCAAAGCCCGCGGGGTCTCTAGGGAGAGGGTGTGGGGGTCGGCGTGACGCGCGCAATTGGCGTCGGCGTCACCTTCGCGATCGACGACAGGATCACGCGCGCGCGCTCCGTCGGGACCAGCACGGGAATCCGGTAGATCCCGACGCGGGCCTTCTCGCGGAGGTCCTTGCGCCACTTCTCGATCTCCTCCTCGAACGTGCGTTCCTGCGCGCGCTTCCGGACTTCCTCCAGGACCGACTCGAAGGGAGGCACAGCAAGTCCCGCGGCCCGGCGCTCCCGGACGTAGAACTTCTCGTACTCTTCCCTCGCCCTCGCTTCGTCAGCGAGAGCGACCGGGTTGAAGCGCTCCCGCAGGTACCGCTGGATCAGGAGCTGCCGTTCGATCGAGGCGCGAACTTCCGCGCGGGTGAGTCCCGCGCGAGTGAACTCGGTCTCCGGATCCTTCCCCTCGGCGCGCAGGCGCTCTTCGAGGCGGCGCATCGCGGCTTCGATCTCCGCCGCGTCGGGCGGTACGGACCCGAAGCGCTGCGCGTCCTCGTATTCAAGGTGCTGGTCGATCAGCGCGTCGAGAACGCGGCCGCGAAAGGCCTCGCGGGTCTCGCCCGCTTCCGGCTGGAGAGCCGAGACCACCATGGCCTTGCGGACCTCGCTCTCGGGAATCGCGACGTCGTTGACCGTCGCGGCGATGCGGTCGACGACGTCCGCGGTCAACGTGAGCGCGAACGCGACCAGAAGGAAAGCGAGACCGCTTCTCACTCCGGCATGATAACTGTCGCGTCCTGGGACGCCGCGCATCCCCGCGCCTCTCACCGTACTATTTGGAGAGCGAAATGACTTCTGGAGGAGCGGGCAAGCTCGTGGTCGTCGGGACGCCGATCGGGAACCTCGAGGACCTCTCGCCGCGCGCGGCGCGGGTCCTTTCGAAAGCCGACGCGATTTTCTGCGAAGACACCCGCGTCACGGCGAAGCTCGCGTCGCGGATCCACCTGGCCGCGCCGCGGATCTCCTGCCCGGCGCCGCGGGAACGCTCGCGGGTGGCCGACCTTCTCGACCGGCTCGGCCGTGGGGAGACGGTCGCCCTCGTTTCCGATGCGGGCATGCCGTCTCTGTCCGATCCGGGCGAACGGCTCGTCGAAGCCGCCGCCGCGGCAGGTTATCCGGTCGAGGTCGTGCCCGGCCCGTCTGCGCCGGCTGCGGCGCTCGCCGTTTCGGGCCTGCCGGCGGTTCCGCACTATTTCGCCGGCTTTCTTCCGTCCCGGCCGGGAGAGCGCCGCCGGGCGCTCGCGCGACTGCGTGACCGCGAAGAGACCCTCGTCTGGTTCGAGGCGCCGCACCGCCTGCTCGCGTCGCTCGACGATGCCGCCCGGATCCTCGGCGTGCGGCGCGCCTGCGTGGCCCGCGAGCTGACGAAGCTCCACGAGGAAGCGGTTCGCGGGACGCTTCCGGAGCTCGCAGCGACTTTCCGGGCGCGGGAATCCGGGCGCGGCGAAGTCACCGTCGTCGTCGAGGGAACTGCGAGCGCGACGGCGGAAGAGCCGCTCGAAGACGTCGAGCGGGAGATCCGGCGGGCGCTCGCGCGCGGTGAGAGCAAGCGCGGGCTCGCGCGGGAGATTGCACGCCGGTCCGGTCGCTCCGCCCGCGAGATCTACGCGCAGGCGGTGGCTCTGGAAGAGCGCGAAGGATGAGAGAGCCGATCGTCCGGGTCGCCGGGCTGACGAAGGTCTTCCGAAGCTACCGGCGGGAAGAGGGGCTCGCCGCGGCGCTCAAGTCGCTCGTCCGCCGCGTCACGACGGAAATCGCGGCGGTCTCCGACGTCACGTTCTCGATCAAGCCGGGCGAGATGGTCGGCTACATCGGAGCGAACGGAGCGGGCAAGTCGACGACCATCAAGATGCTCACCGGAATCCTGACCCCGACCTCCGGCGAGATCGTCTGCAACGGATTCGTGCCGTACCGGGATCGCACGCGATACGTCGCCACGATCGGAGTCGTCTTCGGGCAGCGCACACAGCTCTGGTGGGACATCGCGGTCGTCGAGTCGTTCCGGCTCCTGAAAGAGATCTACGGCGTCTCCGACGAGGACTACCGCCGCCGTATGGATCTGTTCGACTCCGTTCTCGGTATCAACGCCTACCTGCACCAGCCCGTGCGCAAGCTTTCGCTTGGCGAGCGGATGCGCTGCGACCTGGCCGCTTCGCTGATCCACCGGCCGTCGCTCCTCTTTCTCGACGAACCGACGATCGGGCTCGACATCGTCGCAAAGGCCAACGTGCGCGAGTTTCTCCAGGAGATCAACCGCGCCGAGGGGACGACGGTCCTTCTCACGACCCACGATCTCTCCGACATCGAGACCCTCTGTCGGCGGATCATCGTGATCGACCACGGGCGGCTCCTGTTCGACGGACCGCTCGCCTCGCTGCGCGATCGGATCCTGCCGGTCACGTCGGTCGTCTTCGACGTCAAACGGGCGCCGGAGGCCGCGGAGCTCAATTTCAACGGACTGCAGGCGCGGGAGATCGCGTCGCACCGCTACGCCGTCGACATCGACCGGCGCGCGATTTCGGCCGCGTCGGCGGTGAAGGAGATCGTCAACCGCTTCGAGGTGACGGACCTGATGATCGAGGAGCCGCAGATCGAGGAGGTCGTCAAGCGCATCTACCGCGAAGGAATTGCGTGAGGGCAGCGGCCCTCGCCGAAGCCCCGGGAAGGCCGCGCGACGCTCTCCTCGTCGCCGCGTTGACGGCGCTCCTCCTCGTCCCCTTCGCCGGGAAGGCGTTCCACGTGGACGACACGCTGTTTCTGAAGGCTGCCGGGCAGATCCGCGCGCACCCGCTCGACTTCTACGGGTTCTCCGTCAACTGGTACGGCACGGAGCAGCCGATGTGGCAGGTCACGAAGAATCCACCGCTCGCGTCCTACTTCATCGCTCTCGTGACGGAGGTCGCTGGCGAGAACGAGATCGCTCTCCATCTCGCCTTTCTCGTTCCCGCGATCGCTGTGATCGTCGGGACCTACGCTCTCGCCGGGCGTCTGTGCGCGCACCGGCTGCTTGCCGCGCTCGCCACTCTCCTCTGCCCCGCTTTCCTCGTCTCGAGCACGAACGTCATGTGCGACACGCTCAACGTCGCGTTCTGGGTCTGGGCGGTCGAGCTCTGGCTCCGGGGGATCGAGGGCGGCCGCTTCGGAACGCTCGCTGCATCGACTCTCCTCGTCTCGCTCGCCGCGCTGAGCAAGTACTTCGGGATGGCGCTCGTGCCACTGCTCCTCGCCCACGGCGTCGCCCGGACCCGCCGCCTCGGCGCCTGGGCGCTCCCGCTGCTCATCCCCGTTCTCGTCCTCGCCGGCTATCAAGTCTGGACGGGGGCGCTCTACGGGCAGGGCCTACTCTCCAACGCCGCAGCCTACGCGGGCGTGATCCGCTTCCGCAGCGGGGTTCTCCTGTTCACGAAAGCGGTCGTCGGGATGTCCTTTGCGGGAGGCTGTCTCGCGTCCATCGCCTTCTTCGCGCCCTGGCTCTGGTCCGGCCGCGCGCTCGCCTTCGCGGGAATCGCGCTCGTCCTCACTGCCGCAGGGCTCGCTCTCGCCGGACGCCTCGGCACCCTTTCCTTGACCGACGGTCGCGGAGTGCGCTGGGCGCCGGTCGCACAGCTAGGCGTGCTGGCGGTGGCGGGCGTCGGCGTGCTCGCCCTCGCTCTTGCGGACCTCTCGCGGCGGCGCGACCCCGGGGCGATCCTTCTCTTTCTCTGGGTCGCCGGGACGTTCGTGTTCGCCCTGTTCTTCAACTGGACCGTGAACGCGCGGTCGCTGTTGCCAATCGCTCCCGCCGCCGGGATCCTGATCGCCCGCCGCGTGGAGGCGCGCCCGGGGCTCCTTCGCGCAGGCCCTTTCTTCGCGGCGCTGCCGCTCGCCGCGGCGGGAGTCCTCACGATTCTCCTCGCCCTAGCCGACTGGCGCCTCGCCGGCAGCGCCCGAGACGGCGCGCGCCGTCTGAGGAGAGAAGCGCCCGATCGCGCGACGCTCTGGTTCGAGGGGCACTGGGGCTTTCAGCACTACATGGAAGCCGGCGCCGCACGGGCGCTCGACTGGCGGCGGTCCCATCTCTCGGCCGGAGACCGCGTCGCGATCCCGATCAACAACGCGAACGTCGTCGCGCTCCCCGCGGACGCCGTCGTCCACCGCGCCGCCTTCGACCTCGCCGTGCTCCCCTTCCTGGCGACGTTGAACCCCCGCCTCGGCGCCGGGTTCTACCTGGACGACTGGGGGCCGCTTCCGTTTGCGTTCGGCCGCGTCCCCCCGGAGCGCTACGTCCTTCTCGAGCTCGTGCGGGACGTCCCGCCCGGAGAGCTCCGCCCGTGACCGCGATCGCGATTCGTCCCGCGTTGTCTTTCGTGCGGATCGGCTTCCTGAACATGCTCGCGTACCGGGCCCGCTACTACGTGGGCGTTCTGACGTACCTCTTCAACGTCGCGGTCTACTACTTCATCTGGCGGGCGGTCTTCCGGCACTCACCGACGGTCGTGGGAATGACGCTTCCTCAGATGATCACCTACGTCGCGGTGGGTTGGACGATCCGATCGTTCTACTTCAACGAGATCGACCGCGACATCGCGGGCCAGGTTCAGGAAGGGCGGCTCGCGATGAACCTGATCCGGCCCGTCAACTTCCAGACGGTCATGGTGTTCGACGCAGCCGGGCAGTCGGCGTTCCGGGCGGCCCTCTTCACGCTGCCGATCGGCATCGTCGTCGCGCTCCTCTTTCCGGTCCAACCTCCCGCCTCGGTCGCCGCGCTCGTTTTGTTTCTCTTTTCCGCGGTCGTCTCGTTCTTCCTGGTCGCGGCGCTCAATTTCGTCGTGGGCCTGATCGCGATTCGCACGAAGTCGATCCTCGGAATCCTCCGCGCGAAATACCTCGTCCTCGAGGTCCTCTCGGGTCTCATCATCCCCACAACCCTGTTCCCCCAGCCGTTCCGCTCGATCCTCTTCGCGTCCCCTTTTCCGCACATCAACTACACGCCGGCTGCCCTCTATCTCGGGAAGGCGACCGGGACGGAAGCCGCCCGACTCCTTTTCCTGCAGACCGCCTGGACGGTCGTCCTCCTCGCGCTCGGGCAGCTCTTCTGGCGCCGTTCGCGCCACCGGATCACGATCCAGGGAGGTTGATGGTATGGATACCCGGGACCCAGGACCCAGGACTCCAGAGGGCGGGTGGAGACGCCACGCGCGGCTCTTCGGCATGTACTTCTCCCAGTACGCGAAGGCACGGCTCGAGTACCGCGCCGACTTCTTCTCGGCCGTCATTGCATCCTTCCTCGGAACGGCGGCCTCGTTCGCTTTCCTGTTGATCGTCTTCTCTCGCGTGCCTGCCGTGCGCGGCTGGAAGTTCGAGGAAATGGTCTACCTCTACGGCTTTTCGCTCATCCCGGTGGGGATCTTCAACGTATTCTCGTGGAACCTCTGGATGTTCGCGGACCGCTACCTGATCGAGGGCCGGTTCGACCGCGTTCTCCTGCGGCCCGTGTCGTCGGTCTTCCAGGTGCTCTTCGAGTCGTTCCGGCTCGAGTCGATTGAGTCGGTCGTGACCGGAGTCGTGGCCGTCGTGTGGGCGTCGCGCCGGCTCGCGCTTCCGCTCCGGTTCGGGGATGTCCTTCTCTTCACTTTCTGGGCGATCTCGGGCGGCGTGATCTACATCGCGATCTTTCTCGGACTGACCGCGACGTCCTTCTGGATCGAGGACCGCATCGGGATCTCTCCCCCGATCTTCAACCTGATGCAGTTCGGGCGATATCCGCTGACCATCTACGACGCGTGGGTCCGGTTCGCCCTCTCATTCGTGATCCCGTTCGCATTCGCGTCGTTCTATCCGACTGCGCGCTTCTTACACCGTCCCGAATTCCTGAAGGAGTTCTGGGCCGTACCGCTGGTGGCGGCGATCACGCTCTCGATCGCACTGGCACTGTGGAAGAGCGGAGTGGCCCGATATCACTCGACGGGAAGCTGACACCGCAGGGTCATCTTGAGCGAAGCGAAGGGTCCTTCGGGCCTTACGGCCCTCGGGATGACAGGTAAGGTCCGAGCCTCGCCATCAACGCCGCGTACATCTCGATCCCGTCCCAGAGGTTTCCAATCTTGAGGTTTTCGTTCGCGGCGTGCTGGTTGTTGTCGTGGTTCGCGATCGGCACCCCGATCACGGGCGCCTTCAGGATATCGGTGAAGAGGTAGTTCGGACCGCTTCCTCCGAGCGTGGGAAGCCGGACGACGGGCGCTCCGGAAGCCTCGGACAGGATCTTCACGACCGCGCGCGACGCGGGGAGCTCCATCGAAGTTCGCGACGACGGGTAGCCTGTTCCCCACGCGACCTTGAGCAGGCGCGGATGGGCGAGGCGGGTCTCGACATCAGGCGTGGAACGCACCAGGAAGTAACCCTGCCGACGCAGGTGCTCCTCCACCTTGGCGCGGACCTTTTCGGGGGTCTGGTCGGGCACGAGACGAAAGTCGATCGAGGCCGACGCTTCGGTCGGAATGGAGTTCGTCGCGCGCGCGCCGACGTCTCCGGCCGCGAGCCCGCGGACGTTTACGGCCGGCAGCAGAATCCGCGACTCGATTCGCTCCGGCGCACCTTCCGTCCGTGCGAGGCCGAGCTCGCGGCGCAGCGATTCGTCGACGTCGGGCGCTTCCGCGACCGCGCGCCGCTCCGCGTCCGTCGGCGGACGGACGTCGTCGGAAAAGCCGGGGATGAGGATCTTCCCCTCGTCGTCGCGCAGGGAGGCGATGAGCCGCGCCATCTCCACGGCCGGATTCGGCGACCAGTTGCCGTAGTGGCCGCTGTGAAGGCGCCGCAGGGCGCCGTAAGCCGTCAGCTCGATGTCGGTGATGCCCCGCGTCCCGAAGAAGACGAGCTTTCGGCCGCTCTGGTGAACCGGTCCGTCGCAGAAGAGCCAGAGGTCGGCGGTCAGCAGCGCGGCGTTGTCCCGGAGGATTCGCGCGAGGTGGGGTGAGCCCGCCTCCTCCTCCCCTTCGAAGAAGAACTTCAGATTGACCGAGGGCGCGACGCCGTCCGCTCTGAGCGCATCGAGAGCGTAGAGCATTCCCACGATCGCCGCCTTGTCGTCGCTCGAAGAGCGCGCGTAGAGGCGGAACCGAGGATCGACGGGGGCGGACAGCGCCGACCACGCCGCCTCCTTTCCGCCGCTCTCGAGAGGGCCGTCGCGGACGACGGGATCCCAGGGCTTTCCGGTCCAGCGAGCGGGGTCCACCGGCTGCCCGTCGTAGTGCGCGTAGAAGGCGACGGTGCGGCGCGCTGTCGGACTCCCCTGTCGCTCGGCGAATACCACCGGCGGCGCGTCCGGCGACTCGAGGAGCCTCGCCCGGATCCCGCGGCGCGCGAACGCCGCGACGATCGCCTCGGCGTTTCGCCGGATGTTCTCGCGGTCGGAAGCGAGGTTCGGGATCGCGAGGAGATCGGCAAGCTCGCGCAGGATCGGGAGCTCGTGGCTCTCGCGATAGGAACGAATGCGGGCGAGCGAAGCCTCAGGCGGCGCCCCGATGGACAGGGCGACCGGCCCGAACCCAAGCAGAACTGCGAGGACGAGCGTTCGCCTCAAGGTTCCTCCGCCAGGCTCGACGGAAGCGGAGCAGTCGGCTCGGAGAGGACCGTCTCCGGCGCGGCCGCGACGCGTTCGCGCCGGCCGGCGAGGAGGGCGGCCGACGCGAGGATCACCAGGACCGCGACGGTCCAACCCGCCACGCGATCCGGCGCCGCCGGCTGAACCAGGAGCTCGACCGCGCGGAAACCTCCAAAGTAGAGCGCGCCGAAGAGGACCCAGGCCGCGGCGTGGTCCTTCAGCAGGCCGAAGACGCAGAACGCCAGCCACGCGGCCATCGCGATCTCCGGCAGGAACGCCGCCGCGAACTCTCCCGGCGAACGTGCGCCGATCGGGGCGAGCGCAAAGAGCAGGGCGGCGAATAGAAGCATTCGCGCGCCGCGCTTCTGGAAGGTCGGTTGCGTCCACGCGAGCGCCGCGGCCGCCGCGACCACCGCGAGCCCGAATGTCGCTGTCGCCGCCGACCAGAATCCGGCGTATGCCGGCAGCACGCGCTCGAGCGCTCGCGGCAGGGTCGGGTCCGGCTCGAAGAGTGCCGGAAACCGCGACGAAGCCACCGCCGTGAAGCGGGCGAGTCCCGCCGTCCCCACCGCGGCGACGACGGCCCGCGCGAGAGCATCCCCGAGCGAGCCGCTCCGGCGGAGCGCTGCTCGCCAGCCTGGTCGCGCGCCGGAGAGCAGCACGAACCCGAACCCGGCGACACACAGGAAGGCGATGCCGGCGAGCGCGAACGAGAATGCGGCCACGATTTCGAAGAGGCCGAATGGCTGCTCGGTCCGGTAAGCGCGGCCGACGTTCGGAATCGAGTTGGCGAGCGCGAGCACGATTCCGACCAGCGCGACCGCGAGCGGTCCGAGAAGTCGCCGCCAGCGGAAGGCGCCGCCGCGCACCAGCCGCAGGAAGACGATCACGCCCAGCCCGACGAACCCGCCGATCGCAACGACCTTGGTTGCCAGCAGGACCCAGTCGGCGGGGCGGCGCCGCTCGTACTCCCGGATGAAAGTCTCCGGGACGCGGATCGAAGGAAAGATCGCCGCGAGCCGCGAGCCGTGGAAGACCGCGGTGACGCGGGGCTTCGCTTCTCCGACGCCCGCCTTTCCGGCCTCGAGCACGACGGTCGTGTCCGTGCGTTTGGGGCGGACCTGCGTGCCGACGTCGACCGGCGCGTAGTCCTTCGCCGGATATCCGAGCTTGCCGGCGGCGCCGAGCGCGCGGGTCCGGGCGGAGTCGGCCCCGGGAGGCGCGGCGGCGGCAGCGGCCTCCTCCTTCGGGTTCAGAAACGCGACGACCCGCCCCCGTCGCGCGTCGAGCAGGACCTTCCACTCTTCCTTCTTTTCCGACTCGAAGAACCGCACGACCCAGAACGCGAGCGGCAGATGCTGCTTCGCGAGTCGGTTGAAGGCGGGCGCCCCTCCTTTGGAGAGAACGTAGCGCGCCGCGGCGTCGGAGAAGCCGGGAATCTTTCCACTCTCCTGTGGGCTCACGCGCCGGACCTCCTCGTCATCGGGAAATCCCGTGCCCAGATACGACACCATGTGATACCTGGAGGGGTCCGCGCCATTCACGCGCAGGAACCGACGAGCGATGGTCTCGGCCTGATCGCGGCCCGTTCGATCCTCTGCGAGCGACTCGGGCCGCTCGACGGGGAAGAAGAACGAGCTGACGAGGACGAGCGCGGCAACCCCGGCGAAGCCGAGGACCTTCCGCGGCACGGCCCGCACGGAGGGGACCGCCTCGGGCCCGAGCACGGCCGAGGGTGGGGGCGGAACGAAGCCTTCGTCCGCGTTCGTCAATCCGGTCTCGGGCAGGAAACCGCCGCGTTTCACGTACAGCACGACCGCGGCGGCGAGCGGCAGGAGGAGGATCCCCGCGGCGATCGCGCCGGAGAGGACGTAGTAGGCGTTTCCGGAACGCAGCAGGAGAAGAGCCGTGTAGGTCGCGTCCACCGTGAAGTGCCAGACGAGCAGCGGCAACGCGCCGTAGCGCAGCATGAGGACCCCCATGAGGACGCCGGCTGCCCCGACCTCGACGCCGCGAATGTAGAAAGGCTGATTCGGGTACGCCGAGTGCCCGAATCCCCAGATGAGCGCCGGGACGACGACCGCGACGATCCGCCCCGCTCCGAGCCGGTCGAGAAACGAGATCGAGAACATCCGGCTGATGCCCTCCTCCGACACGGCCGGCAGGAACCCGATCAGGAGAACCGTCGCCCAGGGAAGAGCGGTGTTCAACATGTCACTGTACGGAATGTCGGCGGGAGCCCAGGCGCCGAGCCGCGCCGCGACCACGTAGAAGACCGCCTGATACGCGAAGAAGAACGCCGTCAGCGCGTAGCCGAGCAGGACGCTGAGAAAGAACCGCTTCGTGCGGACGCCGCGCCGCGAAAACATCCCGGAGAGCGAGAGCTGCGTCGGGAAGCGTTCGCGATAGATCGGCTCGGCAGCCGCGACGATGACGGCGATCCCGGCGCCCGTGGCGATCGCTCCGAGGATCCCCAGAACGAGCTGCTGGGTCAGGTGGCTGGAAAGCGGGCTCGAAGTCTTGTAGTCGTACAGCGTCAGCGGAATCTCGTTCAGCGTCGACAGGAAGGCGAGCGCGCAGGCGATTCCGCCGAAGGCGGCGACGAGCTTCCAGCGCACGTCGCGCCGCACGATCTTCGTGACGAGGACGCCGAGCATGACGACGAGCGTCACGAAGAACCCGAACGTCGCGACCGTCGAGGCCGCCTCGTTCTTCGAGCGGAGACGGCGGTAGGCGCGCGACCACGACTCCGGCACGTGCACGAACTCGCGGAATCCCGTCACCTCGCCGCCGGAGACCGTCGTCGCATAACGCACAGTTGCCTCGCCCATGCGGAAGCCGGGCTTCTCGTCCACGAAGGTCCAGTCCGTGCGTTTCGGACGGGTCACCGGCGAGACCTCGATCGGCTTCAGGCTCGCGGCGGGAAGGCCGAGCCTTTCCAGGAACCGCCGGGAGAGAGAGCGCGCTTCGTCGCGCGAGAGTCGCGCTCCGGGCGTGTCTTCCCGGCGCACTGACTCGAAGCCGGCGACGTCGCCGCGCGGGGTGATCTCGACCCGCTCCTCTTCTTTGACGCCGGAGCGGAACCAACGCATCTTCCAGCGCCACACCTTGGCATCGGTTCCGTAGAAGCGCGATGCGCGCTCGAGCCCGAGCTCTCGCTCCAGATAGACTTTCGGCTCCTCCTCGACGTCGAAGCGGCCGGCGAACCGCGAGCCGGCGAGCTTCCGGCCCAGGTCCTCGAGAAATTTCTCGCCGCGGACGCGCGCCTCGGATCGGTTCACGCGGAACTCGATCGAAGCCTCCGGAAACGCGCGCCGGAAAAGGAGACCCGTCAGCGCGGCGCCGACGACGATGACGGCGAGGCAGACCAGGAGGAGCCGCCGATCCCTGTCGTCGAATCTTTCCATCGAACTATCCAATCAGGACGCTTCCGCCGTTGACGTTCAGGACTTCGCCATGCACATACCGGGCAAGATCCGAGACCAGGAAGAGAATCGCGCCCGCGACGTCCTCGGGTCCGGCCACCCGGCCGAGAGGAATCGTGCGCTCGATCTCGTTCCGGGACGCCGGATCGGCGAGAGTCTGCGCCGTCATGGCGGTCTCGACCCATCCCGGCGCGACGCAATTCACCCGGATCCCGCGCGGGCCGAGCTCGGCCGCCAGCGACTTCGTGTACGAGATCAGCGCCCCCTTCGAGGCCGCATAGGCGGAGTGGCGCGCCTCCCCCCGCTGGCCCGCCGTCGAGGAGACGAAGACGATCGAGCCGCCTTCCCTCTGGACGTGCGGGATCGCCGCGTCCGTCACGACGAAGGCCCCGCGGACGTTGATCCCGAACGTGCGGTCCCACGTGTCCAGGTCCGCTCCACCGGCCTCGTTCTCCTCCCAGATGCCGGCGTTGTTGACGAGGACGTCCAGACGGCCCCACGCGGAGACGACGTCGCGCACGAGCTGGCGCGCCTCGTCGGGACGCGAGACGTCCCCCGCGAGCGCGAGCGCTTCACCGCCGGCCGCGCGGGTCTCTGAGACGAACTCCTCGGCGCGCGTGTCGTCGCTGCGGTAATTGACGGCGACCCGAGCTCCCGCGCGGGCCAGGAGCTCTGCCGTGGCGCGCCCGATTCCGCGCGAGGCGCCCGTGACCAGCGCGCTCTTGCCGGAGAGATCGATCGAGACGGACAAGACGGCGGGTATCTTATTTGCCCCGTCATCCTGAGCGAAGCGAAGGATCCCCGAATCCGCCGTCATCCTGAGCGAAGCGAAGATCCCCACTAGCCACTGTCATCCTGAGCGAAGAAGGATCCCCTGCTTTAAAGCGAGGGATTCTTCGGCGCTGCGCGCCTCAGAATGACAGCCACTCTCTCCCCCCGTCATCCTGAGCGAAGCGAAGGATCCCGTCCGTCTTCAACGGCCCGCGATCAGCTCGCCCACGTACGCCGTCAACGTCTCCAGCACCGGCGCGGAATTCTTCAGCTTCACGTCGACGTCCGCTGCCGCGGAAAGCGCGCGCGCGAGTTCTCGGGCGGTGAAGCGCGATGCGCGAGCGGCCGCCTTGTAGAGGGGATAACCGGCCGCGCGCCCGCCGAAGGGAGATTTTCCGAACGGGGGAAGCGGCTCGTCCAGAAAAGGCGCGACGCGGCTCTGGTACGCGCGGTAGTACATCTGCGGATCGAACGGAGGCGCGCCCGGTTCCTCCAGCCTCGACTTGACGAGCAGCATCCGTCGGATCTCGTCGGTGAGCATGCCGAGGAAGCGCTGCGGCCAGCCGTCGTCCGCGCCGATCGAGCGGTCGCCGGCGCGGATCTCCCGGCCGGAAAAAAGCCGCTCCAGCCGCTGGAGAGCCTCGCCGGCGTCCCTCCGACCCACGGCCTCGAAAAAAGCATAAACGTCCTCGGACGCCTCGTCGAGGACCTGTTCACCGACGTCCACCGCGCGGATCTGGCCTCCCGCTGCCGCCCAGTCGAGGAGCTTGTCGAGCTCCGCGGCGAACACTCCGGGCTGGAAGTCCGTCCGGACGAGCAGCTTGCGGATCGCGTCTGGCTCGATTCGCACGTCGTTCTCGCTGGCGCGCGCAAGCGCCAGGCGACTCAAGGCGGCGCCGATCTCCTCCCGCTTCTCGCCGATCGTCACTTCGAGGAGAAGGCCCTTCCGCGCGACCTGAGAGAGGAGCTCCGAGCCTTTCGGCGGGGCCGACACGGTCAGGAGGGCGACGAGCCCGTCGTTCTCCCTCTCGATCAAAAAACGCAGCGTGGACTGGAGTGAGGCGCCACCGGCGTCCTTTTCTTCCGGCAGCTCCCGCAGGATTTCCGCGAGAGACTCTTCCAGGTCTTTCCGCTTGAGCTTCCGCGCGATCGCGGGCGCCATCTCTTCCGCATTCCCCCCGGCGGAGACGTCCAGCGAAACGAGCAGCCGGCGAATCTGTCGAAACGCGTCGCGCTTGCCCGCCGGAGAGCTTCGTTCCCAGGCGCGAAATGCCTGCTCCGCGAGCTCGGCCGGTGAATCCGCCCCGAGGACGCGCGAGATGTCGACCTCGACTAAGCGATGCGGCGAGAAGAGCGATCGGTTGAGGAGCGCCTCCGCGACCGAGCCTGGCGGCGCGTCCTCGTCGAAACGGAGAACCTCGACGCCCCCTTCCGCGAGCCGGTCCCGAACGCGCGCGGCCGCCTCCTCAACGAAGAAAGGAAGGTCGCCGACGACCGCGACGACGGACGGCGCGCGCTCGAACGCAGGAACGGCTTCCGGCGAAAAGTCCTTCTTCGACACCGCTCCGAAGCTTACTTCGGCGCTTCGAGGGGAACGATTGGCGGATGGTCGGGGTCGTCCTCCCCCGGGATGAAGATGGGATCCTGGGATCGGTTGTCGATGACCGCCGCGTAGGTGAAGAGCGGCAGGAGCTCGCTCCCCTGGACGAGGCAGTACGCGCTTTCGGCGGCCGCGGAGACGCCGAGAAAACCGAAGATGTCGTTGATCTGAAAGATCTCGCGCCCGGCGAAGAGCCGCGAGGCCTGCCCGAGCCGGTTTCCGGATCCGTCGAAGAGACGGTAGGTGACGAGCTGGGGAACGTCGGCCTGGTTGAAAACTCCCACGTTGACGCGCGAGCCCGTGTCGAGTGTCGCCGGATGCAAAAGTCCGGTCAGCACGACCGAGGGAGCCGCGCGCCGCGGGGCGAGGCCGGGGACGAACATCCCGAGGGTCGGCGCCGATCGGTCCGGCGTGTACAGCCGACTCGACACGACGAGCGGCTGCTCGCTGACGAACTCCACCGCGCCGCCCGTGCCCGGCGCGTGGAAGAGAGACGCGACGACGTCGTCCAGCACCAGCTCGTGCCGGGGCGCGACGAGAAACGACTGTTCCGCGTCGCCGCAGCTTCCCGTGAAACAGATATATCGCGCGGTCACCGTCGCGAAGGTGGTCGGCGACGCGTTCCAGACCCGCGCGTCGCTGTGGAAGAACGTCCCGCCCGCTCCGGAGAGCGACGCCGCGGCGGGAAGGGTGATCTTGGACTCCCGCATTGCAGCGGCGTCCTGTCCCGGTACGAAGATCGGATCCTGCGAGCGATTGTCGATAACGGCGGCGTATGCGTGGATCGGGGTCCGATTGGGGTACGCCGTGACCACACAAAAGAAGTTGGGGACGTCGCGCGCGATTCCGAGTCGCTCGAAGATCTCGGCGTCGTTCAACTGCAGCAGTTGACGGGGACGCGCGAACGAGAGGATCTCGCCCAGGCCCGCGCCGGAGGCTTCGAAGAACGCCAAACTCACGAATGTGCCGGAGTCCGTGCCGTTGTAGAAGCCGACGTTCGTGCGGAAACCCGTCGTCGCGTCTCCGGAGTGCGAGAGCGACGTCAGCACCTGACTGGCGCTCGCCTGCTCCGGCTTCAGGCCAGGCACGAACATGCCCGTCGTCGGCTGAGTCGCGTCCGGAGTGTAGAGCCGACTCGTGACCACGATCGAACGGTCGCTCTCGAACTCGACGGCGCCAGCGGTCTCCGGAGCATTGAAGAGACTGACCGCCGCGTCCTGAAAAGTCTTCTCCTGTCGGGCCGGGATCGTGAAGGTCTGCGGCGACCCCGAGCACGGACTGCCGCTCAAACATCGATAGGTCGCGGTGACCGTCGCCTCGGAATCTGCCGATCCATTGAAGATCCAGACGTCGGAGTGGAAAAAAGCCGGCGGCACGCCATGGAGCGACGCAACCGCCGGAAGCGTGATCTGGAACTCTGCGCGGGCCCGGTAGTCGTAGAGACCGGAGTCGGTTCCGGCGTAGAGAGCGGGATTCCGGGAGGCCGGAATCAGCAAAGGCCCGACCGACCTATTGGACATGCCTTGGTTGAATGCAGCCCACGTCAGACCGGCGTCTTGGCTCCGAAAAACGCCGCGCCCCCCGGTTCCGATGTAGAGGAGGGCGGGATTCGCCGGGTCGCCCAGCAGCCCCCCGAGGAACACGTCCGTCGGAAGTCCCGCGCCGATCGGCGTCCAGGTCATCCCGCGGTCGACGCTCTTCAGCAGGCTCCCAGTCTCCCCGAGCGCATAGAGGATGGCCGAGTCGCCGGGATCGATCCAGAGAAGCGATTGGACTCCCTCCCGGACGACCTGCCACGTCGCTCCGGCGTCGTCGCTTTGATAGAGCTTCCCCGCTCCAATGGCATAGATCCGCGAGGAAGACAGCGGATCGAGGCGGAGCGACGCGATTACGGTACCCGTCACTCCCAGGGACTCACTGACGAGCGTCCAGGTGGCTCCGCCGTTCGTCGTTTTGTAAATGCCGTCGCCGCCGAGCGCGACGAACAAGGTCTCGGGGTTTCTCTCGTCCATGACGAACGAGTTGACCCACGGAAGGTTGCCGGCCGGCAGCAGCATCCAGTTCTCGCCGCGATCGACGCTCTTGTACACGCCTCTCGCGTAGACGCCCGCGTACAACACGTCGGGATCTGTCGGGTTCACCCAGAGGCTCACCACGAAAAGCCCGGAGAGGCCGTTCTGGGTGCGGCGCCAGGTCAATCCGTCGTCGTCGCTTCGAAAGAGGGCGGCGTCCCGCCGGAGCGTGGCTCCCGTGTATCCGCCGACGTAGATGGTGCTCGGCGAACGAGGATCGATCGCGATGGCGGTGACCCTGATGTCGAACAGCATCGTGCTCGTCAGCCTCCAGCTCGCCGCGAGCGCGCTCGAGGGAGAGAGGGCGTCCCGTGTAGCCCGCACACCGTCGGTCGAAGCAACGAGAAACAACGCGGTAGCGAGAACGAATCGGTGAGTACGCGTCGTGTTCACGAATCCAACAACAGCAAGAGCCGCGCCCGCCCTGCGAGCGTCTTCAGGGACGCGGACTTATCGTGCGAGATGGCAACCGACGGAAGACGAGTTCGAATGCCGGCTAAAGTTGGACACGCACCACCTCGGGCATGGCCGACAAGTTCTCCGGCGACACCGCGACGAGCGTACGTCCCTCGGCGACGTACCGTCTGATGCAAGCCCTTACAGAGTGAGTCCGGGAGGCTTCAGCCCTCGAGCAGCCCCTTCTCCGCCAGCTCCTGGCAGTCGACGCAGTACGGCGTCCAGGGCACCGCAGTCAGGCGCTTTTCGCTCATGGCAGCGCCGCAGTTCAGACAGAAGCCGTAGGTCCCGTCGTCGATTCGGTTGAGCGCTTCGTCGGTCTGCAGGAGAACGGTGCGCTCGCCGTCGGTCAAGGAATAGAGAAACTCGCGCGTGTAGGACGAGACGGCCTTGTCGGCGATGTCCTGGGTCGCCTCCTCGGTTGTTTCCTCCTCCGCGTTGCGCGCCTTCGCCAGCTCGTCCGACAGCTCCACCTTCTTCTGCTCCAGCAGCCGCCGGTATTTTTCCAGCTCGCGCTTCCCCCGCTTGGGGACCCGCGCGGTGCTCGTCGGCATTCCAGTTCTCCCTTCTGTGTCCCCGGTTACACGCCCGGAGTTCGCTTTAGAGCGCGCGATGATACCCGATCCGACCGACGCCCGGCCTGAGAAACCGTCCCAGCGATGCCGGAACAGAGCAAACCCCTTGCCCCCTCCGGTTATTTCTTCTTCGGATCTCCGACGAAAGTAGAAGGGGGACCCGGCTTCTTCGAGGCGTTCCGCGCTCTCTCCCAGAGGAACTTGCGGGACACGCCGAGCCGCTTCGCGGCGAGTGACCGGTTGCCTCCCGCGCGGCGAAGCGTCTCTTCGATGTAGGCGTCCGACAGCTCCTTCAGCGTCCAGCGTCTCTCGACGGCCGCGGCGAGAATGGAGTCCACGGAGCCGAACGCCCCCGAAGGCAGGTCCGCGGCCGACACGATCGGCGCATCCGAGGTCAAAGCGGCCTTCTGGACGACGTGAAAGAGCTCGCGGACGTTGCCGGGCCAGGGGTGCCGGGCGAGGAGCTCCTCCGCGTCGCGGGAAAACCGGCGGGCCGGGCGTCGGTTCTCCCGCGCGTACTCCTTCAGACATCGGAGGGCGAGAGGAAGGATGTCCTCCGGCCGGTCCGCGAGCCGCGGCAGCCGCACGGAGACGACGTCGATTCGATAGAAGAAGTCGTCGCGAAACGCTTTCTCCCGGACGAGCTCCGAGAGATCGCGGCGGGAAGAGACGACGAGACGAGCGCGGAAGGGGTGGACGACGACCCCGCCCAGACGCCGAAACGTGCGCTCCTGGAGGACGCGAAGGAACTTGGCCTGTCCGGCGAGCGAGAGCGACGAGACCTCGTCGAGATACACGGTTCCGTCGGCCGCGACCTCGAGGAGCCCGCGCTTGCCGGACACGGCGCCGGTGAACGCTCCGCGCTCGTGGCCGAAGAGCTCGCTCTCGAACAGTTCGTCGGAGAGGTTGGCCGCCTCGACCCGCACGAAGGGCCGGCCGCGGCGATTCGAAGCGTCGTGGAGCGCGCGGGCGAGCCGGTCCTTGCCGGTCCCGCTCTCTCCCTGAATCAGGATCGTCGTGGGAAGGTCGAGGGCGCGATCGAGCATCGCGATCTCGCGCGCGAGAGGACGGCTGCGCGTTCGGAAGAGAGACTTCAGGGACGATCGCCGACCGGCGGGAAGGGGCCGGTCGGACTCTTCAGGAGGAGGCGGCGAAGCGGCCCGTCTCATTCTGCGCGTCGCCCCAGAGCCGTTCGAGGGCGTAGAAGCGCCGCGCCTCTTCCTGGAAGACGTGGAAAACGACATCGCCATAGTCCATCAGGATCCAGGTCGCCGTCTGGAGGCCCTCGACGGAGTAGGGCGAGCCGATCCTCTCGACGATCGCGTCGGCGATCGCCCGGGCCTGCCGGTCGGAATTCGCCGTGGTCAGGACGAAGTAATCGGCCATCGTGGTCAATTCCGTAAGGTTGAAGACGAGCACGGCCGAGGCCTTCCGGTCGAGGGCGGCGGTCAAACCTTCCCGAACTTTTTCCTGCGAGGTGTGGTCCGCCGTCAACCCTCGACCCCGCGATACAGGCGATGCTTCGTAATGTACTCCGCGACCGGCTCCGGGACACGGCCCGCCGGGCTCTGCCCGCGCGCGAGGCCGACTCTCAGATCCGTCGAGGAGATATTAAACGACCCTCCGTCGAAAACCTCCAGGCGATTTTCGAGCCCGGCGACTTTCGGGACGCGGAGGCGATCACCCACGAACGGTTCCCGGTGGAATGCGGCGATACGGGCGAGCCGGACGATCTCCTCCGGATCCTTCCATCTCCCGAAGCCGGAGAGCGCGTCGGTGCCCATGAGAAGCCAAAGCTCGTCTCGCAAAAATTGGGCCGACATCGCGCGCAGCGTGTCCACGGTATAGGAAGGCGGCTCCCGGTCCAGCTCATCGAAGGAGAGGGTCCAGTCCCGCCGGCCGGAAATCGCGAGCGCCACCATCGCGACGCGATGTCGCGCGTCGGTCGGCGGCGCCCCCTTGAGCGGTGACAGCCGCGCAGGGATCCAGATCACCCGGGCGAGCTCGAAGCGTTCGGCGGCCCGGGCGACCGGGTTCACGTGCCCCTCGTGAACCGGATCGAACGTCCCGCCGAAGATTCCGATGCGCACGGGCAGAGAGTATCTAGCTTCGAGTCGCGGCGGATGGCTCTCGGCTCACGGTGTCGAAGAAGTGGTGGGTGAGCGGCTCCAGGCCCCGGTGCGTCACCGCCGAGATTTCGAAGAACGGCAGCCCGCGGGCGGCCGCGGCGCGCGCGATCGAGGCGGGGCGCTCGGGATCCGAGACCGCGTCCATCTTCGAGGCGACGAGAACTCTCGGGCGCGCCGCGACCTCGGCGGAGAACTCCTGGAGCTCCCCCTCGAGCACCGCCACGTCGCTCTCCGCGTCGCCGGAGCCCGACGCGTCGACGAGGTGGCAGAGAAGACGGCAGCGCTCGACGTGCTTCAGGAAGCGGATCCCGAGTCCGGCCCCGCGGTGCGCGCCTTCGATCAGCCCCGGGATGTCGGCGACCACGAGCGTCCGGCTCTCATCGCCGGCGACCACCCCGAGGTGGGGCACGAGCGTCGTGAAGGGATAATCGGCGATCTTCGGCTTGGCCGCCGAGATCGCCGAGATGAGCGTGGACTTGCCGGCGTTGGGAAAGCCGATGATCGCGACGTCGGCTAAGAGTTTCAGCTCGATCGCGAGCTGCCGCTCCTCTCCGGGAAGCCCCGGCTTCGCGAACCTCGGCGCCTGGCGCGTCGGCGTCGCGAAATGCTGGTTGCCCCAGCCGCCGGTGCCCCCTTTCGCGAGAAGGACTCGCTCCCCGGGAGAGAGGAGCTCCGCGAGCGGCTCGCCGGTCTCCGCGTCGCGGACGACGGAACCGAGCGGGAGGGGCACCTCGACGTCCTCGCCCGAGCGACCATGGCGGTTCGAGCCCTTTCCGTGCTCGCCGCGCTCGGCGCGAAAAGACCTCTGGTGGCGCAGGTGGTAGAGGGTGTTCAGAGCGGGATCCGCGACGGCCCAGACCGACCCGCCGTGCCCTCCGTCGCCGCCGGAGGGGCCGCCCCGCGGGACGAACTTCTCACGCCGAAAAGCGATGCACCCGTTGCCGCCGTCGCCCCCGCGGACGTGGATTTCGGCGGTGTCGATGAACAAGACGGGAAACGAATGCCGGCCGCGTTTCACGGCCGCGGTTGCGGCTTACGTCTTACGTTCCGACAGGCTCGACCGAGATGATTCGCCCCGACCGGCCGCGGTCCTTGAAACGCACGATGCCGGCGACTCGCGCATAGAGCGTGTCGTCCTTTCCGCGGCCGACGTTCTCGCCCGGCAAGAACCGGGTGCCCCGCTGGCGCACGAGGATCGAGCCGCCCGAGACGACCTGACCCCCGAACCGCTTGACCCCGAGCCGCTGGGCGTTCGAGTCGCGACCGTTGCGCGACGAGCCCTGTCCCTTCTTGTGTGCCATGGGCGCCTACCCTTCGATCGAATCGATCCGGACCTCGAGCATCGTCTGGCGGTGCCCCTTCGTCCGGCGGTACTGCTTGCGGATCTTCTTCTTGAAAACGAGGACCTTCCTGCTGCGCACTTCTCCCAAGACCGTCGCCTTGACCGAGACGCCCGAGAGGTCATCCTTCGCCGACCGGACGTCGCCCTCTCCGGCGACCAGGAGCACGTCGGAGAGAGTGATCTCTTCGCCCTTGCCGAGCTTTTTCGCGGACGGCTTCTCAATGCGGACGACGTCGCCCGCCGAGACCTTCATCTGCTTGCCGCCCGAGCGGAGGATGGCGTACATGGAGCCTCCCGAAAAGAACGGGGAATCATACGGTTTGGCTGCGTAAAGTCAAGTTTCCTCGTCGATCTTGTTCGGCAGCTCGTCTTTGTCATGCGCCGAGCGCGGGAAGTGGCGAGCCAGGACTTCACCGACCTTCTCGATCCCGCGGAGGATTCCTTCCGTGAAATCGCCGCGGCGGAAGCTTTCCTCCATCTCGGCTGCGACCTCCTTCCAGAAGTCGTCGCCGCACTTCTCGTGGATTCCGGAGTCTCCCAGGATCTGGAACCGCCGGACTGCCGGAGCGATGTAGAAGACGACGCCGTTTCGCTCGGCGGTCTTGGTCATCCCGAGGAGATCGAACCTCCGACGCGCGCGCTCTTCGATGTCTTTCGGCTTCCGGTGGGTCACGTGGACCCGAATTTCCGTGGAGCTCCGGCGTTCTGCGTCCGCGATCGCAGCGACGATCCGGTCGCTGTCCAGCTTCGAAAAGAAGGACGGCATCACCAGCTCCCCGAGGCGCCGCCGCCGCCGGAGAAGCCTCCTCCTCCCGAGAAGCCGCCCCCACCACCACCGCCGCCTCCGGACCAGCCTCCGCCGCCGAAGCCGCCGCCGGTCCACCATCCGCTCCCGCCGAACGTTCGCGAGCGGCGCGAGCGCCTCGACAGCAGCGGAAGGATGATGAAGAAGAACAGGAAGAAGATGAGGGGAACGGAGCATCCCGGGAGACCCGTACCGCGGTTTCGTCGGGATCGCTCGTTCACGGTGGTCCCAGTCCCTTTGTACTCCCCTTTCGTCGCGGCGATCATCGCGTCCACGCCCGCTTCGATGCCTCCCGGATAGTCGTTCGCGCGGAAGCGCGGCACGATCTCCTCCTGGATGATCCGGTTCGCGATGGCGTCGGGGAGCACCCCTTCGAGGCCGTACCCGACCTCAATGCGCAGCTTCCGGTCGTCCACGAAGACGAAGAGCGCGGCTCCGTTGTCCTTCTTCGCCTGGCCGACGCCCCACTTCTTGAAGGCGCGGACGGCGAAATCCTCCAGAGTGAAGCTCTCCGGGAGCTTGCGATCGATCCACACGACGATCTGGTTCGACGTGTCTCTCTCGAACTGCTCGAGCTTGCGCGAGAGCGAGTCCACGCGCTCTGCCCCGAGCACTCCGGCGTTGTCGGTGACGTACTTCGCCGGCTTCGGCGGAAGCTGCTCGTCGGGCGAGCGCTCGCCGAACGCACTTCCCGCGGCGATGACCGCGAGAAAAAGAGTCAGCGCGATCGGCCGGGAGGTCGACCGGCCGGTCACTGTCGTCTTCCGTCTTCCGTCTTCCGTCTACCGTCCTACGGCGTGACCGCCGGCGCCGGGTTCTTGAAATCGAATTTGACCGCGGGCGCGCGCTCGGCTCCGGGGGTCACCGCCTTGAAGTACGCCTTCTCCTTGAACCCGAACATCGAGGCAAAGAGGTTCGTCGGAAAGCGCAGCCGCGTCGTGTTGTACGCCTGCGCCGAGTCGTTGTAGCGCATCCGCTCGACGTTAATCCGGTTCTCCGTCCCCTCGAGCTGGGCCTGGAGGTCGCGGAAGTTCTGGTTCGCTTTGAGCTCCGGATACCGCTCGACGACCACGAGCAGGCGCTGCAGGGCGGCGCCGAGCTGGGCCTGCGCGGCCTCGAAACGCGCCAGCGCCTCCGGGTCCGTCGGAGCCGTCGGGGCGTTGATCTGCGCCCTCCCAACCGACGCCCGGGCGTTCACGACCGCCTCGAGAGTGCTTTTCTCGAAGTTCGCTGCCCCCTGGACCGTCGCGACGAGGTTCGGGACGAGGTCGGCGCGGCGCTGGTAAGCGCTCTCGACGTTGCCCCACTGTTTGTCGACGTCCTGGCCGAGCTTGACCAGGCGGTTGTAGGTGCCGGCCATCGAGATTCCGACGATCACGGCGAGGACGACGAGCAGGGCAACGCATCCGAGACCGAGTTTTCCCATGGCTGCCTCCTCCTTTCGGTCGCGCCGGATTGTACAGGTGGGCGGCGGCCGCTCTCAGCCGCTCGCGCCCAGCCGGACGAGAACTTCCGCGGGGAGCAGCCCCTCGAGAGTTCCGTTTGCCCCCAGCGTCCACGAGACGTGCGCGACCGAGGCCTTGCGGAGCGGAATCTCCCGGCGCTCGTCGCCGAAGACGAGGAAGGCGACGATCGAGCCCAAGAGAGGCTGATGGCCGACGAGGAGCGCCGCGCGCCAGCCGCCGGCCTCGAGCTCTTCGACGACGTCCGAGGGAGCGCGTCCCGGCTCGAGTGACCGGGAATCGGTCACCTTCGCAATGCCGAGGGCACGCGCGGCCGGGGCGGCCGTTTCGCGAGCGCGGCGATACGGCGATGTCAGGATCGCTTCGATGCCCGGATCGAGCGCGGCGAGGCCCCGCGCGACCGCGGCGGCGCGCCGCGTCCCGCCGCGGGTCAAGGCGCGATCCTCGTCCCGCCCGGAATCGGAGCTCTCCTCCGCCTTCGCGTGCCGTAGGAGCCAGATGTCCATCGAAATCGAAGTCTAGCCCGGGGGGATATTCTTACCGGCGGTTTGGCTCTTTCACCCGGCGACCTGCTCGGTCCGTACGAGATCGTCGCGCCGCTCGGCAGAGGCGGCATGGGAGAGGTTTACCGCGCGCGAGACGTCCGGCTCGCCCGGGAGGTGGCCTTGAAAGTGCTCCCGGAGACCGGTGCCAACGACGCTGAGACCCTCGCGCGTTTCGAGAGGGAGGCGCGCGCCGTCGCGGCTCTCAACCATCCGAACATCCTCTCGATCCACGACACGGGCGAGCACCGCGGAATCCCTTATGCGGTCACGGAGCTCCTCGAGGGGGAGAACCTCTCCGACCGGCTGCGGGCCGGTCCGCTGGCGCCCAAGCGCGCAACGGAGATCGCGTGCCAGATCGCCGATGGGCTGGCCGCCGCCCACGCCCGCGGCGTGATCCACCGCGACATCAAGCCGGAGAACATCTTCCTGACCCACGACGGCCGCGCCAAGATCCTCGACTTCGGGATCGCGCGGATCGGCCCGCGCCCCGGGGACATCACTTCGCGCATCGCCGCGGCGCGCGGGTCGTCGAGCTCCCAGTTCGTGATGGGGACCGCAGGATACATGTCTCCCGAGCAGGTGCGCGGCAAGCCGATCGACTTCCGGACGGACGTCTTCTCGCTCGGCGCAGTCTTCTACGAGATGTTGACGGGCCGCCGCGCCTTCGACCGGCCGGCGATGGTCGAGACCATGGCATCGGTCCTGAAGGACGACCCGGCGAAGTTTCCGGAGACGGAGAAGGTCCCGGTAGAGATGCGCCGGTTCGTCTTCCGGTGCCTCGAGAAGGATCCGGCCGACCGTTACCAGTCCGCCCGCGACCTTCTTCTCGACCTGCGCGCCTTTCAGGCCGAGCAGACGCACGAGGCCGCCGAGCGCGTGCAGTTCCGCGCCGAGCCGCCGTGGAAGCACCGCCGAACCCGCGTCGTCCTCCGTGCGGCGGGCGGGGTCTTGCTGTTCGTGCTGGGCGTGCTCGCCGGGTCGTGCTGGCAGCGCAGTCGGATGGCCGACGTCACGGCGCCGCAAACGTCCGCTCCGGCCGCCTCCCGTCCCTGACGGCGACTAGGCCGAAGCGACTTCGGACTCGAGGCGACTCGAGACCGACGGCAGAGTCGCGGGCCGTTCCTTCGGCACCGGGATTGGCGCCGCGCAGCACGCGTCCTTGCACGCGTCGTACAGCGTGCGGCGCTGCATCGGCTCGTAGCCCGCGTCGGAGATCAAGCGCCGCATCTCCGGCTGCGTCATCCGGTTTCTCGCGCCGGCCGCATACACGACGTTCTCCTCGATCATGATCGAGCCGAGGTCGTCCGCGCCGAACGCGAGCGACGTCTGCCCGATCTTGGGCCCCTGCGTGACCCACGAGCCCTGTACGTGGCGGACGTTGTCGAGGTAGAGGCGCGAGACCGCGAGCGTCTTCAAGTACTCGAAGCCGCCGGCGGTCTCCACCTTGCCGTCGAGAGCCGTGTTCTCTTCGACGAAGGTCCACGGAATCCACGCGGTGAATCCTCCGGTCCGGTCCTGAAGTGCCCGCACCACCCGGAAGTGCTCGACCCTCTGATCGTACGTCTCGCCGACACCGAACATCATCGTCGCCGTCGTCCGCATCCCGAGGGAGTGCGCGCTCTCGTGAACGTCGACCCACTTCGCGGTCGGCGCTTTCGTGAGGGACCAGACGCGCCGCCGGACCGAGTCCTCGAGGATCTCCGCGCCGCCGCCGGGGATCGACTGGAGCCCGGCGTCGGAGAGCCGCGCGATGACGTCGCGCATCGACCACTTCGTCACCTTCTTCAAGAAGTACACCTCGGGTGCCGAGAGTGCGTGGAGATGGATCGTCGGGAAGTTGGTCCGGATGAACCGGAACATGTCTTCGTAGAAGGAGAACGGCAGCTCGGCGTGAACGCCGCCCTGAAGGAGGACGCCGGTGCCGCCCAGGTCGATCGTCTCCTGGATCTTCCGTCCGATCTCGTCGAAGGAGAGGACGTAAGCCTCGGGATGATTCGAATCGGGCCGGTAGAACGCGCAGAACTGGCAGCGGTAGATGCAGACGTTGGTGTAGTTGATGTTGCGGTCGACGATGTAGGTCGCGACCCTAGGGTCGTTCTTATGCTCGCGGACCTGGTTCGCCGCGGCGCCGAGCTCGAGGAGTCTGCCTTCCCGGAGAAGAGTGACCGCGTCCTCGTCCGAGAGCCGCTCCCCCGAGAGGGTGCGGTCGAGGATCTCCGGCGTGCGAGGACCGCTCATCACGAGAATTCTAGACGAACCGGCAGAGCTCCGAGGGTGTTCGCGGAACATCGCGAGCCGCCTCACGTACAGCGACGAGGAGTGAAACCCATCTCGCGGTCCCTCCGCATCTTCCTGTGGCTGGTTGCCTACCTCGTCCTCGTCAAGCTGACCCTGGGCCTGTTTCCGGCGGTCTTTCGCTCCCCGGCGCAGGCGAAGGTGTTCGATTGGCCGTTTCTGGCGCTCTGGGCCGCGCTCGGCTTCGCCGGCGTCACCCTGTCGGAGCGCACCGGATTTCCGCCGGCATGGGAGAAGGGATCGGCCCGATCGCGCCTGCTGATCCCGGCTTTCTGGGGCATCGGTTTCGGCCTGCTCGCCATCGCGACCGACGCAGCGACCGGGTGGACGGAGGCCATCGCAGCGAAGCTCAGCCAGCCCTCCATCCACATTTCTTTTCCCGCTTCGGTCGTGATCTACCCGGGCGGCGCCGTCATCGTCGAGATCCTGTATCGATTGTTCCCGATCCCGGTACTTCTCTGGATCGTTTCCTCGCTCATTCTGCGCGGTAAGGGACGGGATGCAACTTTCTGGACGCTCGCCGCTCTGACGTCCCTTCTCGAGCCGCTCGGCGACCTCGGCCTCCGCGATCAGGGCCTGCCGACGATGGCCGCGGTGTTCGTGCAGGACTACGCGCTCAACTTCACCCAGGCCTGGATCTTTCGGAAACGCGGGTTTCTCGCGTCGATCGTCGTGCGCGTCGCCTTCTACCTCGTCTGGCACATCCTCCCGGGACTCGCGGGCTGAGCGGGTCCCGGACTCAGAAGGATCGGAGCGGTCGAACCTGGGGGATCAGTCCGTCTTCGGCCGCCAGTCGATAGAAGCGATCGAGCCCCGCGAGGTCTCCCGCGTCCAGGTCGTAGTGGAGCGAGTGGCGCAGGTAGTCCTCGACGACCGCCTCGGAAAGGCCCGACTCCGCCGCCTCCCGGGCGACGAGGCGCGGAAAATCCCGCCGGCCGGCCTCGTAAGACGCGCGGACCAACTCCGCCGCTTCGCGTTGCCGCACGCCGTTGCGGACCGCCCAGAAGGCGAAGACGAACGGATGGCCGGAGAACGCCCGCCACTCCGCGGCGAGATCGAGGACGACGTGGCCGTCCTGGCGCGTCTTCAGCGCCGGATCGCCGATGACGAGTGAGGCGTCCGCGTCTCCCCCGCCGTCTCGATACTCCGGTTCCACGCCGTAACGGCGCTTGAGCAGGAGCCGCGTCAGGACCGCCGACGTGCGCGATGCCGGATCGAGTGAGACGGTCCGGATCTTCTCCCGCGACACGTGGGAGACGAGCAGCACCGAGCGGACCTCGGAAGCCGCGGCGATCCCGAGACCGCCGACGACGGTCAAGCCGGGAATCCGCTGGTACTCGATCGACGGAATGAGGCCGACGTCCGCCTCGCCCGAAGCGAGCTTGTCCGCGCAGACAGAAGGGAGATCGCGCGAGACCTCGACGCCGGGAGGCGGTTCTTCGAGAAGGCCCCAGATGAGGGGCCGGGCGTTCAGGAAATCGACGACGGAGAAGCGAAGAGGGGACAGACCCCGATTCACGGGTAAACGCTCGTCGAGGCTGCCCAGCACGTGTGAATTGGGGTCTGTCCCCATCCCGGCTCGATTCACGGGGAAACGGTCGTCGAGGCCGCCAGGCGCGTGTGAATTGGGGTCTGTCCCCCTACCCCTGGCTCATCAGGTTCAAGAACTCCCCGTTCGTCTTCGTCTTCTCGAGCTTCTCGGTCAGGAGCTCCATCGCTTCGACGGTCGAGAGCGGGTTCAGCACCTTGCGCAGCACCCACACGCGGTTCAGCTCCGCCTTGTCCATCAGGAGCTCTTCCTTGCGCGTGCCCGACTTGTTCAGGTCGATGGCCGGGAAGACGCGCTTGTCGACGAGCTTGCGGTCGAGGTGGGTCTCCATGTTGCCGGTTCCCTTGAACTCCTCGAAGATGACGTCGTCCATCCGGGAGCCGGTGTCGATGAGCGCGGTCGCGATGATCGTCAGCGACCCGCCCTCCTCGACGTTGCGCGCCGCTCCGAAGAAGCGCTTCGGGCGCTGGAGCGCGTTCGAGTCGACGCCGCCCGACAGGACCTTCCCCGACGGCGGCACGATCGCGTTGTAAGCGCGCGCGAGTCGCGTGATCGAGTCGAGCAGGATCACCACGTCTCTCTTGTGCTCGACCAACCGCTTGGCCTTCTCGATCACCATCTCCGCGACTTGGACGTGGCGCGCGGCCGGCTCGTCGAAGGTGGAGGAGATGACCTCGCCCTTGACAGACCGCTGCATATCGGTGACCTCTTCCGGGCGCTCGTCGATCAGGAGGACGATGAGGGTGATCTCGGGATGGTTCGTCGACACCGAGTTCGCGATCGCCTGGAGGATCATCGTCTTTCCGGTGCGCGGCGCGGCGACGATCAATCCGCGCTGCCCCTTGCCGACGGGCGCGACCAGGTCGAGTACGCGCGCCGACATGTTGTTCGGCACTTCGAGCTTGATCCGGTCTTGCGGATAAAGGGGCGTCAGGTTGTCGAAGAAGATCTTTTCGCGCGCGACGTCGGGGTGCTCGAAGTTGACCGCCTCGACCTTGATGAGCGCGAAGTAGCGCTCCCCCTCCTTCGGGGGGCGGATCTGGCCGGACACGGTGTCGCCGGTGCGCAGGTCGAACTTGCGGATCTGAGACGGCGAAACGTAGATGTCGTCCGGCCCGGGCAGGTAGTTGTACTCGGGGGCGCGGAGGAACCCGAAACCGTCGGGCAGGCACTCGAGCACCCCCTCGGAAAAGATCAGGCCCTTCTTCTCGGTCTGCGCCTGCAGCACCTTGAAGATCAGGTCCTGCTTGCGCATCCCGGTCGCGTTCTCGACCTCCAGGTCTTTCGCGATCTTCAGGAGCTGCGGGATCTTGATCTCGTGAAGGGCTCGAATGTCGAGCGTGTCGCCCGGCTCGACGGCGAGATCTTCGCCGGCCGTGTCCGGCAGACCTTCCACCGGAGGCTCCAGCGTCTCGACGTCGGAATCGTTGTTGGATCTCTTTCTGACCATACTTCTCCTCGGATCTGGGATGAAGCGTGCGGCGGACACCGTCACGCGGTTCTCAATCGGTGGTGTGAACTACCCGAGCCTTTCTAGTGAGCGAGGGCTCCTCCCTCGGCCGGCCGCACCTCGGCTTCGAGCGTCGCGGCGGTGGGTGGAACGCCTTCCATGGCGATTTTGATGACCTCGTCCATGTTCGAGACGAGGTGGAATTCCATCTTCGAGCGGACCTCCTCGGGGAGGTCGTCCAGGTCCTTCTCGTTCTCCGCCGAGAGGATGATGGTGAGAATTCCCGCGCGATACGCCGCCAGGACCTTGTCCTTGATCCCGCCCACGGGCAGGACCTTGCCGCGCAGGGTGATCTCTCCGGTCATCGCGACGTCCTTCAGAACCGGGATCTTCGTCACCGCGGAGAAGAGAGAGACCGCCATCGTGATCCCCGCCGAGGGGCCGTCCTTGGGAATCGCCCCTTCCGGAACGTGGATGTGGATGTCGTACTTCTCGTGGAAGTTCGGATCCGCGTCGTACATCTCCGCGCGGCTGCGCACGTAGGACACGGCGGCGCGCGCCGACTCCTGCATCACGTCGCCGAGAGAGCCGGTCAGCGTCAGGTTGCCCTTGCCCTTGAGCAAGCTCGTCTCGGTCGTCAGGATCTCGCCGCCGGCTTCCGTCCACGCCAGGCCTGTCGCGATCCCGACCTCGGAGACCTCGCCCTTCCGGCGGTTCCGGAACCTGTGCTTGCCGAGGAACTCGCGGATGTTGTCCGCGGTGATCTTGACCGGCGTCTCGACCTTCTTCTGGACGATGCGGCGTGCGACTTTCCGGCAGACGTTGGCGATCTCACGCTCGAGGTTGCGGACGCCCGCCTCGCGGGTGTAGTTCGAGATCAGAGAAAGGATCGCGTCGTCGGCGACGTCGATCTGGTCGGCCTTCAGGCCGTTCGCCTCTCGCTGCTTCGACACGAGGTAAGTCTGCGCGATCGCGAGCTTCTCGTTCGGCGTGTAGCCGGAGAGCGGGATCAGCTCCATCCGGTCCTTCAGGGCCGGCGGGATCGGATCGGCGACGTTCGCGGTCGCGATGAACATCACCTTCGACAGGTCGTACTCGACGTCCAAATAATGATCGACGAACGTGTGGTTCTGCTCCGGGTCGAGGACCTCGAGCAGCGCCGAGGCGGGGTCACCACGGAAATCCGACGAGGTCTTGTCCACTTCGTCCAGCAGGAACACCGGGTTCACCGTTCCCGCCTTCTTCATCATCTGCACGATCTGCCCGGGGAAGGCGCCGATGTAGGTCCGCCGGTGCCCGCGGATCTCGGCTTCGTCGCGCACGCCGCCCAGGGAAAGTCGCACGAACTTGCGGTTCAAGGCACGGGCGATCGACTTTGCGAGCGAGGTTTTCCCCACTCCGGGGGGACCCACGAAGCAGATGATCGAGCCCTTCGTCTTCTGGACGAGCTGGCGCACCGCGAGGAACTCGAGGATCCGCTCCTTGACCTTCTCCAAACCGTAGTGGTCCTCGTTCAGGATCTTCTCGGCTCGCGTCAGGTCCTTCGATTCGCGGGACGCCTTCTTCCAGGGCACCCCGACCAGCCACTCGATGTAGTTGCGCGAGACCGTGGCCTCCGCCGACACGGGCGGCATTGCTTCCAGGCGCCGCAGCTCCTGCTCGGCCTTCTCCCGGACCTCCTTCGGCATCCCGGAAGTCGAGATCTTCTTCTTCAGGTCGTCGACCTCGTCGGTCCGGTCGTCTTTTCTTCCGAGCTCCTGATGGATGGCCTTGATCTTTTCGTTGAGGTAGTACTCCTTCTGGGCCTTCTCCATCTGCTTCTTGACTTTGTTGTTGATGCGCCGGTCGATGTTGACCTTCTCGATCTCGACCTCGAGCAGGTCCTGCAGCTTCTGCAGTCGCTCGTGCGGCGAGATCGCCTCGAGAAGAGCCTGCTTCTCCGGAGTCGAGACCGCGAGGTGGGCGGCGAGCGTGTCGGCGAACCGGTCCGGGTCGTCGATCTTGAGCGACGCCGCCAGCCCCTCAAACGCGAGATGGTGCGAGAGCTTCGCGTACTGCTCGAAGAGGCCGAGGACCTTGCCCATGTATTCCTTCAGCTCCTCGACCTCGACCGGTCGAGAGAGGACCGGCTCGATCGCGACGGCGAGATAGCCGGGGCGTTCCTCGAAACCGGCGATCCGCCCGCGCCGGACCCCCTCGACCATGACCTTGATGTGGCCGTTGGGAAGCTTCAGCGACTGGGCGACGGTCGCGACGACCCCCATCGCGTGGATGTCCTCGGGGCGGGGCTCGTCCAGCTGGGGATCCTTCTGGGCGGAGAGGAAGAGACGCTTCCCGGACGTCGCGAGAGCCGCCTCCAGCGCGTGGATCGACGAATCGCGCCCGACCACGAAGGGCGCCATCATGTGGGGAAACACCACCATGTCCCGAAGCGGGACCAGCGGGAGAACCTCCCCAGTCCGGGTAGTGATTTCGTTCGATCTCATGGAGCTCTTGGTCCTTCCCCTGGCCCCGGAGGCGGCGAACCGCGCGGGGCGCGGCGTCCAAGGGTGGAGAGGCTCTACCCGGCCTTGCGGAGAATCGTGATGGGGTTCGTGTGGTGCTTGACCACGTCCTTGGTAATGACGCATTCCTCGATGTCCTCGTCCGACGGGATCTGGTACATCACGTCGAGCATGAGGTCCTCGATGATGATCTTCAAACCCCGTGCCCCGACGTTGCGCGCCAGAGCTTCCTCGGCGATGGCCTCGATGGCGTCATCGGTAAAACGAAGCTGGACGTTCTCGAATTCCAGCATCGTCTGGTACTGCTTGACGAGCGAGTTCTTGGGCTCCCTCAGGATCTCGACCAGGGCGCCCTGATCGAGCTCGGTCAGGGTGGCCACGACGGGCAACCGGCCGACGAACTCGGGGATCATCCCGTACTTGATCAGGTCCTCGGGGTGGACCTTTTCGAGCAGGACGCTCGACCGCTTTTCCTTCTTCGTGGTGATCTTCGCCCCGAAGCCCATCGTCTTCTCGGTCATGCGCCGGCTGATGATGTCCTCGAGGCCGACGAACGCCCCTCCGCAGAGGAACAGGATGTTCGTGGTATCGATCTGGATGAACTCCTGGTGCGGGTGCTTGCGCCCCCCCTGCGGCGGCACGTTGGCGACCGTCCCCTCCAGGATCTTCAAGAGCGCCTGCTGGACCCCCTCTCCCGAGACGTCGCGGGTGATCGACGGGTTCTCCCCCTTCCGGGCGATCTTGTCCACCTCGTCGATGTAGACGATCCCGCGCTCGGTCTTGTCCTTGTCGTTGCCGGCCGCCTGGTACAGCTTCAGGATGATGTTCTCGACGTCCTCGCCGACGTAACCCGCCTCGGTCAGCGTGGTCGCGTCCACGATCGTGAACGGCACCGAGAGGAGCTTCGCCAGCGTCTGAGCCAACAGGGTCTTGCCGGTTCCGGTCGGCCCGATCAGGAGAATGTTCGACTTCTGGAGCTCGACGTCGAGCTTGCGGTTCTTCTCCAGGTAATCGATCCGCTTGTAGTGGTTGTAGACGGCGACGGCGAGCTTTTTCTTCGCCTGTTCCTGCCCGATGACGTAGCCGTCCAAGAACTCCTTGATCTCCTTCGGCTTGGGGAGCTTGGTCTCGGGGGTCTGGGTCTCGAGGACGCGGTCCTCGGCGATGATGTCGAGGCAGATGTCCACGCACTCGTCGCAGATGTAGACCGTGGGACCGGCGATCAGCTTTTTGACGTCCCTCTGGCTCTTGTTGCAGAAAGAGCACCGCAGGACGTCGCCGTTACCGCCTTTCTTCGACATTCTGCCTCCGGGAAGGGCGGCGAGAGTCTAAGCGCGCTTTCGCGGACGCGTCAACGAACTCTCCTCGTCCTTTTGACTCCAATTTAGCACACCCCCGCGAACATTAACGTGCCTCGGGTCACGCTATTCCTCGTCGGCA
>DASXSX010000061.1:0-2517 GCA_036505815.1 Thermoanaerobaculia bacterium
GAAAAATCGAGGTCCCACCACCGTCGCGCCGGCTCTGCGCCGCCTGCGCGGATCCGGATCGAGCACCCTGGTTGAAGCTCCGAGATGCCGGCGAACGACGACCGCCCCGACGGATTCGCCCACGTGACGAAGAACTCGGCCAGGGCGACAGGGTCCAGCTCGCGCTTCGCGGCCGGATGGCGGAGGATTGCCTTCGCCTCCGACGCGAAGCAGAAGTCTCTGCCGATCTGGGCCACGAACAGAGGCCGCACGCCGAAGCGGTCCCGGGCCAGGAAAAGCTCGCGCTTCAGCGTGTCCCAGACGGCGAACGCGAAGTCACCGTTCAGCCGGTGGAGCGAATCCTCTTCCCACTCCGCGTACGCGTGCGCAAGGACCTCCGTATCGGATGTGGTCGAGAACCGGCGACCGAGGGCCTCCAGCTCTCCGCGTAGCTCGAGGTAGTTGTAGATCTCGCCGTTCTGAACGACCCAGAAGCGGCCGTGTTCGTCGGAAAGCGGCTGGTCGCCGTGCTCGAGGTCGATGATCGCGAGCCGGGTCGCAGCCATGCCGACGGACCCGTCCAGGTAGAGGCCGGTTCCGTCAGGGCCGCGGTGGAGCAGCTCTCCGGCCATCGCCAGGAGCGGCTCTCGTTCCACGACCGCACCACGCCGATAGATGCCGACAATGCCGCACATCCGTCCCAAGATAGGGACTGGTTGGTCGGGTAACAAGGGGGTCACCTCCCCTTGATCCCATTCCCGCCGGCGCCGCAAGCGATGCCTTTCGCGGCGTGTTATCGTGGCGCGCCTCTTCCCCGGCGGATCCCTTTGCAGTCACAGGCAGCGATAGAAGGCGAGATCAGGACGTTCCTGAGCGAGAACTTTCCGCTCTCGGCGAGCGGGACGGTAGAAGCGGACCAGTCGCTCGTCGAGTCCGGCGTGATCGACTCGCTCGGCGTCCTCGAACTGGTCGAGTTCCTCGACGAGAGGTACGGTCTCCAGATCGCCGAGGAAGAGCTCGTCCCCGAGAATCTCGACTCGATCGCCAGGATCGTCCGCTTCGTCTCGAGCAAAGTCGGAGCCGACACCTCTGCCGAAAATGAGCTCGACCGCGCCTGAGCTTTCGCCGGCCGTCCTCGAGATCGACGCGGTGGCGGTCGCGGACGCTCTCGCTGCCGGACTGCAGCAGGCGGTGCGGGGGCGGCTCCGGAAGCGGGGAGCGGTGGTCGCCTTGTCAGGCGGCATCGACAGCAGCGTCGTCGTCGCTCTCTCCGCCCGCGCCTTGGGCCCCGACAACGTTCTCGCGGTCCTGATGCCCGAGCGCGATTCGGCCGAAGAGACGCTTCACCTGAGCCGGCTCGCGGCCGAGAGCCAAGGGGTTGCGACCGAATTGGAAGATGTCACCGAAGCGCTCGAGGCAGTCGGGGCCTACCGGCGCCGCGACGAGGCGTTCCGTGACCTGATCCCCGAGTACGGGCCCGGCTGGAAGGCGAAGATCGTCCTCCCGCCGATCGTCGGCGAGGACACCTTTCGCGTCTTCTCGGTCGTCGCGCGCTCGCCGAGCGGTGACGAGATGCGCGTGCGCGTGACGGTCGACGCCTATCGCCGGATCGTGGCGGCGACGAACTTCAAACAGCGCGTGCGGAAGATGCTCGAGTACTACCACGCCGATCGACTCGACTACGCGGTCGCCGGCACGCCGAACCGGCTCGAGCACGACCTTGGCTTCTTCGTCAAGAACGGCGATGGTTCTGCCGACGCGAAGCCGATCGCCGGCCTGTACAAGAGCCAGGTCTACGAGCTCGCGAGCGCGATCGGCGTACCGGAGGAGATCGTCTCACGGACGCCAACCACCGACACGTACCCGCTCGCCCAGGATCAGCAGGAGTTCTACTTCGCTCTTCCGTACGAGCAGATGGATCTCGCGCTCTATGCGCGGACGAACGGGTATCCGCCCGGGTCGCTGGCGACGGCTCTCGACATCTCGCTCGAAGATGCGGAGCGCATCTACCGCGACATCGACGCGAAACGACGGGTTGCGGAACTCCTGCATCTGCCGCCGTTGACGCCCGCCGAGGACGCGGTTGCGGCTCCTGTCTCTCCTGCGGGTAGCGTGTCGGCTTGAGGTTTGCGCTGCTTGCAGTGCTCGCGGCCCTTATTGCGGGTGTTTGTGCGGGTGCCACGATGGAAGCCTCCCGAGAGAACGCCGAGACTGTCCCGCGGTTCCGCCACGTGATCGTGATCGTGTTCGAGAACCGCGAAGCCGACGACGTGCTTGGAGGCTCCGACGCGCCGAACTTCAACCGGCTGGGTGCCCGCTACGCGACGATGACGCAGTACACCGCCGTTACGCATCCGAGCCTGCCGGACTACCTGGCGCTCGTTTCGGGGTCCACGTATGGATTGGACACCAACTGCACGACCTGTGTCCTCAGCGGCCGCAGCCTGGCCGACACGCTCCAGGCAGCGGGAAAGACCTGGAAGACGTATGCCGAAGGGCTTCCATCCAGGGGGTTCACCGGAGCCGCTTCCGGGCGCT
>DASXSX010000062.1:0-3972 GCA_036505815.1 Thermoanaerobaculia bacterium
AACCCGCTTCGGAGAGGAAGCGCGCGAGTGGCGACCGGGCCGGATCCTCCCCGTCCACTTTCGCGACGAGGAGCGCGCGCCGCCGCCCGTCGGCCACGAGCGACGCGAGCGCCGACGCGATGGCCCGCGCGCTCTCGGAACGCTCCGGCTCGGACTCCGGCAGGAACGTCAGGAGATTCTTCTCGGCACGCCCGATCCACGCGACGAGGCACCCGTCGGCCAAGATCACCTGCGCGCCCGCGATCCGCTGGGGCCGGGCGCCTTCCCGTTCCGGCCAGGCGATCGCCGCTCCATAAGGGTTCGCCGGGTCGGTCGCGGCGAGCACCAGCGTCTGCGGTTCCTCCGAGGGCTCGCGGAGGGCGCGCAGCCGGTCGTCCGCCCCCGGCAGCGCGAACTGCGCCGCTCCGAGTCCGGCGACGAAGTACCCGCGCCGTACGCGACCCGCGTCTTCCATCGCCTTCGCGACCGGATAGACCGTCGAGAAGCCGCCGGGGACGTCCTCGGCGTGGACCGCTTCGCGGGTCAGGACGCCGTAACGCTCGAGAAGAGACAGGGTGAGAGCGGCGCGGCGCTCGGTCTCCGTGGGAGCGGCACTGCCGGATGCAGCCGCCGGCAGGAGTGACCACCGTCCCTCGCTGCCCGGCGGTCCGGCTCGCCGGGAGCGGAACGAGCGTCCGCGGAACTGCCGTCGGGAAGCGCGCGCGGCAGGCCCCCGAATGAATGCCCGCAGCGGAGCGAGGGTGTCGTTCGTGACTTCTCCCGCCCAGACGAGGTCCCACAGCGCGTCGACGAGCTCGCGCGGAAACGCGCCGGTCTCGCGAGCGAGATCCGAGAAGAAGAGCGCACCTCGCCGTTCGAGGAGCTCGCGGATCGCGCCGGCGAGCTTTCCCTCGGCGCGCCCGGGCGGCGGAGCGAGAAGGCGGTATCGGTCCGGAAGGTAGAGGGCGATCCGCCCGTCGTGCGGCCCGACGGCGGCGATGCCGCGCCACATCAACTCCCCCGCCGCGCACAGCAGGTCGAGGTCTGCCGGTTTGTAAGCCGCGTTGCGCGCGGGAAGGATTTCCGTCTCAAGGACCGAAGCAGGGACCGACGCTCCCTGGAGCTGCTCGATCGAAGAAAGGAGCGCCTCCAATCCGGTCCGCGGGCGTGTCACGCCCTGCCACTCAGTCAAGAACCGCACGAACGCCGGCGCCTCGACGGGCTCGACCTCCTTGCGGAGCTTCGCGAGCGAACGCCGCTTCAACGCCTTCAGAACGCCGGCGTCGCACCACTCGCGGGCACGCCCTCCGGGTAGGAACTCCCCTTCGACGACGCGCTCCCCCTCCGCGAGCCTTTCGAGCGCGGTGCGGACGGGCGCGATCGGAAGGCCAAACCGCGCCGCCACATCCTCGGCGCGGAAGGGGCCGTGCGTGCGTGCCCAGCGCGAGACGAGATCACCGAGCGGGTCTTCGACGTCCTCGAGGAACGCGCCGGGCAGTCCGGGCGGCGGCGGGACCCCGAGCGCGTCGCGCAGGCGCGCCGCGTCCTCGGCGGCGGCGAACCGCCGCTCCCCCGCGATCGTGACCGCGATGATTCGCCGCTCGGCCGTGAGCCGCGGGAGCCACCGCTCGACCGCGTCCGGCGGCGATGCGCGCATCCGGATCTCCTCCTCGGTCAAGTCCCCGAGCGAGAGCAACAGGTCGTGGAGCGCATCGGGGTTGCCGACCGGGCGGCCTTCGAGCCGCTGGAGGCTTCGTTCCAGCTCCTCGATCGCGCGCGCGTCGAGGAGCTCCCGCAGCTCCGCTTCTCCGAGGAGCTCCTTCAACTGCGCCTGGTCGACCGAAAGCGCCTGCGCCCGGCGCTCCGCCAGCGGCGCGTCCCCGTCGTAGATGAAGTTCGCGACGTACGAGAAGAGGAGCGACGCCGCGAACGGCGAGGGGGCGCGCGAGTCCACGGTGACGACCCGGATGCGCCGCGAAGCGACGCGGCGGAGGATCTCGACCAGGCCGGGAAGATCGAAGACGTCCCGCAGGCACTCGCGATACGTCTCGAGGAGGATCGGAAACGAGCCGTACCGCGACGCGACCGCGAGCAGGTCCGCCGCGCGCTTTCGCTGCACCCACAACGGGCTGCGGCGGCCCGGATGCCGGCGCGGCAGGAGCAGCGCGCGCGCCGCGTTCTCGCGGAATCGAGCCGCGAAGAGAGAGGTCTGGCCGAGGTTCCGCGCGACGAGGTCCTCCACCTCGTCGGGCGCGGGGAGGAAGTCGGAGACCTCCGGCGGCTCCTCCGACTCAGGCAGTCGGAAGACGATCCCGTCGTCGGACCAGAGCATCTCCGCGTCCGACGCGCGCGACCTGGACTGTGGCGGGTGCAGGCCTGTCGGGCCTGTCCCCGCGCCATCGCTCAGTTTCGCGAGGACCGCGGTGGCCCACGGCGCGTGGACGCGCGCTCCGAAGGGAGACAGGATGCACACGCGCCAGTCGCCGACTTCGTCCAGATAGCGCTCGACGACGATCGTGCGATCGCTCGGGACCTCGCCGGTCGCCTCGCTCTGTTCGTCCAGGTACGCCCGCAGGTTCGCCGCGGCGCGCCGGTCGAGCCCGTGGTCCTCGGTCAGGCGCTGGATCGCCTCGCGCTTCGGCGCCGTCGCCAGGGTTCGCGCGAGCTCTCCGATCGCGCGGCCGAACTCGGGCGGCCGGCCGGGCCGGTCGCCGTGCCAGAACGGCATCTTGCCCGGCTCGCCCGGCGCGGGGGTCACGAGAACGCGGTCGTGCGTGATCTCCTCGATCCGCCAGGACGAGGCGCCCAGCAGAAACACCTCTCCCGGCCGCGACTCGAAGACCATCTCCTCGTCGAGCTCGCCGACGCGCCGGCTCTTCCCGCTCTCTTCACCGGCCAGAAACACGCCGTATAGCCCGCGGTCCGGGATCGTTCCGGCGTTGACGACGGCGACGCGGCGCGCGCCTTCGCGCGCCCGCACCTTCCCGCCGATGCGGTCCCACACGATGCGCGGCCGGAGCTCCGCGAATTCGTCGGACGGATAGCGGCCTGACAGCATGTCGAGGACGCCCTCGAACGAGCCGCGCGGCAGCTCGGCGAACGGAGCCGCTCGCCGGACCAGCGCGTAGAGATCCTCGACACCGATCTCTTCCATCGAGACGATGGCGACGACCTGCTGCGCAAGGACGTCGAGCGGGTTGCGAGGATAGAAGGTCTCTTCGATCTTTCCCTCGCGCATCCGAAGCGTGACGGTGGCGCACGCGAGCAGGTCACCGCGATATTTCGGAAAGATCACGCCACGCGAGACGGCGCCGACGGAGTGACTCGCCCGGCCGATCCGCTGCATGCCCGACGCGACCGACGGGGGTGCCTCGATCTGGACGACGAGGTCGACCGCTCCCATGTCGATTCCGAGCTCGAGAGAGGACGTCGCGACGATCGCCGGAAGCTCTCCCCGCTTCAACCGGTCCTCGATCTCGAGCCGCTTCTCGCGGGCGACCGAGCCGTGGTGCGCGAGCGCGATCTCCTCTCCCGCAGTCTCGTTCAGCGCGGAAGCCAGCCGCTCCGCGAGTCTCCGGCTGTTGACGAAGATCATCGTCGAGCGGTGCGCGCGGACGAGCTCGACCAAGCGGGGATGAATCGACGGCCAGATCGAGCGTCGTGCGGACGGACCGGCGGCGGGGCCGCTCGGGATCTCGAGGACCTCGCCCAGACGCGCCATGTCCTCGACCGGAACCTCCACGGTGATGTCGAACGCCTTGCGGCTGCTGGCGTCCACGATCTCGACCGGCCGCGGTTTCCATCCGCCGCGGCGACCGGACGGCTCCCCGCCGGCAAGGAGCCGCCCGACCTCTTCGAGCGGCCGCTGCGTCGCCGAAAGCCCGATGCGCTGGAGAGGCCGGCTCGAAGAGCGGAGCCTTTCCAGCCGCTCGAGCGAAAGGAAGAGATGCGCGCCGCGCTTCGAGGCGACGACCGAGTGGATCTCGTCGACGA
>DASXSX010000063.1:0-9176 GCA_036505815.1 Thermoanaerobaculia bacterium
GCTGTTGATCATCGTCGTGTGGGAGTCGGTCCCGACGAGCGTGTCGGGGAAATAGACGCCGTCCCTCTCGACGACGCCGACGGCGAGCCGCTCCATGTTGACCTGGTGCACGATCCCGACGCCGGGCGGCACGACCTCGAATCCATGGAATGCGCGCGTGCCCCACTTCAGAAATTCGTACCGCGCGCGGTTCCTCTTGAACTCGACTTCCATGTTCAAGCGCAGCGCGTCCGGCGTGGACCAGTAATCCACCTGGATGGAGTGATCGACGACGAGCGCAACCGGGACGAGCGGCTCGATGAGCGCGGGCTCCTTGCCCAGCCGCTCGACCGCCGACCGCATCGCCGCGAGGTCGACGAGAAGCGGCACGCCGGTGAAGTCCTGCAGGATGATCCGGGCGACAACGAAAGGAATTTCCGCCGTTCGCTCGGCGTTCGCGCGCCAGTTGGCCAGCTCGACGACATCCTTGTCCCGGACGCGGCGGCCGTCCACGTTGCGGAGCAGCGACTCCAGGACGACCCGCAGGCTGACCGGCAGGCGGGAGACCGGCCCGACCCCCGCCTTCTCGAGCCGCGGGAGAGAATAGAAGTCCCCCGTCCGACCCGGACCGACGGAGAACGTGTCGCGAGCGCCGAAGGAAGAAAGCCGGCTGTCACTCATCGGATGAATGAACCATCGAGCCATTCGCAGTCTATGGGCGCTCGAACGAAAAGAAAAGGAGTACACATGAGGTTCGCGAGAAAGCACGTCGCCCTGATCTTTACCGTCGGTCTCTCGATCGTCGCGGTCGCCGGTGCGGCGACCGAGACCTTCGTTTTCGACAGGGCCCACAGCCAGGTGGGTTTCCAGATCCGCCACTTCCTGACCAAGGTCGAAGGGCGGTTCCGGGATTACGACGGGCGGATCCTGATCGATCGGCAGAACCCGGCGAACTCCCGGGTGGAAGTGACCATACAGGCAGCCTCGATCGACACGGGCAACGAGAAGCGCGACGCCGACTTGAGGTCCGCAAACTTCTTCGACGTCGAGAAGTACCCGACGATCACGTTCAAGAGCACGAAAGTGACGCCCAACGGCAAAGACCTCTACGAGGTCACGGGCGACCTGACCATGCACGGAGTTACCAAGACGGTGATCGTTCCGGTGCGGCACACTGGGTTCCTGAACCTCGGCAAGATGGAGAAGGCCGGCTTCGAGGTCACCTTCCCCCTCAACCGGAAGGACTTCGGGATCACCTGGAACCGCGCGATGGACGCGGGCGGCGTGATGCTCGGCGACGACGTCCAGATCACGGTGCTGGTCGAAGCCAACAAGGAAATGCCGGCCGCGCCGGCTCCCGCCATGCCGGAGCCGACGAAAGCGCCTGTGAGCCGGTAAGTCGCCGGCCTCCCGGGGTTTCGCGTCCCGCGCGGTCCATAATCTTCCGGGATGCACTCCCTCGGATGGATCGCCGTGATTCTCTACGCTGCCGCAGAGGCGCTGGCGATCCGGTCGCTCTTCCGGCCAAAGGGGCTCGGAGCGGCTCCCGCGCTCGTGGCGGCCGGGCTCGTCGCTCAGTTCGCGGATCTCGAGCTCGTCGGGCGCTCTCTCGGCTCGGTGCCGTATCGCACGCTCGGAGGGTCAATCGAGCTCTTCGCGTGGATGCTCGGCCTCGCTTACCTGGCGCTCGTGCTGCGCCACCGGGAGCGCGCCATCGGGCCGTTCCTGATCCCCTTCGTGCTCGCCTTTTCGGTGCTGGGGATTCTCCTGCCGTCGCACGCCCCGTCCGGTCCGGCGACCCGCGGAAGCCTCTTTGCTTTTCACGTCACCCTCGCGATCCTCGCCGACGCCGCATTCGCGCTCTCGTTCGTGCTCTCGCTCCTCTACCTGATCCAGAACCGGCAGATCCGCCGCGGCCGGACCGGCGTCCTCTTCTCCCGGCTGCCCGCGCTCGAGGTCATCGGCCGGATGAACCGGACGAGCGTGACGATCGGGATCGTGGTGCTCGCGGTTTCGGTGGCGCTCGGGGTCGCGTGGGCACGGCGGGTCTGGAGCGGTTTCACCGACGCGAAGCTCGTCTGGGCTCTCCTGACCCTGTTCGTTTACGGCGTGATGCTATGGATGGACCGGCGCGGCTGGGAAGGGTCGCGCGTGGCTCTCCTCTCGATCTTCGGCTTCATCCTGGTCCTGTTTTCCTACACGTTCGTGAACCTCTATCTGTCGCAGGCGCACGTCTTCCGATGAGCGACAGCCACGAAACGTACCTCCTCGTCCTCGGCTGGAACTTCCGCGGGGCGAGCGGTCCCGTCCGCGACCGGGTCGCCTTCACCGCCGAGGAAGTGCGGGAAGGCCTCCGGCGGCTCCTCGGAAGAGGTCTCGTCTCCGAGAGTGTGATCGTCTCGACCTGCCACCGCAGCGAGATCTACGGCGTCGCAGAAGGCGAGGGGGTCGGCGAGGAGCTGACTCGCTTCATCTCCGACTGGCGAGGGCTCGAGCCGGACGTCCTCGAGCGGGCCGCTTTCCGCCGGTTCGGAGCGGAGGCGGCGCGGCACCTCTTCCGGGTCGCGGCGGGCCTCGACTCGATGGCGCTCGGCGAGAGCGAGGTGCTCGGACAGGTCCGGCAGGCGCTCGCGATCGCGCGGGAGACCGGTTCGAGCCGCGCCGTGCTCCACCGACTCTTCGAGAGCGCGGTGCGCGCCGGCAAACGCGTCCGGACCGAGACGGAGATCGGCGTTCACCCTCTCTCGATTGCGTCGATCGGGGTCGAGCTGGCGAACAAAGTCTTCGGCGAACTTTCCGAGCGGACCGTGCTCCTCCTGGGAGCGGGGGAGACCGGGACGCTTTTCGCGCGCCACGTCCTGGAAGCGGGAGTGCGCCATCTCAAGATCGCGAACCGCACACCCGAGCACGCGGAGCACCTCGCGGCCCGCGTCGGCGCCGTCGCCGTCCCCTGGGATTCGGTATCCCTGGAGCTCCCTTCGGCGGACGTCGTCGTCGGAACGACAGCGAGCCCGCGGCCGGTCGTGCAGCGCGACGACGTCGAAGCCGCGATGCGACAGCGCAAAGGAAGGCCGATGTTCTTCCTCGACCTGACGCTGCCGCCGGACATCGACCCGGACGTTCGCGGCATCTACAACGTGTTCGCGTACGACCTGGACGGCCTCGAAGAGGTCGCGGCCGAGAACCGGCGCCGGCGCGTTAAAGAAGTGCCGCGGGTCGAGGAGATCCTCGAGGAGGAGATCGAGCGGTTCCTCGCCTGGTTCGGCAACCTCTCGGTCATCCCGACGCTGACCCACTTGAAGCGCCGCTTCGAGGAGATCCGCGATCGCGAGCTCGAGCGACTCGCTCCGGCCGAGCGCGAACGGCTGCGTCCACTGGCCGACTCCATCGTCGCGAAGCTGCTCCACGAGCCGCTGCGGCGGTTGAAGAACGAACCGGACGCGGCCCGGAAGTTGGAAAGGCTCGAGGCGGTACGGCATCTGTTCGACCTGGATCGGGATTGAAGATCCGTCTCGGCGGGCGCGGGAGCCGGCTCTCTCTCGCCCAACTCGAGATCGTCGCGAGAGCGCTCTCTCCCCGCTCCGAGGTCGAGATCGTCACGTTCACGACGACCGGCGACAGGCTCTCCCGCGTCAACAGCGCGATGACCGGAAAGGATCTCTTCACGCGCGAGATCGACGAGGCTCTTTTGGACGGCCGGATCGATCTCGGAATTCATAGCGCCAAGGACCTGCCGTCCCGGCTGTCGGAAGGACTCGAGCTCGCCGCCGTGCTTCCGCGCGAAGACCCGAGCGACGTGGTCGTCACGCGGGACGGCGGCACTCTCCGTGTCCTGCCCGCGGGATCGCGGGTCGGGACGTCCAGCCCCCGGCGCCGCGCCCAGATTCTCTCGGCGCGGCCCGATCTCGAGGTCGCGGAAGCGAGGGGCAACGTGGACACGCGCATCCGTCGCCTCCGCGAGGGACGTTGGGACGCGATCGTTCTGGCGCGCGCGGGTCTCATGAGACTGGGAAGGCTCGACGACGCGAGCGAGGTCCTGCCGGCGTCGTGGATGCTGCCCGCGATCGGACAGGGGGCGCTCGCCGTCGTGGCCCGGACAGACGAGGGGAGCCTGCGCGAGCTCGTCGCCGGAATCGATCATCCGCCCTCGCATCGCGAAGTGCGCGCCGAGAGGGCCGTCCTCGATCTTCTCGAGGCCGGCTGCCGCGCTCCGGTCGCCGGACTTGCGCGGACGGAGGGCGGGAGGATGCTTCTCGAGGCGGCCGTCTTTTCGCCCGACGGATCGCGCACTCTGCGCGAGGAAGCGGAGGGCATCGCCGAACGACCCGAGGACCTCGGCCGGGAAGTCGCGCGGCGCCTTCTCGCGCGCGGAGCCGCGGAGCTGATCGCAATTGCCCGGGCGGAGACGTGAAGCCGCGCCTGCTCGTCGTGCGGTCGGGCGAGCGCCCGTTCCCCCAGGAGCTCGTACCCGCGCTCGAAGTCGTCGAGCGCGTCACCCACACGATCGAGACGCTGCACCCAGACCCTGCCCTCGTTGCCGGCCGGTTCGACATGGTCATCGTGACCAGCCGCGCGACCGCCGACCGTCTCCTGGCCCGGCCGGATCTGCTGTCGCGCCTTTCCGGAAGTGCGTTCGCCGTGGGACCCGCGACGGCCGAGCGGCTCCGCTCGGAGCTGTCGATCGAAGTCGAGGAAGGAGGCGGATCCGCGCGGTCGCTGCTCGAACGTATCCCCGCGAACCTGGCGGGCCAGCGCGCCCTTCTGCCGAGGGGCGACGATGCCTCGGATGAGCTGCCGCGCGAGCTGGCGGCTCGCGGCGCGGAGGTCGTGCCACTCACGCTCTATCGCAAGATTTCGCGGGCCTACGACGATTCGCTCGATCCCATCATCGTCGCGGCGGATCTCGCCGCATTTTTCGCGACGTCGCCCGCGGCGGCGCGATGGCTTTTCGACGGCGCCTCCCGGGAAGCGCAGGACAGGTTGCGCAAAACTCCCGGGATCGCGCTCGGCGACGCGACCGCGGAAGACCTCACTCGGCGACGCGTCTCTCGCGTGGAGATTGCGGAGCCTCCGACGTTCGAGGCGGTCGCGGCGGTCGCGAGAGACCTTGCCGCGCGCGCCCCACGAGCGTAGATTCTGCCCGCGTGACGGGATTTCCGACGGTCCGCCTCCGCCGCTTTCGCCGCACGAAGGGTTCGCGGTCGCTCGTGCGGGAGACGCGACTGTCACCCGACCGTTTCGTCGCCCCGCTCTTCGTGCGGCACGGCTCCGGCCTGCGCGAGGAGATCTCGTCGCTGCCCGGCGTCTTCCGGCTTTCGCCCGACGGCGCCCTCGCGGAGGCGCGGGAGCTCCAGAAGCTGGGAGTCCCTGCGGTGATCCTGTTCGGCATCCCGGAGCACAAGGACGAGATCGGCAGCGAGGCGTGGTCCGACGCGGCCGCGGTCCAGGAGACCGTGCGGCGTCTCAAGGACGCGGCGCCGGAAATGGTGGTGATGACCGACGTGTGCCTGGACGAGTACACCTCCCACGGCCATTGCGGGGTCGTGTGCAACGGGGAAGTGGACAACGACGCGACGCTTCCGCTCCTCGCCCAGACCGCAGTGTCGCAGGCGCGGGCGGGCTCGGACGTCGTCGCCCCGTCGGACATGATGGACGGTCGCGTCGCCGCCATCCGCCGGGCCCTCGACGCGGAAGGATTTCCGGAGGTGGCGATCCTCGCCTACTCGGCGAAGTCCGCGTCCGGTTTCTACGGACCCTTCCGCGAAGCCGCGGACTCGGCCCCGAAGTTCGGAGACCGGCGCGGATACCAGATGGACCCGGCGAACCGCCGCGAGGCGATGCGCGAGATCGCACTCGACCTCGAGGAAGGGGCGGACGGGGTCTTGGTCAAGCCGGCGCTCGCCTATCTCGACGTGATCCGCGAGGCGCGCGATCGTTTTGATGCGCCGATCGCCGCCTACAACGTCTCGGGCGAGTACGCGATGGTGAAGGCCGCCGCGCAGAACGGCTGGATCGACGAAAAGAGGATCGTCGCCGAAATCCTGACCGGCATCTTCCGGGCGGGGGCGGACTTCGTGCTGACGTACCACGCGCGCGAGGCGGCGGCGTGGATCGCGGAAGGTTCGATACCCGGTTGAAGCCGCGGGAGGGCCAACCGCGTTCCACGGCTCTCTTCCGCCGCGCGCGGAATCTCATGCCGGGAGGGGTCTCCTCACCGGTCCGGTCGTTCGCGTCGGTCGGCGGCGAGCCGTTCTTCGTCGCCACCGGACGGGGCGCGCGAGTGCGAGACGTGGACGGCAGGTCTTACCTCGACTACGTCCAGTCCTACGGCCCGCTCCTGTTCGGCCATTCGCCGCCGTTCCTCGTCCGCGAGATCGCGAGAGCGGCGCGCGGCGGCACGTCCTTCGGGGCGCCGACCGAGCGCGAGATCCGGCTCGCGGAACGGGTCACGCGTCTCGTGCCATCCGTCGAGATGGTCCGTTTCGTCAACTCGGGGACCGAGGCCGCGATGAGCGCGATCCGACTCGCCCGGGGGGCGACCGGCCGCTCGCGGATCGTGAAGACGGACGGGGGCTATCACGGTCACGCCGACTCGTTCCTCGTGTCGGCCGGCTCGGGCGTCGCGACCCTCGCAATGGCGGGGAGCCCCGGCGTCCCGGACGAGGTGGCGTCTCTGACGACGGTCGTCCCGTACAACGACGCCGGCGCGCTGGAAGACGCCTTCCGGCGTTTTTCCGGAGACGTCGCCGCCTTCGTGCTGGAGCCGGTCGCGGCGAACATGGGGGTCGTGCCGCCGCGCCTCGGCTACCTCGAGGCGGCGCGAGAGATCGCGACGCGGCACGGGGCGCTCCTGGTGTTCGACGAAGTCATCACCGGGTTCCGGCTCTCGCCGGGCGGAGCACAGGAGGTGTACGGCGTGACGCCCGACTTGACGATCCTCGGAAAGATCCTCGGCGGAGGGTTACCTGTCGCCGCGTACGGGGGGCCGCGCAGCCTGATGGAAAAGGTTGCACCCTCCGGGAGCGTCTACCAGGCGGGAACGCTGTCCGGAAATCCTCTGGCGATGGCGGCGGGGATCGCGATGCTCCGTGAAATCGACCGGCGCCCGCCGTACGAAGAGCTCGAGCGCAAGAGCGCCCGACTCGAGTCCGCGATCCTCGCGGCGATCCGCGCGGCCGGGGCGGAGGAAAGACTGATCTACCAGCGCGTCGGATCGCTCTCGACTCTCTTTTTCACGTCCGGCCCGGTGACGGACTTCGCCGCTGCGAGGCGTTCCGACACAACTCGCTACGCCGCGTTCTTCCATGCGATGCGCGAGCGCGGCGTCTTCGTCCCCCCCGGGCAGTTCGAAGCCTGGTTTATCTCGACGGCGCACTCCGACGCCGATCTCTCACGGACGGCGCGAGCCGTCGCAGAGAGTCTCCAAATCGCGCTCCCGGGATTTGCGGGATTTTCGAGAATCGAGTCGGGGTTGCTGTAGCCTGTGAGCGGAGAGGGGACCCACATGACGCAGCCGCCGACCGCCGCCAAGCAGTGGTTCGGGCACCCGCGGGGGCTCTCCACACTCTTCTTCACCGAGATGTGGGAGCGCTTCAGCTACTACGGGATGCGGGGAATCCTGCTTCTCTTCCTGGTCGCCACGATCCAGAACGGCGGCTTCGGCATGACGGATCGTACGGGCGCCGCGATCTACGGTCTGTACGTCGGGTTCGTCTACCTGATGGCTCTGCCCGGAGGATGGGTCGCCGACCGGATCCTCGGCCAGCGGAGCGCCGTCTTCATCGGAGGCTGCTTCATCGCGGCCGGGCACTTCAGCATGGCGATCGGGTTGGTGCCCACCTTCTACCTCGGGCTGTGCCTGATCGTGATCGGAACCGGACTCCTGAAGCCGAACGTCAGCGCGATGGTCGCGGACCTATACCCGGAGGGGGGCAATCGGCGCGACGCGGGCTTTTCGATTTTCTACTCGGGAATCAACGTCGGAGCGATGATCGGCCCGCTCGTCTGCGGATTCCTCGGCGAGAAGATCAACTGGCACCTGGGCTTTGGCGCCGCCGGCGTCGGAATGGTCCTCGGTCTCGTGCAATATCGACTGGGCGGCAAATACTTAGGCGAAGCCGGACTCCGGCGCAAAGCGGAAGTGACGGCGGCGGGCGATCGGACGGCAATCCGGCGGCTCGGCCTGGGCGTCGCGGTGCTCTTCGGCGTGATCGTTCTGGCGGTTCTCCTCCAGCTCGCCGGAGTTCTCCACCTCTCCCTCTATGGGGTCGCGCAGAGCACCGGCTACTTCATGCTCGGTCTCGCGCTCGTCTACTTCGGCTCGATCCTGTTCTTTTCGAAACTCTCTGTCGCGGAGAAGAAGAGGATCGTCGTCATCTTCGTGTTCTTCATGGCCGCCGTCCTGTTCTGGGCGGGCTTCGAGCAGGCCGGCTCCTCGATGAACCTCTTCGGCGAGCGCATGACCCAGCGCGTGATCCTCGGTTGGGAGATGCCGGCCTCGTTTCTTCAGTCGGTCAACTCGATCTTCATCATCCTGCTCGCGCCGGTTTTCGGAGCTCTGTGGATCCGCCTCGGCCGGCGGCAGCCATCGACCCCCGCCAAAATGGGTTTCGGGCTCGCCTTTCTCGCCGTCGGCTTTCTCATCCTGGCGTGGGGCGCGAGCTTCACGGCCGGCGGAGCCCGTGTCAGCATGCTCTGGCTCATCGTCACGTACCTACTGCACACGGTCGGCGAGCTCTGTCTCTCTCCCGTCGGACTGTCGAGCGTCACCAAGCTCTCCCCGAAGAGCCTGGTCGGTCAGATGATGGGGACCTGGTTCATGGGCACCGCGCTCGGCAACCTGATCGCCGGCCTGGCGGCAGGAGGCTTCCAGGGCATGGGCGTCGCGGAGCTCTTCTCGGCGGTCGCGAAAGTGACCGGCGTGGCGGGGATCGTGCTCCTCCTGCTGTCCCGGCCGATTCGGCGCCTCATGGGAACGCTGCCGGAAGACCAGCGGACGCCAACCGTCGAGGCTAAGACCCCGACGCCGCACGGCGCGATCTCCGGCTGACGTAAGAAAGTCGCGGGGTCTGATCCCCGAAGGGGGTCAGATCCCGCCTCGTCAGGGCATCACGACGATCTCGCCCTTCATCTTGCCGTGCCCCATGCCGCAGAACCTCGCGCACTTGAACGCGAAGGTCCCGGCCTTCGACGGCGTG
>DASXSX010000064.1:0-75520 GCA_036505815.1 Thermoanaerobaculia bacterium
CTCGCCAGCCTGACGAAGCCGCTCGTCTGCGGTGCTCTCGTCGCGGCGGCGCTTCCGGGGCTCGATCTGCGGTGCCCGCCGGGACGCTATCTCCCCGAGTGGAAGGCGACCCGCTACGAGGGCATCACGCTCGAGTCCCTCCTGACGCACACGTCGGGCCTTCCCGCCTGGTATCCGCTCTACGCGCGCGGCGAGGGGGCCGCGGCCTACCGGCGAACGCTCGCTTCGATCGAGCCCGAAGCGAAGCCGGGCGAGCGCGTGATCTACAGCGATCTGAATTTTCTCCTCTTCGGAGATCTGCTCGAGCTTCACTTTTCCGCCCCCCTCGATGCCACGTTTGCGAACCTCGTCGCGCGCCCGGCCAGGTCCGCGGCGAAATTTCTGCCGGGCCGGGAGCCGTCCGTGGCGGCGACCGAAAAGGGGGACGTGACGGAGAGACGCATGACGGCGGAGATTGGACTGTCGTATCCGCGCTTCCGTGACGGCGTCGTCTGGGGAGAGGTCCACGATGGCAACGCCTATCGCCGCGGAGGCGTCGCGGGCAGCGCCGGCCTCTTTGGTTCGGCGCGCGACGTCTGGTCGCTCGCCCGCCGGTGGCTCGATCCATCTCGAGCGGAGCTGACGCGCGACCGCACGCCGCGGCTCTCCGAGGCCCGTGGCCTCGCCTGGCAGGGGAGCCGGGGCGCCGGCTCGTCGGTTCCCGCGATGCCGGCCTCCGCCTTCGGGCACACGGGCTTCACGGGGACGTCCGTGTGGCTCGATCCGGGGGCGGGACGGGTCGCCGTTCTGCTCACCAACCGCATCCATCCGCAAGTCCGCCCGATCGACTTCAACGCAGTGCGGCGCCGGTTTCACGAGGCGGTCTGGGGCTGACGAAACCAACTCCTTTCGCGTGGTATAGATAAAGACGTGGCCTCTCCATCGGAGATCGTGATCCTCGAGGGCGCCCGGACGCCCATGGCGGAGTACAACGGGTCGTTTTCCGACATCTCGGCGATCGACCTGGGCGTGGTCGCCGCGAAAGAGGCCCTCGCCCGCTCCGGGACGGATCCCGCGGAGGTCGACCACGTGATCTTCGGCAACGCGCTCCAGACCTCCGGGGACGCGATCTACGGGGCCCGGCACGTGGGCCTCAAGGCCGGGGTCCCGAAAGAAGTTCCTGCCCTGACCGTGAACCGCCTTTGTGGGTCGGGCTTCGAGTCGATCGTCCAGGGGGCGCAGCGAATCCTCCTCGGCGAGGCAACGACCGTGCTCGCCGGCGGGATGGAGAACATGTCGCAGACCCCCCACGTCATCCGTGGAGCGAGGCGGGGGCTGCGCCTCGGCGAGGGACAGCTCGAGGACTCCCTGATGGTCGCTCTGCTGGACAGCTGGTGCGGCCTGTACATGGCGCAGACCTCGGATCGCGTCGCCGCAAAATACGGAATCTCCCGGCAGCAGCAGGACTCGTACGCGGTGTCGTCTCAGAGGCGGGCGTCCGCCGCGTGGGAGGGCTGCCGGATTTCCGAAGAGGTCGTCGGAGTCGATGTGAAGTCCGGCCGCAAGGCGATCCGCGTGGACCGGGACGACCACATGCGCCCCGACACGACGATCGAGGCCCTCGCGAAGTTGCCGCCGTCTTTCGGAAAAGACGGCCAGGTCACCGCGGGCAACGCTTCGGGGATCGTCGACGGCGCCGCGGCCGTCGTGGTGACGAGCGCGGAGAACGCGCGGCGCAAGGGGACGAAGCCGCTCGGCCGGCTGGTCTCGTGGGCCGTGGTCGGCTGCGACCCGGAGCTGATGGGACTGGGTCCGGCGCCCGCCGCGCGGATCGCGCTCGATAGGGCGGGGATCTCCAAGGAGGACGTCGATCTCTGGGAAATCAACGAGGCTTTCGCGGGGCAGATCCTCGGGGTCGTCCGCGAGCTCGACCTCGACCTCGCGAAGCTGAACGTCAACGGCGGCGCGATCGCTCTCGGCCACCCGCTCGCCGCTACGGGTACCCGTCTGACGCTGACCCTGTTGAAGGAGCTCCGGCGGCGCGGCGCGCGGTACGGTCTCGCCGGCGCCTGCATCGGCGGCGGGCAGGGGATCGCGGTCGTCCTCGAATCGGCCGCATCGTAGGACGCGTTGCTGACCTGGACGGAAAGAATCCTCTCCTTTCCGGTCCGGACGGCGGCGGTCGCGGAGTTTCTGCGCGAGCTTTCGGCGAAGGGTTGGGGAGACTTGAACGGAGTGCTCGCGACTCTGAACGACGGCGACCTCTGCCGCGAAGTGCTCGACCACTGGCTGGAAAGAGGATGGATCGTCCGCGCGCCGAGCTCCGCCGTAACCGCCCTCGCCGGGCCGCGATTTTCCCGGAAGCTGACGGTGCGTGAGTTTTGCGGGGAGGAGACCGAGGAAGAGGTCGCCGAGGAGAGCCCCCTCCCCCCGAGCCCCCCTCCCGCGAAGGAAGAGGCATGAAGATCACCAGAGTCGGCGTGCTCGGCGCGGGCCTCATGGGCTCGGGAATCGCGGAGGTCTGCGCGAAGAGCGGTTACGAGACCATCGTTCGGGAGGTCTCCGACGAGCTGGCAGGGAAGGGCGTCCGCCGGATCGAAGCCTCGCTCGCGAAGGCCGTCGACCGCGGCAAGCTCGTTGCAGCCGATCGGGATGCCGCCCGCGGCCGCATTTCGGCGACGACGAAGATCGAGGATCTGGCCGGGTGCGACCTGCTCATCGAGGCGGTCGTCGAGAACCTGGAGGCGAAGAAGGAGCTGTTCCGCGAGCTCGACGGCCTCTGCCGCGACGCGACGATCTTCTGCTCGAACACCTCGTCGCTGACCATTACCGAGCTTTCGGCGACGACGCACCGGGCCGACCGCTTCGCGGGACTCCATTTCTTCAATCCGGTGCCGGTCATGAAGCTCGTCGAGGTCGTTCGAACGATCGCGACCTCGGACGAGACGGTCGCGACGGTGTTCGACTTCGCGAAGTCGCTCGGGAAGGATCCGGTCCTCGCCCGCGACAACTCCGGGTTCATCGTGAACCGCCTGCTCATCCCGTACTTGCTCGACGCCGTGCGGGCGCTCGAAGAAGGCGTCGGCACGAAAGAGGACATCGACAAGGGAATGGAGCTCGGCTGCGGCCATCCGATGGGTCCGCTGAAGCTCATCGACTTCGTCGGGCTCGACACGACCTATGCGATCGCGGAGATCATGTTCACCGAGTACCGAGAGAAACGTTTCGCGCCGCCGCCGCTCTTGAAGCGGATGGTCCTCGCGGGACGCTACGGCCGCAAGTCGGGCCGCGGCTTCTACGAGTACGGGTCGTGAGCTCCGGCTTCGTCCGGGTCGAGAGCCCGGAAGACGGAATCCGGGTCATCACCGTCGACCGCGCCGAGAAGCTGAACGCGCTGAACTCGGCGGTGATCGAAGAGCTGTCGAGCGCGACCGCGGCCGCCGAGGCGGACACGGCGCTGCGGTGCGTCGTCTTCACCGGGGCGGGAGAGAAGGCCTTCATCGCGGGCGCGGACGTCGCCGAGCTCGCGAAACTGACCCCGATCGAGGGCCGGGAGCACTCCCGGCGCGGACAGGCGCTTCTCGACCGGATCGAGCGGCTTCCCGTTCCCACGATCGCCGCGATCAACGGCTATGCGTACGGCGGCGGCCTCGAGCTCGCGATGGCGTGCACGATCCGGGTCGCGTCCGAGAACGCCCGGATGGGACTTCCCGAGACTTCGCTCGGGATTATCCCGGGCTACGGCGGCACGCAGCGGCTCGCCCGCCACGTCGGCGGCGCGCGGGCGCTTGAGCTCGTGCTGACGTCGGAGAAAGGGCTCACGGCCGCGGAGGCCGAGCGGATCGGCCTCGTCAACCGAGTCGTCCCGGTGGGCCAGGCGCTGCCCGCGGCGATCGAGATCGCGCGAAAGATCCGGGCGAACGGGGCGGCTGCTTGCCGCTTCGCGCTCGAGGCGATTCGGCGCGGCCTCGACGTGCCGCTCGCGGAAGGGCAGGTCCTCGAGGCGACGCTCTTCGGCCTCTGCGCGGCGACGGAAGACATGAAGGAAGGGATGAACGCTTTCTTAGAAAAGCGACCGGCGAAGTTCACCGGGAGGTGAGTTTCTGTGTCATTCCGAGGGCCGAAGGCCCGAAAATCTCTCGTTCCTGAAGGGAAAAGATCTTGCTTCGCTCGGGATGACCGCTGCGTGATCACCTGATAAACTGACATTGCCGTGCATCCGCCGGAGTCGGATCTGATCTACGACTGGAACCGGGCGGGGGGAGCGGTCTTCCCCGCGCGGGGGAAGGTCGAGCTGGACGACGAGACGCTGCGCGACGGCCTCCAGTCGCCCTCCGTCAAGAGTCCGCCCATCGAGCAGAAGCTGCGGCTCCTGCACCTGATGGAGTCGCTCTCGATCGACTCGGCCGACATCGGGCTGCCGGGCGCCGGTCCCCACGTCGTCGCCACGGTCACGCGCCTCGCCCGCGAGATCGTCGAGAACGGCATGAAGATCCGCCCGAACTGCGCCGCACGCACGGTCGAGGCCGACATCCTTCCCATCATCGAGATCTCGCAGAAGGTCGGTCTCCCGATCGAGGTCGCCTGCTTCATCGGGTCGTCGCCCATCCGGCAGTACGCCGAGGACTGGGACCTCGACCGCCTGATGCGCCTCTCGGAAAACGCCGTCTCCCTCGCGGTGCGGGAGGGTCTTCCGGTCATGTACGTCACCGAGGACACGACGCGCGCACATCCCGATCACGTCCGAGCGCTCTACACGACCGCGCTCCGCGCGGGCGCGCAGCGCATCTGCGTCTGCGACACGGTCGGCCACGCGACGCCCAACGGCGTGCAGAACCTGATCCGGTTCGTGTGCAAGCTCGTCGAAGAGGTGAACCCGGACGCGAAGGTCGACTGGCACGGCCACCAGGACCGGGGCTTCGGCGTGCAGAACTCGCTGTGGGCCCTCGAGTCCGGCGCGCACCGCGTCCACGCGTGCGCCATCGGCATCGGCGAGCGCGTCGGCAACACCCCGATGGATCAGCTTCTCGTGAACCTGCAGCTCCTCGGCTGGATCGAACGCGACCTGACGAAGCTCCACGAATACTGCGAGCTCGCCTCGCGCGCCACCGGAGTCCCGATCCCCGACAATTATCCGATCGTCGGTAAGGACGCGTTCCGCACCGGCACAGGCGTCCATGCCGCGGCGATCATCAAGGCCCGGAAGAAGGGGGACGACTGGCTCGCCGACCGCGTCTACTCCGGCGTTCCCGCGGGGATGGTCGGCCGGAAGCAGACGATCGAGGTCGGACCGATGAGCGGGATCTCCAACGTGCAGTGCTGGCTCGACAACCACGGCATTCCCGCCCGGCAGGAGCTCGTCGCCGCGATCTTCCAGCGCGCGAAGGAGAGCGATCGCATTCTGACCGACGAGGAGATTCTCTCGCTCGTGCACGGGCTCACCCCCGCGGCGGCGGCGCACTGACTCGGCGCAGCGACTTCCTCGCGCGATCGCTACCCACCTACCTCGACCACCTCGCGGTGGAGCGGGGACTGTCTCGCGCGAGCGTCGACGCGTATCGGCGAGACCTCGAGGCGTTCGGGCGCTGGATCGCGGTCGCCCGGACCTCCGCCTCCGGAGCGCGGCGGGACCAGCTCGTCGCTTATCTGCGTCACCTTCGCGGCCGCGGTCTCTCGTCGCGCTCCGCCTCGCGGGCGCTTTCGGCCGTTCGCGGCTTCTATCGCTTCGCGACGGCCCACCTCGGTTTCCCGGCCGATCCCACCGACGACCTCTCGAATCCGAAGACCGGCTTTGCCCTCCCGCGCACCCTGACCGAGAAAGAGATCGAGGCGCTCCTCGCGGCGCCGGACGTCGAGCGACCGCTCGGCCTGCGCGACCGCGCGATGCTCGAGCTCCTCTACGCCTCGGGCCTTCGCGTTTCCGAGCTCGTCTCGCTGCCGCGGGACCGCGTCGACCTCGAGATGGGGATCCTGCGCGTTTGCGGAAAGGGAGGTCGCGAGCGCCTCGTACCGTTCGGAGCGTCGGCGAAGGCGTGGATCGAGCGATATCTCGCGGAAGTGCGGCCGCCGCTCGACCGGAAGGGGAGACCCGAGATGTTCCTATCCGCCCGCGGCGCGGCCATGACCCGGCAGCGCTTCTGGCAGCTGATCGAGGGGTACGGCCGGGCGGCTGGAATCCGGAAAAGGCTCGCGCCGCACGCCATCCGGCACGCTTTCGCCACCCATCTGCTCGAGCGCGGGGCGGACTTGAGGGCCTTGCAGATGATGCTCGGACACGCCGATATCTCGACGACTCAGATCTATACGAGGGTCTCGGCGGGGCGGCTCCGGGCCGTTTACGACCGTTTTCACCCCCGCGCCCGGTCCGCGAGTCGTGGCAAGATAAAGGCATGAGCCGCGGGGAATTCCGTCTTCGGAAGGTCGGTTTGACCGGTCGAATGCCCCGGCTTTCCACTCTTGCTCCCGCGGCTACTCTGGCCGTTCTCTTCGCCACCGTCCCCGCGCGGGCCGAGCTCATCGTGTTCACCAATGGACGGACGGTCAAGGCGGTCGGCTACCAGGTCACCGGCGACGAGGTCGAGATTCGACTCCGCGGCGGCGGCAGCTACCAGGTGGACATGGCGCTCGTCGATCGAATCGTCGAAGACGAGGTGGAGGTCTCCGAAGTCGAAGTGAAGGAAGTCGGCTTCGACGAGAAGGTCGCCTACGACCTGTCGTACAAGGAGGAGCGCAAGCCGCTCTTTAAGACCGCTTACGACGCGATGATCCAGGCCGAAGCGAAGAAGCACGACGTGGACGCGTCGCTGGTCTCGGCCGTCATCCGCGCGGAGTCCAACTACGAGCCGAAGGCGGTCTCCCGCAAGGGCGCCCGGGGACTCATGCAGCTGATGCCGGCGACGGCTCAGCGGCTTGCCGTTGCCCGCCCGTTCGATCCCGCGTCGAACGTCGCCGGCGGCGTGCGGTACTTGAGGGAGCTCCTCGAACGGTTCCACCACCGGCCGGAGCTCGTTCTCGCCGCTTACAACGCCGGCGAGAACGCCGTGACCGCATACCACGGGGTGCCTCCCTATCGCGAGACGATCGGGTACGTGAAGAGGATCCTCTCGTGGTGGACGCCGTCGCTCGCGGCGGCGGTCGTGCCGGCGGCGAATCCGGCGAAGTAGGGGGTCAGGTCTCCACTTGCCACTTTGCGTTGCAAAGATGGCAAGGGCTCTTCGGTACGGTCAACCTGCCAGCGCCTCGTGAAGACCTGACCCCGTGAGTGGCTTTACCGGTCACTCCATCGCCAGCCGTCCCAGGTAGCCCTTCTCCCGCACCCGCCGCATCATCCAGCCGAAGAAGGCGCCGGCCGCCGCGAGGTAGACGGCGTTCAGCACGAGCGCCGGGACGAGCGGGCCGAGCACGGGCTGGCCGGTCTCGAGCGTCGCGCGCATCCCCTCGAAAACGTGCGTCGAGGGGAGGAGCCGCGCGATCGTCTGGAGCCACCGCGGCAGCACCGCCAGAGGATAGAAGACGGCGGAGATCGGCTGCAGCAGGAAGGGAGTGCCCCAGATGAGCGCTTCGGCGGCGTGTCCGAAACGCAGGATGACCGCCATCGTGCACATCCCGACCGCCCAGCCAAAGAGGAGAATGCTCGTGAAGTAGGGGAGCAACGCCGGCCCGAGGCGGAGCAGGTCGAAGGCGTAGAGAAACCAGGCCAGGATCCCCAGCACCGTCGTCGAGAGGAGCGCCCGAACAACTCCGAGCAGGCACGTTGCCAGCACGACCTCGGCGATGCGCACCGGTGCGATGAAGACGTTCAACAAGTTGCGGACCCAGATCTCTTCGGTCAGCGACAGCGTGATCGCCTGCTGCGAGCGGTAGAAGACGTCCCAGAAGATCAGGCCGCCGAGCAGGAAGAGGATTGCCTTCGGGGCGCCGACCTGGCGGAAGTAGACGCTCACGAAGCCCCAGACGAGCAGGTCCATCACCGGCCAGAAGAAGATTTCCATCGAGCGGGCGAGGCTGCGGCGATAGAGATAGAGATAGCGCAGCAGCAGAGCGGCAACCCGGCCCCACATCGTCAGCTCTCCAGCCGTCCGCCGCGCGCGAGCGTGATGAACACGCTCTCGAGCGACTCCGAGTCGGCGCGTTCCAGGATTTCGCGCGGAGTTCCTTCCGCGACGAGCTTCCCGCGCGAAAGAAAGATGACGCGGTCGCACACGAGCTCGATCTCGCGCATGTTGTGCGACGTGTAGACCATCGTCACGCCGCGCTCCCGCTGGACGCGCTTCAAGGCCGTTCGCACCTTCTGGGCGATGTCCGGATCAAGGCTCGCCGTCGGCTCGTCGAGGAAGAGGATTTCCGGGTCGTTCAGGAACGCCTTGCAGAGGTTGACCCTCGTGACCTGTCCCGACGAGAGCTTGCCGGTCACCGTTTCGAGGACCTCGGGGATCTCGAAGAGCTCGACGAGCTCCGTGATGCGCCGCCTCCGGTTCTGTACTCCGTAGAGGCGCGCGAACACGTCGAGGTTCTCACGGACCGAGAGGTTGAACGGAAGAGAGATGTAGGCGGAAGAGAAGTTCACGCGCTGCAGGATCTCCCGGCGATGCCGGTCGAGGTCGAGACTGAGGAGGCGGATGCGGCCGGAAGTCGGGCTCGTCAAGCCGAGCAGGAGCTGGATCGTTGTGGTCTTGCCCGCCCCGTTGGGCCCGAGCAGGCCGAGGATTTCTCCTCCCTGCGCCGAAAACGAGAGATCGTCGACTGCCGTCACCTCGCCGAACCGCTTGGTGAGATGGTCGACTTCGAGGACACGTGGGGGACGCACGGCGGCGATTGTAGGCGTCGCCCGAAAGGGCCGCGCGCGTCCTAGAATGAAAATCGGCCATGCCGCATGACTTCGTGTCCGCCGACGAACGCCTGCTTCACGCCTCCGTTCTCGTGGAAATCGGTGAGCTCTACGACGCGGAGCTCGAGATCGCCTCGCTTCTCGAGGAGCGTCCGGAGGATCTGACTGCCCTCGACCTGCTGGCGAAGATCAAGCACATGCGCGGAGAGCTGTCGGCGGCAGTCGCGTGTTGGGCGCAGGTGCACGCGAAGACGCCTTCGTATGGAGAAGGGCTGATGCGGCTCTCGTCGATCTTGCAGCTCGCACGGGACACCGAGAGAGGAACGGGCGAGTTTCTCGTGCTGGGCCCCTATCAGCTCTGGCGGAAGCCCGCAGCGCATCTCGAGCTCGAAGAGGTCTTCCGTCTCTTTCTTTCGCGAAAGCCCCTCGAGGCGATGGGCCGCTGTGACGAGCTCGCCGAAAAGTACCGCGGCCGCGACGTCGAGCTCTTCAAGCTGGTGGTCCTCGCGAAGGGTTGGATCGCGCAGCTCGCGGGTGATCTCGACTCTGCCCGCTCGATCTTGGAGGAGCTCGGCTCGGAGCGTGGATTCGAGACGGACAGCGATCGGATCCTGGCGCTCGCTCGGCTCTATGAGCGCATCGGATCGCCGGAGCTTCTGGAGCGGGCGGTGCAGATTTACCGTCATTTCGAGCGGCACGGGGAAAAGGTCTCGGTCCTCGGCCACCTCGCGTCCCTCTACCGCCGTCTCGGGAGGGACGACGAGGCAGACGACTACGAACGCCTCTTCACTCAACTCTTTCGAAGAAGAATGCATCGCCCCTCGTTTGCCGACGCGACCTGGATCGCCGCCCGGCGGTACGTCCCGCTCTGGAAGCTTCTCCGCATCCAGTTTCCCGAGATGGACACCTTCCCCGACGGATCGTCTCGGGAGAAGGCGATCGGGCTCGCCCTGCGCGGCGAATGGCGGGAAGCCCGGGAGCTCTTCGCGCGCGGGGGAGGAGTCCTCGATGCGAAGTACCTTGCCGACCTTTCCGCGCACGACGGCGCGCCCGAACATGCGGCCCGGCTCTACATCGAAAGTCTGGAGGCCGAGCCCGACGATCTCGCGGTCGTCGAGTGGCTGCTCGAGCATTACGCGTCGCGCGACTCCGCGCAAATCGCGGATTACTTTCGGCAGCCGGACGCCGCCGATCGCACGTTGCACCTGCTCCAGTCGGCCCTCCGCGCGTCCCCGCGGCGGCCGAGCCTCTGGCGCGAGATGGCTTCCTTCCACCGGATCATCGGCCGGGACGGCGAGGCAGCGCGCTGCTTCGAGAGGGCTCTCGCGCTTGAGGAAGCGGCGGCACGCGACCGCGAGCCGGTCGGCCGCGTGCTCGCCGACGCGGTCTACCGATTCGTGGGCCGGGCTAAAGGACTAATTCACGAGATCTGGGCGGCGCGGCGTCCGGCAGCCCCCGGACGGGGAGGCTTCCTGGAAGAAATCCTCGGAAACCTGACGCCGGAGATGACACAGCTCGTCCGGAACACGTTTCTATCCGTGCGGGAATATGCCCGGGCGCGGTGGCCTCAGCAGACTCGCGGCATCCTCGACTTCAACTACACCTACAAAGTGACGAAGGAGGACGAGCCGTCGGGCGGCACGTCCGCTGCGCTCCCATCCGCGCTCGCCTTTCTCTCGGTCTTCCTCGACCGCCCCGTCCCACAGGACATGGCGTCGAGCGGGGTGCTGATCGCGGACTCGCACGACGTCCAGGTCGTCCGCCCGGTCGGGGACCCGGAATACAAAGTCCGGGGCGCCTACAACCGCAACCTGCGGGCAGTCATCCTCCCGGAAGGGAACCGGGCGGACCTCGAAGCCAATCCGCTCGTACCTGCTCCCGTCTGCCGCGAGATCGTTCGCTACGTCGCGACCCTGGACGACGCAGTCGTCCTCGCCTTCGGCGAGGACGTCTGGATCGCCTGAACCGGGCCGGACCGAGCCGACACGCGACGGGAGGAAACCTCCCGCCGGGTTCAGTGAACGCGGATCGGCCGGGGAGTCGTGTCCTGGCCGGGCTCTTTTGGAATCCGCAGCTCGAGAACGCCGTGCTTCATCTCCGCCTTCGGCTCGATCGGGCGCGAAAGGGACTGCAGGAGGATCGCTCGGCGGAACGTGCCGACCGGGGACTCCGACGCCCGCAGCCGGAACTCCTGGCCACCCGGGGCCGGCCGCGTTCCCGTGATCGTCAGCAACTTTCCGCGCGTCACGATCTCGACCTGCTCTCTCGTCACTCCGGGCAGGTCCACGCTGACCAACACTTCGGTGTCGCTTTCCCAGACCGAGACGGGCGGAGCCCAAGCCGGCTTCGGCCGGCTGTCGAACTCCATCTGGCCCAAGACCTGGAGCAGGCGATCGAGCTGCTTCTCGACGTGCTGGGCGGGGTCCTTCTCGGCCGGGATCGGCGCGTATGGAGTCTCGAGAGAAGGTGCCTCCCGACCCGTGACCGTCTGGTAGAGCTGCTCCAAGTGTCCGATGCTCTGGTCGATCGCCGGCATTCCGGCGGTCTGTTCGGTTTCCATCATTTGAGTTCGTCCTCCTTTCCTGCGAACTTCTTCGATTTGGCGGAAGTCCGCGGGTGGTCCTGCCATCAACTTCGAAAACGAAGGGCGAGGCCTTTCGACCCCGCCCTCACGCGCTGCCGACCGATCCTCCTATTTCAGTAGATCGTCACGATCGGCGGGGTCGGCAGCTGGGCGTACGGAAACGTCTGCACGATCCTCGCCGTCAGGAGCGGGTCGGCCCACACGGGGCGGCGGAATGCCTCGAGCGCATCCGGGCTCGTATGGGTCAAGCCCGCCATCAGCGGATTCACGCCGGTTCCGAAAGCCCCGGCCGGCTGTGGGTAGCCCGCTCCCGCGAACCCAGGGAAGTATCCCTGGGGGAAATGTCCCTGTGTGAACGGCACCTGGCCGAAGACATTCGGAGACCCGAACGGAGCGACCGGGCTCTGGCCGATTCCGGGCTGCAAGAACGGGTTCTGCCCGAACCCACTGTGCGTGAGCCCGAGCCCGTACTCGAGGGCGGGGTTCTGGCCCGCGCCGATCCCGCCCTGTACACCCGTCGACGCGCCCGAGAGTCCGTGGACCGACAGTCGGACCTGGTTCAGCGCGTCGATGCACTGGTTGATCCGGTCGTTCAGAAGCTGAAGTTTCCGGATGTCGACTTTCGCAGTTTCCATCGTGTCTGCCTCCTTTGGTTGAGAGTTTCGAACCTTTACCATGACCTCTGCAGATGAAACGCTAATCGCCGCGCGGGGATTGGGCAATCCGGCAAATCCCTGCATCGTAGGGGGGAAAAGCCCTGATGTCCGGTCGGGGAAGGGCCCGAAGCTACGCCTGGATCAGGCCGCGTCGGATCGCGTACCGGACGAGCCCCGCGGTGTCGTGGATCTCGAGCTTCCGCATGATGTGAGTTCGGTGCGACTCGGCCGTCTTCGCGCTGATGCCGAGAGTCTGCGCGATCTGCTTGGTCGTCTTGCCTTCCGCGACGAGCTGAAGAACCTCGCGTTCGCGCGGCGTCAGAGGATCGTCCGGCAGCGACTTGTGGCCGAGGTAGGCGTCCACGACGACGCGGGAGACCGCGGGTGAGAGATAAATCTCTCCGCGGCAGACCTCCTGGATCGCCCGGACGAGGTGAGAAGCGGCCTGCGACTTCAGGACATACCCGCGGAAGCCGGCGTGGAGGGCCGCAAGGACGTACTGGTCCTCGGCATACATGGTCAGCGCGATCGTGCGGACTTGCGGGCAGCTCTCGCGGATCGCCCGCGTCGCGTCGATTCCGTTCAATTGAGGCATCGCCAGGTCGAGGATGGCGACGTCCGGAACGAGCTCGCGCGTCAGCCGTGTCGCCTCGCGTCCATCCGATGCCTCCGCCACCACTTCGAACTTCTCCCTCTCGAGCAAGGCTTTCAACCCCTGCCGGACGACCACGTGGTCTTCGGCGATCAAGACACGGCAGGTCATCCGGTGCCTCGGATCGGAACGGTCACCAGAAGCTCCGTCCCGCCTCCCGGCCGTGACCGCAGCTTGAACTTTCCGCCGAGCGCATCCAGCCGCTCCCGAATCCCGAGTAAACCGAGCCCGCGGCGTCCTGAAGCTCCGGCGGTGACTCGATCGATCGACATCCCGACCCCGTCGTCTCGGATCGAACAGCGGAGCGCTTTGGGCTCACGGGAGATCCGAATCGATGCGTGCGTCGCCCCCGCATGTCGGGCGATGTTCGTCAGCGCCTCCTGCACGATCCGGTAAACGGCGGTCTCGACCGGCGGCTCGAGACGTCCTTTCGTTGAACCTTCGACCGATGAGGAGATTCCAGTCCGTGCCGCAAAACCCTCCGTCAGGAACTCGAGGGCCGGCCCGAGCCCGAGGTCGTCTAAGATCGTCGGCCGCAACTCGTGAGACAGCCGCCGCAGTCGCTCCTCGAGCGCGTCGAGAAGGCCGTGCACCGTCTCGATTCGTCCACGGTCGGCCTCTGCCAGCTCCGCGCCGATCTCGGCGAGCGCGAGACGGATCGAAGTCGTCATCTGGCCCACTTCGTCATGGAGCTCGCGAGCGATCCGGCGGGACTCCTCTTCTCGCGCGTGAAGCGACCGATCCGCAAGGATCCGGAGCTCGTCGCGGCTCGCGAGCATCTGACGGTAGAGCGACAGATACCGCTGCTCGCTCTCCTTCAGCTTGCGTTCGACGCGCGTGCGCTTTCGGATATCGCGCACGGACCACGCGATCGCGAACGAGCGATCGACCGGAACCCGGGCTCCCGTCAAAGCCCCATCGAAGGGCTCGCCGCCCGCCGGCTGCAGCTTCAAAGGGAGCTCTTCGAATCCGTGCCGGCCCGAGCGGCGCAGGGCGGTCAGGCGCGCGCGAAACTCCCGGCGATCCCCCGGGCAGATGAAACGCGAGAGGGAGCGGCCGGCGAGAGCGCGCTGATCGACCCGAAGGAGGGTTCCCGCGATGCGATTCGCTTGCCGGATCTTTCCTTCGCCGTCGGTCGCGAGATAGCCGTCGGGCGCAAACTCGAAGAGCGCTCGATATTGGTCGAACGCGAGAGACGGCGGCCTCCGCCCACGGCGACCCGCGTCCCCCCAGAGAGGACCGAGCGGCCGCCCCCTGGGTTCGAAGGACCGGCGGAAGGCACCCTGGCCCATCCTTCCACCTCCATTCCCGTGAGCGAGCCGCGGCGGCCCACAGCTCGCCCGCCGGACGAGTTTCTTTTCCAGTTTGTTTTTAACCCGCCAGCCGACGAGAAGCAACCCGGGATTCCCGGATTTCCCCAAAAAGTGAACCACGAACCGCTTTTACGGAACGAGCGCAATCATGCGCGGCGGTGCGCCCGAGCCGACCGCGATCCTCAGATCTATCGCGGCACCAGGGCGATGGCGCGCAAGGGTCCGCCCGAGCCGCCCGCGATTTTCATCGGCAGCGCGACGATCCACGCGCCCGCCTCGGGCACGCTTTCCAGGTCGGTCAGGTTCTCGAGGCCCGGAACGTTCGCGGCCGCGACGAGGCGATGGACGGGAAAGTCCTTCGAAGGCCCGTGGTCGATCGACGCCGTGTCGACGCCGATCGCTCCGACGCGCCGCTCGCGCACCAGGAATCCGGCCGCGTCCGCGCCGTACGACGGGAAGTGGAGGTTCGATGCGTCGCCGGGCGTGTCGTCTCCGAGATACCGCTTCTTATCCGGCCAGCGTTTGCTCCAGCCGGTGCGCAGCAGAACGATCGCGCCGCCCGGGATCGTGCCGTGCTTCTTCTCCCACGCGCGGACTTCCGCGATCGAAAGCCGGTGATCCCGGTCTTCCACTGCGGCTTCCGTGAGGTCGATGACGACCGCCGGAGCGACGAGCTGCCGGACCGGTACCTGGTCGGCGGTCTTCTGGCCGCGCGCAAAGTGGATCGGCGCGTCGAGATGTGTGCCGCCGTGCTCCGGCGCGCAGAACGAGTTCGCCGAGTAGAACCAGCCTCCTTCCGTCATTCCAGAGGTCAGCGCCGTCAGCTCGAAGCGGGTCGGAGAAGTCGGCCAGTAGATCGTGTCGGCGTCGAATGGGTGGGTGAGGTCGACGACGCGTGCACTCCGAAGGTCGGGCGTCAGGGGCTTCGTCGCCTTGCGTTTCTCGGCCGCCGCGGCTGAACCGGCGGCCAGCAGCAGCAAGAAGACGACAGTGCCGGGCTTGTATTTGTTCATGACCTCATTCCTCCGGCGGACCTCCGGTCCGCGCGAGATGCTCCATCTTCACGGAGGCCGCCTTGAAGTTGCGCGCGGAGGCGAGCATCTTCGAGATCGTCGCGTCGAAGGTCGGCGTCGCAGCCCGCTGAAAGCGCAGCGGGTTCACGCGCGCCACGACGAACGCGCGCAGGTAGGGGCTCTGCAGGCCGCGCTCCTTCAGCGCCGCGACTGATTCGGTCACCGCGCGGTCGAGCTCGAGAACTTTCTCCGACCGCTCGCGGCGAGAGTCGAGCGCCCTCGGGAGCGGCGCGTCGAAGAACTCGTCCACTTTCTTCAGAACCGGGTGGTAAGCGCCTCCTGAGAAACGGCCGTTCTCCTCGTAACAGAGGCCGAGCGTCAGGAACGCCGGCTCCTCGAACTCGAGCGCATAGTCCTTCTCCGCCGCCGACGGCTCCTTCTCCGCGAGATCCCGCGCCATCCGGATGGTCTCGAGCGCCTTCTCCCGGAGGTTGTGGGCCTTCTCGGTGTTCAGCGCCAGGATCTTGTAGGCGAGCTCCGGGTCGGGAAGGACGAGCGCGGTGACCGACTTCGCCCCGAGCGCCCGGAGCGCCATCAGTCGATGGTGCCCGTTGGGCGTCCAGTACGATCCGTCCGGCCTGCGCACGGCGATGATCGGATCGAGAAAGCGGTCCAGCCGGTCGATCACCGCGGCCAGACGCTTCACGTGGGCCGGCGACACGTCGCGCTGAAACGGCGTCGGAGACACCTTCTCGATCGGGAGTCCCGCGAGCACCTGCCACTTCGCGCCGAGCGGATCGCGGTAGATGCCCAGGATGGAGCCTCCGTCCGACTCGATAGCGCGCTCGAGCTTCGTAACCTCCGCCGGAGATTCGCGAGGTGCGAGATCTCCGGCCGCGAGCCCCCGGGAACCGGGCTCGGCTCCCTTCTTCTTCTTTCGGCGCGGCGGCATCGCAGGTTCTTCCGGCCCGACCTATATTGTCACGCGATGCGCACGGCAAAGTGGCCGATCGAGTTCCGCGACGTTCTCGAAGCGCGCCGGCGCATCGGTCCCTATCTTCCACCGACGCCGCTTCGGAACTACCCGCCCTTGGACGAGGTCGTGGGGAACGGAATTCGCGTGTGGGTCAAGCACGAGAACCACAACCCGACGAACTCGTTCAAGGCCCGCAACGCGATGTCGGTCCTGACGGCGCTCTCCGCATCCGAGCTCCGGCAGGGAGTCCTCGGCGCGACCCGTGGCAACCACGGGCAGGGGCTCGCGTGGGCCGGTTCGATCCTGGGCGCGCCGGTCACCGTCTGCGTTCCGTTCGGGAACAACCGCGAGAAGAACGAGGCGATACGCGGCTTCGGAGCGGAGCTCGTCGAGGCTGGCCGCGATTACGACGAGTGTCTCGAAGTCGCGGAGCGGCTCGTCGCCGAGCGGGGAATGCGCATGGTCCACTCGACCAACGAGCCTCTGGTCCTTGCGGGAGCGGCGACGCTCACGCTCGAGATCCTCGAGGAGCGCCCGCGGATCGAGGCCATCGTGGTCGCCGTCGGGGGTGGCTCGCAGTCGGTCGGCGCGTTGACCGTCGTCCGCGAGATCGCGCCGCGCATGCGCGTCTACGCGGTTCAGGCGGAGCGTGCCTCGGCCGTTCACGACTCGTGGCACGCGGGACGCGTCTTGACCCGCGATTCCGCGGACACCTTCGCCGACGGTCTTGCGACCCGGCGGCCGTACGAGATGACCTTTCCTGCTCTTTGCGAAGGACTGTCCGGCTTCGTTACGGCGAGCGAGTCCGAGATCGCCGAAGCGGTGCGACTCCTGCTCTCGACGGCGCACAACCTCGCCGAGGGGGCGGGGGCGGCCGGGCTCGCGGGCCTGCGGCGGCTTTCGGAGGAGCTCGCCGGGCGCGAGGTCGCGGTGATCCTTTCGGGCGGGAACATCGATGCCGAGACCCTCGGCAAAGTCGTTGCAAGGGCGCTTTGAAGACGGAGGAATCGAGATGAAGAAAGCTTCGCTTCTCCTGCCCGCCGCCGGTCTCCTGTCGCTCTTCCTCGGGTCGGCAACCGCCCCGGCTGTTCCGGTGTACATCCGCATCCGGCCACCTCGGATTCGCGTGGAGAGGCGTCCGGTGGCGCCGTCCCGCCGCCACGTCTGGGTCCGGGGCTATTACCGATGGGATGGGGCGCGCTACGTCTGGGTGCCCGGACGCTGGGAGCTGGGGCCGCGCATCGGAGCGATATGGGTCCCGGGGCACTGGCGGCATACGCGCCGTGGCTGGTACTGGGTCGAGGGACACTGGCGCTAAGAGTCTTTGTGGGTCAGGTCTTCACTGATCGCCGGGCTGACCAAATCGCCGCGGTGGTCTTGCCACTTCGCAACGCGAAGTGGCAAGTGGAGACCTGACCCCGCTGCCCGAAATTTTGCGCCGATATACTTCCGCCGCAATCGAAAACGGATCTCCGGGAGGACAGCGTGAAGTCTTTGATGAAGGCCCTCTGTTTCGGGGCAGTGCTGTTGATCTGTCCGCTCGTTTCCGCCGCGGCGACGAAGAAAGCTCGACCGGCAAGCGGAGAGGAACGCAAGTCGTTCGCCGACCTTTTCCCCGGGCTGGAGTTCCGATGCATCGGCCCTTATCGGGGTGGCCGTTCAATCGCGGTCGCAGGCGTCCGGCGGCAGCCTCTGACCTACTACTTCGGCGGCACGGGCGGCGGCGCCTGGAAGACGACCGACGGCGGGTCGAACTGGGAGCCTGTCTCCGACAAGGTCTTCAAGACCGGATCGGTTGGCGCAATCGCGGTCTCCGAGTCGGATCCGAACGTCGTGTACGTCGGGACGGGAGAAGCTCACATTCGCGGCAACGTTTCTCACGGCGACGGCGTTTACAAATCGACGGACGGCGGACGGAACTGGAAGAACGTCGGGCTCTCCGACACGCGGCAGATCGCGCGGATCCGCATCCACCCCCAGGATCCCGACGTCGTGTACGTCGCCGCTCAGGGGCACGTCTGGGGCCCGAATTCCGAACGCGGAATCTATCGCTCGAAAGACGGCGGCAAGACCTGGTCGAAGATCCTCTTCGTGGACGAGAGGACGGGTGCCTCCGACCTCGCGATGGACCCGAACAATCCGCGGATTCTCTACGCGGGCTTCTGGCAGGTCGTGCGCCGTCCGTGGGAGCTCGTCAGCGGCGGTCCCGGAAGCTCTCTCTGGCGTTCGATGGACGGGGGCGACCACTGGAAAAAGATTGCGCTTCCCGAGCACGAGGGACTTCCAGACGGTCTCTGGGGAAAGGTCGGCGTCGCGCCCTCCGGGGCGAAGCCGGGCCGCGTCTATGCGTCCATCGAGGCGGGGAAGGGCGGTCTCTTCGTCTCCAACGATTACGGCGAGAAATGGAAGCACGTCAACGACGAGCACAAGATCCGTGAGCGCGCCTGGTACTACTCCTGGGTCTACGCGGATCCCAAGATCGCGGATACGGTCTACCTGCCCAACGTGTACATGCACAAGTCGACCGACGGCGGCAGGAGTTTCTCGAACCTCAAGGTCCCGCATGGCGACAACCACGACCTGTGGATCGACCCGGACGACCCGAACCGCATGATTCTCGGCAACGACGGCGGAGCCGCGATCACGTTCAATGGCGGCCGCACCTGGTCGACGCAGAACAACCAGCCGACGGCTCAGTTCTACCGGGTCGCGACGGACGATCAATTTCCGTACTGGGTCTACGGCAGTCAGCAGGACAACTCGAACGTCGCGATCCCGAGCGGCGTCGCGGGCGAGGGAATCGACGTGACGGACTGGCATTCCGTCGGCGGCGGTGAGAGCGGCTGGATCGCGCCCGACCCGGTCGATCCTCAGATCGTCTATGCCGGCGAGTACGGCGGGCAGATCACGCGATACGACCACCGCACGAAGCAGGCGAGAGAGATCATGGCCTGGCCGCAGCTCGCCGACGGCCATGCGACGAAGGACCTGAAGTACCGCTTTCAATGGAACGCCCCGATCCTGATCTCGCCGAACGACCCGAAAGTTCTGTACCACGCATCGCAGATCCTCCTGCGCAGCCGCAACGGCGGGGAGACGTGGGAAGAAATCTCGCCGGATTTGACGAAGAACGACCCGGCGAAGCAGGGAAAGTCCGGAGGGCCGATCACGACGGACGTGACGGGGGTCGAGGTCTACGACACGATTTTTGCGCTCGCCGAGTCGAAGCTCGAGCCCGGCGTGATCTGGGCGGGCACCGACGACGGACTCGTTCACGTCACGCGAGACAACGGCAAGTCCTGGAAGAACGTGACTCCCAGGGGCATGCCGGAGTGGATCCAGGTCAACGCGATCGACGCCTCGCCGCACGAGAAGGGCGCGGCGTACGTCGCTGCGACCCGGTACAAGTTCGACGACTTCCATCCCTACCTCTACAAGACGTCCGACTACGGAAACACCTGGGCACGGATCGACCGCGGAATCCCCGATAGCGCCTTCACGCGCGTCGTGCGGGAGGACCCGGCTCGACGAGGCCTTCTTTTCGCCGGAACCGAGACGGGTCTCTACCTCTCGAGCGACGACGGCGCTTCCTGGAATCCTTTCCAGAGGAACCTGCCGGTCGTGCCGATCACGGATCTGGCGATCAAGAACGACGACCTCGTCGTGGCGACGCAGGGACGATCCTTCTGGATCCTGGACGACTTGACGCCAATTCGGAAGTGGAGCGATTCCGTCGCCGGCGAGCCCGCGTACCTCTTTCCGCCGCGGCCGTCTGTGCGAATCCAGACTCGCAAACCGGACGAGGAGGACCAGGAGCCGGGGAGCCCGGTCGGCAAGAACATCCCCAACGGTGTGATCGTCAACTACTGGCTGAAGGAAAAGCCGGGCAAGGTGGAGAAGGTCACCCTCGAGTTCCTCGCCGGCGACAAAATCATCCGGACCTTTTCGAACGAGAAGAAGGAGCCGGAGGGCGACTTGAAGGAGCAGGCGGCCCGCGAGGAGGAGGAGAAGGAGAGGGACAAGCCGCTCGAGCCCAAAGCGGGCATCAACCGGTTCGTCTGGGACATGCGGGTCTTCAAGCCGACACTCGTCCCGAAGGCGGTCTTCAATGAGGGCGAAAAAGCTCCCCCCAAGGTCGGGCCGGGCTCTTACAGCGTGCGGCTGACGGCGGGCGGGCGTTCGGTCACGGAGGCCTTCGAAGTGCGGCCGCACCCCGCTGGTTTTGCGAAGGCGGAAGACCTGAAAGCGCAGTACGAACTCCTTTCAGCGATCCGCGACCGCTTGTCGGAGACGCACGCGACCGTGCTCGCGATCCGCGACCTGCGCGCGCAGATGAAGGACCTGGGCGAGCGGGCCGAACGGATGGGCAAAGGAGATGCCTTGAAGAAGCGCGCCGCGGCGATGGCCGACAAGCTCACGGCGGTGGAAGAGAAACTGATCAATCCCAACATCAAGGCGGACGAGGACGATCTGAACTACGAGCCAAAGCTCGATCACGACCTCACGAATCTTGCCGGAATCGTTGCATCGGCCGATGCAAAGCCGACCGCGGGCTCGCTCGCGTATTACGACTTGTTGAAAAAGAGACTCGACGCGATCATCGGCGAGTATCGCGCCCTCGTCGACCGGGACGTCGCAGGGTTCAACCGCGCGGTGGACGACGCCCGGCTGCCCCGAACCGCCCCGGCGCCGAAGATCGAGAAGACGGAATGACGGCGAGGATGCTCGATCGGACGGCGCGGGGGAAATGAGGAGACGGGTGCAGGCCCGCAGGGCCTGTCCCCGTGACAATTCTCAACCTAACGTCACGATCACCAGCGTCCGGTCGTCCTCGGGCGGCGCGCCTCCCGTGTGGGCTTCCGTCTCGCGAAGGATCGCGTCGCGGATGGCACCGGCGTCGGACAGGACCTCGCGGGCGAGGATCGCCTCGAGCCTCTCGAAACCGAATGGCTCGCCGGAGGGGCTCGTGCACTCGACGAGCCCGTCGGTCACGAGGACGACTTTGTCGCCCGATGTCAGCTGCCAGCCCTTCGTCGCGAAGGTCGAATTCTCCGAGATCCCGAGCGGGAAAGAGGGGAGAGACAGACTCGTCACGCCGGTTCGCGAGACTCGATACGGGGCCAGCTGCCCGGCATTCGTGAGCTCGGCGCTTTTCGAGGCGGAGTCGAGCACCAGGAGTGCGAGGGTCATGTAGTTCCGGGAGTCGGTGGAACGGTGAATCAGGTCGTTCAGTCGCTTGAAGATCGCCGATCCCTGGAGCCCCGTCTCGATCAGGGTCGCCAGCGCGGCTTTCGCCATCGCGACGAGGAGTCCCGTCGGCAGCCCGTGTCCCGAGACGTCTCCGATCGCGATCGCGGTGCGCCCATCGGGCGTCGGGAGATAGTCGTAGTAGTCGCCCCCGATCTCCGCGACGGATTGCACGTGAGCGAGCACGCGGGCGCCGGCGAGCTCCGCGGAAGCGGGCGGAAGCAGCTTCTGCTGGATGGTGCGCGCCACGGCGATCTCTCCCTCGAGACGCTCCTTGCGGGCGGTGTCGAGGAGGAGCCGCTGAATGGAGTCCGCCATCTGGTCGAACGAACGGGCGAGGTCGCCGATCTGGTCGCGCGACTTCGTGTTGACGCGCACGGAGAAGTCTCCTCGCGCCATGGCTTCGGCGGCGCGGCTCATGCGGTTGACGTTGCGCGTGATGCTCGCCACGAGCCCGAACGCGAGCGCGAGGGCGATCAGGTAGACGAAGAGCAGCGCCGCGGCCAACCCGGCCATGACGGTCGTGACGATCCGGCTCGCGCCGGGAACCCAGGTCGAGAAGATCTCGTTGTAGACGAAAAGGGGCGACGTTCGTCCGACCACGGCGACGATGCGCTCGGAAGCCGGCTCCGCGGACCCGAACACGGCGACTGGACGGGCCATGAAGACGCCGATGACGCTCTCGTGCCCGAGCCCCTGTCCCGGTTTCAGCCGCGCGCGGGGACGGACCATGGTGTCGAGAGACACGTCCGGATCGGGATCGGCCTTCTTCTTTCCCGGGCCGATCTGAACCTGGTAGCCGCGGCCGCGGTGACCCTCTCGCGCGGGCTTCGCGATTACGGAGTAACCGGTCCGGTCGGCCAGCTCCTGCAGCACCTCCTGGTTCTGGAGCGGGATGAGCAGGACGCGCCCGTTCCCGCCGGGCGTCCGGCCCGCGGCCAGCCAGACCCGATTCTCGTCCAGGAGAAATTTCGGGTCGTCCTCGCGCGCCGCCCATGGCGCCGGCGCATCCTGGGGCAGCCAGTCGAGCGACGATCGAGCGATGCGGCCGTCCCGCACCTCGATCGCGCGCGCGCCCGGGGTCCGCTCGGTCGCTTCCTCCGCGATCGCCTGGAGCTCGCGCCGGAGCCGTGTGCCGACGAACTGGAAGGAGAGGAGGTAAGCGACCGAGAGGAGCAGCATCAGAAGGAGAGGGATCGGCACGATGCCGATCAGGAAGTACGAGAAGGCCAGCCGGAGCGTGAGACGGCGGACCACGAGTCGGAACGCCGCGCGGACGGCGCGGAAGAGGAGGAGGCACCCGGCGATGACCGCGACGATCCAGGCGAGGACGCCGAGCACGCCCAGCCGGTTGGCGTCGCCGCCGTCGATCATGATCAGGACGCACGCGACCGCGAAGGCCGCGAGCCACTTCTTCGTCAATTTGGTCAGAGTCACCGCGGCGAAGGATAGCTGCAGGCGAGGCGCGGTTAGAATAGCGTCAGGGTGAAGTTCTTCCGGCATACGGCGCTTCTCCTCCCTTCCGCTTTCCTCCTGGGCGTCCTCCTCTTTCTGTTGACCCACGGTCGCCAGGACGCCGGCTTCGCGAGCTATCCCTTCTTCGAGCAGTGGGGCGCGGCGGCGGCGACCCGCTCTACGCCGGAGTTCCGGTTCCTGGAGCAGTGCCTGGTCTTCTTCCTTCCGCTGTATCTCATCGCACTTCTTTTCGTCCTCTGCATCGCCATCGCGGAAACCGCGCTCTACGGCCCCCGGCGTCCGGTCGCGCGCTCCGCTTTCGATCGCGCCTTTCGGAAAGCCTTTCCGGCGCTCTACCTGGTGACCGTGGCGGCGCTCGTGATGGCGGGGGACCGGCTCTCGCGGGCCTACGCCCCGGGCGCTCTCGTGACACCGGTCCTCGTGGCGCTCGCGCCGTTTCTCGGCGCCGGCGTTGCGATCGTTCCGGCCTCGCTGCTCGCCGCTCCGGCGGCGGTCGCGTCGCGGACGAGGGCGGCTTGACCGCGCGCGGACGCTCGATCGTCGTCCTCGACTTCGGCGGTCAGTACGCGCAGCTGATCGCGCGGCGCGTCCGCGAGGCGCGCGTCTTCTCGGTCGTCCTCCCGCCCGACACGTCGGAAGAGGGGATCCGGCGGTGGGATCCGGCCGGCATCATCCTGTCCGGAGGACCCCAGAGCGTCTACGACGAAGGCGCGCCGCTGCCGCGGACCGACCCGCGCGCGCTCGGCGTGCCCGTGTTGGGGCTCTGCTACGGAATGCAGTGGATGGCCCACGTGGGCGGGGGAGAGGTGACTCCCGCGAACGGCCGCGAGTACGGCCGGGCGGTCGCTCGGGTCGCGACCGATTCGGAGCTCTTCGCGGGTCTCGAGCCGGAGCAGACGGTCTGGATGAGCCACGGCGACTCCGTCGTCAAGCCGCCTCCCGGATACCGGGTCACCGGCTCGACCGCGTCGACACCGATCGCGGCCTTCGAGGACCCTGAACGGCGTGTCTTCGGATTGCAGTTTCATCCCGAGGTCCGCCACACCGAGCACGGATCCGCGATCATCGAGAACTTCCTCTTTCGCGCGTGCGGCGTGCGGCCGGACTGGACGATCACGTCGTTCCGGCACGACAAGGTCGAGGCGATCCGCCGCCAGGCCCCGACCGGCGCGGTCGTGTGCGCCCTCTCGGGAGGAGTGGACTCCGCCGTCACTGCGCTTCTCCTCCGGGAGGCGCTCGGCGACCGCGTCCATCCCATCCTCGTGGACCACGGCCTCCTGCGGGCGCACGAAGCGCGGCAGGTCGAGGAGGCGTTCGGCCGCCTCGGCATCGCGATCCGCGCGGTGGATGCGTCGGATCTCTTCCTCTCCCGGCTGGAAGGGATCACCGATCCGGAGGAGAAACGCCGCATCATCGGCCGCACTTTCATCGAGATTTTCGAAAAAGAAGCGCGGGAGATTTCCGACGCGCGATACCTCGCGCAGGGCACCCTCTATCCCGACGTCATCGAGTCCGTTTCGATCAAAGGGCCGTCGGCGGTCATCAAGACCCATCACAACGTCGGCGGGTTGCCCGAAAAGCTCGGGCTCGAGCTGATCGAGCCGGTGCGGGAGCTCTTCAAAGACGAGGTGCGGCGCCTGGGCGGAGAGCTCGGCCTTCCGCAGGAGTTCCTGTCGCGCCATCCCTTCCCCGGCCCCGGCCTCGCGGTGCGGATTCCCGGGGAAGTGACGCGGGAGAAAGTCGCGATCCTCCAGCGGGCGGACGAGATCGTTCTCGAAGAGATCCGAGCGGCCGGCCTCTACGATGCCATCTCTCAGGCGTTCGCGGTGCTCCTCCCGGTTCGGTCGGTGGGCGTGATGGGCGACAGCCGCACCCACGACTTCGTCGTTGCGGTGCGCGCGGTCCAGACCACCGACTTCATGACCGCGGACTGGTTCCGGATGCCCCACGAAGTGCTGGACGAAATCGCGCGGCGGATCGTCGGAACCGTGCACGGCATCAACCGCGTCGTCTACGACGTCACGTCCAAGCCTCCCGCGACGATCGAGTGGGAGTGAAGCCGCCCGCGGGCGGCCGCGGCGGATCGATGAACGGCCCGGCCGGGTTCCACATGACGTCCGAGGACTTCCGCCGGAACGGGCGCGCGGTCGTGGACTGGATCGCAGACTACATGGAGAGGGTCGAGAGCTACCCGGTCCTCTCGAAGGTGCAACCGGGCGAGATCCGCGCCGCTCTGCCGCCCGCGCCGCCGCAGCGCGGGGAATCCTTCGACGCCATCCTCGCGGACGTCGATCGGATCATCCTGCCGGGAATCACTCACTGGCAGTCACCCAGCTTCTTCGCGTACTTCCCGTCGAACAACTCGGGTCCGTCGATCCTGGGGGAGCTCCTCTCGGCGGGTCTCGGAGTCCAAGGCATGCTGTGGGCCACGAGCCCCGCCTGCACGGAGCTCGAGACCCACATGCTCGACTGGCTCGTCGGCATGCTCGGGCTGCCGGAGAGCTTTCGGTCGGACTCGATCGGCGGCGGCGTCATCCAGGACACGGCATCGAGCGCGACCCTGTGCGCGTTGCTCGCCGGGCGCGAGCGCGCCAGCGGCTTCCGTGCGAACGAGGGCGGCGGCGACGGGAAGCTCACGGCCTACGCGTCCATGGAGGCCCACTCCTCGGTGGAGAAGGCGGTGAAGATCGCGGGGATCGGGCGCGAAAACCTGAGGCTCGTCGAAGTGGACGAGAACTTCGAAATGCGCCCCGACGCGCTCGCCCGCGTGATCTCGGAAGACCGCCGCGCCGGCAAGGTTCCATGCTTCGTCTGTGCGACGGTCGGGACGACGTCGTCTAACGCGATCGACCCGGTTCACGAGATCGGACGTATCTGCCGCGAGGAGGGGATCTGGCTCCACGTGGACGCGGCCATGTCGGGGACGGCGGCCCTCTGCCCCGAGTTCCGCTGGATCCAGGATGGGGTCGAGCTCGCCGACAGCTACTGCTTCAACCCGCACAAATGGATGTTCACGAACTTCGACTGCGACGCGTTCTGGGTGGCGGACCGCGCGGCGCTCATCCGGACGCTCTCCGTGCTGCCGGAGTACCTGCGCAATAAGGCAACCGAGTCTGGAGCGGTCTTCGATTACCGCGACTGGCACGTCCCGCTCGGACGCCGCTTCCGCGCGCTGAAGCTCTGGTTCGTGATCCGCCATTACGGCGTCGAGGGGCTCCAGCACCACGTCCGCCGCCACGTCGAGCTCGCCCGGAAGTTCCAGGCGTGGGTGGAGAAATCCGACCGGTTCGAGCTCGCGGCCCCCGTGCCCTTGAACCTCGTCTGTTTCCGGCACGTCGGCGGCGACGAGTTGAACCGGAATCTGCTCGAGACTCTGAACGCGACCGGTCGGCTGTACCTGACGCACACATCGCTCGGCGGCAAATACACGCTGCGGATGTCGATCGGCCAGAGACAGACCGAAGAGCGCCACGTCGCGGCGGCGTGGCAGGCGATTGAGGAGCTGGCGGTCGAGGTCGAGCCGACCGTTTAGAGACACGCTGCGATCGCCGCGAGGCCTTCCCGCAGCGGCTCGGTCGCGCCGCCGAAGGAGATCCGGAAGTGCGACGGCGAGTCGAAGAACGACCCCGGTACGACGGCGACGCCCCGTTCGAGCAAAAGCCGCTCGACGAACGAGCGGGAGTCGCGGCCGTCGGTGAAACGCGGGAACGCGATCGTCGCGTGCGACGGAGCGCACTCGAGCTCTTCTCTTCCTGCGAGAAACGACGCGACGAGCGGCGCATTGGAGTCGACGATCCTTCTCGCGCGCTCCGCGAGTCGCTCGATGTTCCGGAAGGCGACAACCGAGAGCCGGTCAGCTGGCATCGGTCCCCACACGTCCACGGCGTCGCGCGCCCGGCGGATCGTCTCGGTGATTTCCGGCGACGCGAGTGCCCAACCGCACCGCAGCGAAGCGAGCCCGTAAGCCTTCGTCAGGCTGTTGGTGGAAACGAATGCGGGCGAGAGTGTCGCCGCGGGGGGATGCCCCGGCACGGCGAGATCGAGATAGACCTCGTCGACGAGAACTGTCAACCTGTTCCGTTCCGCCAAGCGCCCGAGGGCGCGAAGATCGTCCTCGTCAGCCAGCACTCCGGAAGGGTTGTGCGGCGAGGACAGCATCACGATGCGCGTCGACGGCGTGAGCGCCCGGGCGATGCGGTCGGCGTCGACGCGCCAACCATCCTCGAACCGCCGCTCGAAACGCGCGACGCGAGCCCCGACCATCGCCGCGGCGGCCGCGAGCGGGTCGTAGCCCGGCTGCTCGAAGAGGACATCGTCACCGGACTCGACGAGCGCGGCGAGCGCGAGGAAGTTGGCGCCGGAACAACCGACCGCGGTCGCGACGTTCGCGGACTGGACCCCATAGCGCGAGGCGATCGCTTCAACGAGCGGCGGATATCCGTTCGGACTCTCGCCGGCGAGGTCGACCGCCTCGCGAGCGCCCGGCAGATCGTCGAGGGTGCACGCCAGCAGATTCGACCCCGCGAGATCGATCGCCGGCTTCGGCCGGTTCTTCGCCCACTCCATGTAGGGCGAGCGAGCCCGGGTCATGCGGCGCGGCTCCGCCGGCTCCCTCGGGAGAAGAGCCAGTACACCAGCGGGCCGATCGCGAGAAGAGCAATGCCGATGGCGGACCGGAACGGGTTTGTCGCAACGGCGCTCACGACGACCGCTGCTGCAGCGGCGACGAAGAGCGCCGGAACTACGGGATAACCCGGCGTTCGAAACGAGCCGGGCTCGCGGCTGTCGATCGGTATCCGCCGGCGGAAAATGAAGATCGCCGCCACTGCCAAACCGAAGAAGATCCAATCCCCGAAGACGACCGAGTCGACGAGCTCCCCGTACGTGCCCGTCAGCGCGAGGATAATTCCCCAGCTCGCCTGGAGGAGGATTGCGAGGATGGGTGTCCCGAACTTCGGGTGGAGACGGGAAAGACCAGGAAAGAACACGCCGTCCTTTCCCATCGCGTAGTAGATCCGCGTCTGGGCGAGCAGCGTCAGATCGAGGAAACCGAACGCGGAAATGGCGATGGCCGCGGCGATCAGGCGGTCGGCCCCTGGCCCGAAGATCCACTTGAGGGCGTCGGCAGCCGGCGTTGCCGTGGCAGCCAGAGCGGGGTGCGACAGAACTCGGAGGTAGACCACGTTGGCGAGCAGGTAGACCGCGATGACGAGCCCCATTCCCACGATCAGGGCGCGGGGAATCGTCCGGCGCGGCTCGCGCGTTTCCTCGGCGACCAGGTTGACGCTCTGCCATCCGCCATAGGCGAAGAGAATCGGGACGAGCGCGGCTCCGAACGCGGCGAATCCCCCGGATGGGGGAGGGTAGACGCGAGCGACCTGCGGTCCCCGGGCGGGAGGAAACAGGAGGCCGCCGCCGATCAGTGCCGTCAGCGCGACAAACTTCAAGACCACAAGGACGTTCAGCAGGCGGCTGCCCGGCTTAACGCCGACGCAGTTGATCGCCGCCACGATACCGATCGCAATCGCTGCACCGACGGCGGCGTAAGCGGGGTTGCGACCGAGGAGTCGCAAACCATACTGGGCGAACGTGATCGATACCGCCGCCAATCCGCCTCCCTGGATCATCAGGAGCGACGCCCAGCCGAAGAGGAACGCCACGAGCGGGTGATACGCCTCGCGCAGGTACACGTACTGGCCGCCCGCCCGCGGGAAGAGCGCCGCGAGCTCCGCGAAGGCGAACGCCCCGGCGAGCGCGATCGCGCCGCCGGCGGCCCACGCCGCGAGCACGAGACCGGGCGTCGGAAGCCGCTCTGCGACGACGGCAGGCACGATGAAGATTCCGGACCCGATGATCCCGCCGACGACCACCATGGTGGCGTCGAACGGTCCGAGCTCGCGGCGAAAAGCCATCGATTGCGGAAAGGGTAGCAGTGGCCGCTACTCTTTTGGTCCGCCGTTCGCGAAGCCCGCGCCAGTCTCGAACTCCCGTACAATCGGTCTTCGATGCCCGGCGACTTCGTCCACCTCCATCTCCACACGCAGTACTCTCTTCTCGACGGCGCCAACAGACTCGGGGAGCTGTGCCGCCGGATTCGCGAGCTCGAGATGCCCGCGGTCGCCGTGACCGATCACGGCAACATGTTCGGGGCGTTTTCCTTCTACCACGAGGCGCTGAAACAGGGCGTGCGTCCGATCCTAGGCGTCGAGGCGTACATCGCGCCGGCGGACCGCCGCAACCGCGAAGCGCAGGCTGCCAGTGAGTCGGGCGACGGGTATGCCTACCATCTGACGATCCTGGCGGCCACGCAGACCGGTTACCGAAACTTGGTCCGGCTCGTCTCCGAGGCCTATTTGACCGGCTTCTACCATCGCCCGCGCATGGACAAGGCCCTCTTGCGCGATAACGCGGAGGGGCTGATCGGCCTCTCTGGATGCCTGAAAGGGGAGGTCGCGGGCGCGCTCTCCCGCGGGAACTACGCGGCCGCCGAGCGGGCGGTCCGCGAGTACCAGGAGATCTTCGGGAGAGACAATTTCTTCATCGAGCTGATGGACCACGGGCTTCCGAAGCAGACGGAGATCCTGCCCGATCTCTTGCGGCTCGCCAGCGCGACGGGCGCGGCGGTCGTCGCGACAAACGACGGTCATTACCTGCGCCGCGACGATGCCTTCGCCCACGAGGTGCTGCTCTGCATCGGCATGGGCAAGACGCTCGAGGACGAGCGCCGGATGCGGTTCTACAACGACGAGTTCTATGTCAAGAGCGCCGAGGAAATGCGCGAGCGGTTCCGGAGGTGGTCGGAGGAGGCGCTCACGAACACGATCGCCGTGGCGGAACGCTGTGCGGTGACGTTCGACACCGAAGGGCTCCACCTGCCGACTTTTTCGGCGCCGGAAGGGAAAACGCCGGGTGAGCACTTCGCGGACCTCGCGCGCGAGGGGCTCGAGCGGCGGCTCGCGGAGCTCGAGCCCTGGTTTCGCGCGGGGAAGATCCCGAACCCGCCGGAGAAATATCGCGACCGGCTCGAGTACGAGATCGGCGTCATCGAGAAGATGGGATTTCCCTCGTACTTCCTGATCGTCTCCGATTTCATTCGTCAGGCTCGCGAGAGCGGGATCTCCGTCGGTCCCGGGCGCGGCAGCGCCGCCGGCTCGATCGTGTCATGGGCGCTTCGCATCACCGAGATCGATCCCCTCCGCTACGACCTTCTCTTCGAGCGCTTCCTGAACCCCGAGCGCATCTCGATGCCGGACATCGACATCGACTTCTGCCAGGCCCGCCGCGGCGAGGTCATCGAGTACGTCACGAAGAAATACGGCCGCGAGAACGTCGCCCAGATCGTGACGTTCTCGCAGTTGAAGCCGAAGCTCGCCGTCCGCGATGTCGCGCGGGTGCTCTCGCTGCCGGTGGCGATCGGCGACCGGATCGCCAAGCTCATCCCGGACGGCGTCGACGTGAACTTCGAGCGCGCTTTGAAGGAGTCGGCTCCCTTGAGGGAAGCCATCCAGTCGGACGAATCGGTCGCCAAAGTCGTTCGGATCGCGGAACGCCTCGAGGGGCTCTCCCGCCACGCCGGGATGCACGCGGCGGGCGTCGTGATCGCGCCGCGGCCGATCATCGAGTACCTCCCGCTCTACCGCACCAACACGGGCGACGTCACGACGCAGTTCGACATGAACGCCGTCGAGAAGATGGGATTGTTGAAAATCGACTTCCTCGGCCTGATCACCCTCGACATCATGGATGCGACAGTCTCCGGAATCCGGCAGCGCACCGGGGATGTCGTCGACCTCGATCGACTCCCGCTGAACGACGAGAAGACGTACGAGCTCTTCCGCTCGGGCAAGACCGCCTGCGTGTTCCAGTTCGACTCGTCGGGAATGCGCGACCTGTTGCGGCGCGCGAAGCCGAAGGTCTTCTCCGATCTGGCGCTTCTGAACGCCCTCTACCGCCCCGGGGCGCTGGACGTCGGAATGGTCGAGGAGTACGTCCGGCGCCGCAATGGCAGCCGGAAGGTCAGTTATCCGCTGCCGGAGATCGAGGACATCCTCAGCGAGACGCTGGGGATCCTCGTCTATCAGGAACAGGTCATGTTGATCGCCTCGCGCGTGGCGGGCTACTCGCTCGCCGAGGCGGACCTCCTCCGAAAAGCGATCGGCAAGAAGAAGCGCGAGATCATGGCGGCCGAACGGGAGAAGTTCCTCGGCCGCGCCGCCGAGCACGGCACGACGAAAGAAAAGGCGAAGGAGCTCTGGGCGCTCATCGAGCCATTCGAGCGGTACGGTTTCAACAAGTCCCACGCCGTGGCCTACGCGCTCGTCGCCTACAAGACCGCGTTTCTCAAGGCGCACTACCCGGTGGACTTCCTGGCCGCGGCGCTCTCCGCCGAGATCGGCTCGACTGATGGAATCGTCAAAGTCATCGGGGACTGCGTGGAGATGGGGATTCCCGTGATGCCGCCGGACATTAACGAGTCGCAGAAGAACTTCGCGGCGGTCGGGTCCGCGATCCGGTTTGGTCTTGCCGCGATCAAGGGCGTCGGGGATCAGGCGGCGGAGTCGATCCTCGAAGAGCGGCGCAGTCGCCCGTTCGCTTCGTTCACGGACCTCGCGCACCGCCTCGACTCGCGCTTCGTCAACAAGCGCACGCTCGACGCCCTGATCTGCGCGGGCGCGCTCGACTCCCTCGGCAAGAACCGCGCGACGCTCGCCGCCGCCTCGGAGAAGGTGGTCGCAATAGCGGCGCGCCGACGTGACGAGGCCGAGCTGGGTCAGTCGAATCTCTTCGGCGGCGGCGGGGAGGATGGAGAGCTGCTCGCCGACCAGTTCCCGGAGGAGCCGGAGTGGTCGCTCGAAGAGAAGCTGCGCCGGGAAAAGGACGTTCTCGGGTTCTACGTCACCGGGCATCCGCTCACCAAGTACCTGGCAGAGATCGACCGGTTCGCCGACACCCGGGTCCAGGACCTCTCTTCGCGAATCGACCAGACCGTGCGGGTCGCCGGAGTTCTCGTCAACGTCAAGAAGCAGAAGATCAAGAAGGGCGTCAACGAAGGCAAGACGATGTTGAAGGCGACTCTCGAGGACACGACGGGCGGCGTGCCGGTCTGTGTCTTCGCCAACCTCTACGAAAGGGTTACTTCCTGGATCCGCGCCGACCTGCCGGTTCTCGTGACCGCACTCGTCCGGGAATCCGGCGGTTCACTCGAGCTCACCGTCTCCGAGATCACTCCGCTCGAGGGGATCCGGGAGCGGCTCGCCCGAGAGATGGAAATCCGCATCAACCTGACGCTCGCCGACGAGACGCTCATGGGCCGGCTGAAGGATCTCCTTAAGCTCCACTCGGGCACGACCCCTCTCGCGTTGCTTCTCATCCGGCCGGGTGACTTCGAGGTGAAGCTCAAGGCGGCGGACTCGATCCGCGTCACGCCTTCGCCAAAGCTGACCGGGGAAGTGCGCGCGCTCACGGGCGAGGACTCCGTCCGCTTCCACTTCTAGTGACTGCGCTCTTGATCGGCGCGCTTCCTCCCGACGTCGCGCGCAGGGTCTCCGACGCCCGCCGAACCGCCCGTCGAAGCGGAATCGCACTGTACCTCGTGGGCGGCGCCGTGCGGGACATTCTCCTGCGCCGACCGGTCACCGACGTCGACCTCGTCGTCGAAGGGGACGCGCTCGGTTTCGCCCGCCGGCTCGCGCGGGAGCTCGGCGCAACCTTGACGCTCCACGGTCGTTTCGGCACCGCCGTGCTCGCACTCGCCGACGGGGAGCGCCTCGACGTCGCGACGGCGCGGGCGGAAGAATACGAGGAGCCGGGAGCGCTGCCCCGCGTGCGCGCCGGCTCGATCGAGGAGGACCTCGCGCGGCGGGACTTCACCGTCAATTCGATGGCGATGGAGATCTCCCGCGTGAAACAGCCGGTGCTACTCGACCCTTTCGGCGGGCGAACCGACCTCAAGCGAAAGCTCGTGCGCGCCCTCTATCCGCGATCTTTTTTCGACGATCCAACCCGCGCTTTCCGAGCCATCCGATACGCGAACCGGCTCGGCTTTCGGATCGAGAGCACGACCCGCGCGTCGATCCGTGCCGCGGTCGCGGCGGGCGCGCTCGACGCCATTTCGGGTGACCGGCTTCGCCGCGAAATCCGGCTTCTCTTCTCGGAGCCGAACCGGGCGGTGGCGGCCCGTGAAATGGTGGCGCTCGGTCTCTCCCGGACGATCCACCCCGCGCTCCGGTACGACGCCGCCGTCGGCCGGCGCCTCCGGCTCGCCGAGCGCCTTGCGACGGAAGCCGCCCGAAAGGCGACCTGGCTCGTGTACCTTCTGTCCTGGATGGGGGAGTCTTCGATCGAAGTCACCGACGGGATTGCCCGGCGCCTGAACCTTCCGCGTGCGCCGGCGAGAACCGTGCGCGCATGGCCGGCCGCGTGGAAGGCGCTCTCCCGCGCGGGCGACTCGGGCGTTGCCGAGCTCGCGGAGAGAATCGAAGGACTGGGCGAGGACCCGGTGCTCGCGGCCGCCGCGGCGGCGCCCGCGCCGGTCGCCTGCAGGATCCTCTCCGTGTGGGACTCCGTTCCCGGCTTCCGGCTTACGATTGGCGGCAAGGACCTCGTGGCGGCCGGGATCCCGCCCGGGCCGGCGATCGGCCGCGCGCTGTCGGCCACGCTCTCGGCCCGCCGCGACGGCGCGATCCGGCCGGAGCAGGAGCTGGCGTTTGCGATCAAGGCGGCGCGCTCGTGACGGCGGCGATCCCGCTCCTCTTCGTCGGGATGTTGTCCGGCGCCGGCGCTTCCGAAGCCGCCACCTCGAAACCGACCTTCTGCGTCGAGTGGATCCGGCAATCGCGCGAAGGTTACGAGCGGGTCACGCTCTTCTCGGACTCGACCGTCGTGTGGAAGACCACCGACGCTCGGGGGGAGGAGGTCCGCCGCAAGAGCATCTCTCCCGACGAGCTCAGGTTCTACTGTTCCTACTTCTCCCGTCGGGAACACTGGGATCTGCCGGAAGATCTTCGCACCGGCCTGACGGGCGAATTCGCCGCGCAATCGTCCGTGACGCTCGCGCGCTCCGACGGCCTGCGCAAGCGCATTCGCTTCGACGACCTCTCCGCTCTGTCGGCGGACGCGGCCGCGCTCCGCGCCGCGCTCGACGGCCTGAAGACGATTTTCACCAACCCGCTCGCGCCGGCTTCCCGGTTCACCGCAGACGTTCTGTCGCCCGGGACGATCCTCAAGCGGTTCGACGGAGCGATTTTCCGTATCCTGAAGCTCGAAAGGGAAAAAGGAGTCGTCGAGATCGCCGGTGTCACCGAGCCGTACTCACAATTCGTGAAGATCGAGGAGCTGCGGTACCAGTTCTCGCCGCCGGAGTGAGAAAGCCGCCTTCCGCCGTCCGCATCCTGGCCGGCCGGTGGAGGAGGAGGAGACTCGACGTTCCGCGGGACGCTCGCCCGACCTCCGGGCGCGCTCGTGAGGCGCTGTTCGACATCCTGCAGGACTCGGTCGTCGGGATCCGGGTGCTCGATCTCTTCGCGGGAAGCGGGGCGGTCGGGCTGGAGGCTCTCTCGCGGGGCGCGGCGGAGGTGGTGTTCGTGGAAGGCGACCGGCGCGCGCTCGACGCGAACCTCGCCCGGCTCGCGCCGCGCGAAGGAGAGGTCCGGGTCCTCGCGAAAGGTGCCCGGCAAGCCGCATCCGATCTCGCGCGAGCGGGGGAGCGCTTCGACCTCGTCTTCGCCGATCCGCCCTACGATCACGGAAATTCCGCGCTCCCGCGATCGATTGGAGAGCTCGTCGCTCCCGGTGGAAGGCTCGTCCTCCAGACCGATTCCGATGAGTCGCCGCCCGAAATTCGCGGCTTGGAAAGGGTCTCGCGGCGGGCGTATGCGCGCAACGTCTTCTGGTTTTTCGAGCGAAGCGGTGGCTGAGCCGTTGCCTCACGTCCGACTGGAATGGTAGGCTGCCCCGTTTTTATCGTTCCCCGACTGGCGCAAGGAGTGCGTTGATGCTCAACAACGGAAGACACTTTTTCACTTCGGAGTCCGTCACCGAAGGACATCCCGACAAGATCGCCGACCAGATCTCCGACGCAATCCTCGACGCCGTCCTGCGCGACGACCCGATGGGCCGCGTGGCGTGCGAAGCTCTCGTGACGACAGGCCTCGCCTTCATCGCGGGGGAGATCTCGACGAAGACCTACGTCGACCTTCCTTCGATCGTGCGTCAGACGATCAAGGAGATCGGATACACGCGGGCGAAGTTCGGCTTCGACTACGAGACGTGCGCCGTAATCTCCTCGATCGACCCGCAGTCGCCAGACATCGCCCAGGGAGTGGACTCCGGCGGCGCCGGTGACCAGGGAATGATGTTCGGGTTTGCGGTCCGCGAGACGGAGGAGTACATGCCGCTCCCCCTGACGCTCGCGCACGGCCTGGTGCGGCGGCTCTCGGAGGCCCGTCGTAAGGGGGAGCTCGACTTTCTCCGGCCGGACGGCAAGTCGCAGGTGACCATCGAGTACGAGGGCCGGCGGCCGATCCGCGTCGAGGCGGTCGTCGTTTCGACGCAGCACGCCGAGGCGATCAAACACCACGACCTGAAGGAAGCGATCATCGAGGAGATCATCCGGCCCGTCATTCCGGAGGGACTCCTGACCCGCGAGACGAAGTTCCACGTCAACCCGACCGGCCGGTTCGTGATCGGAGGCCCGCAGGGCGACAGCGGCTTAACCGGACGGAAGATCATCGTCGACACTTATGGCGGCAGCGCGCCCCACGGCGGCGGTTCCTTCTCCGGCAAGGATCCGACGAAGGTGGATCGATCGGCGGCGTACATGGCGCGCTACATCGCGAAGAACGTCGTCGCCGCGGGCCTCGCCGACCGCGTCCTGCTCCAGCTCGCATACGCGATCGGGGTGGCGGACCCGGTCTCCGTGCACGTCGAGACGTACGGCACGGGCAAGCTTCCCGAGGAGAAGATCGTCGATCTCGTCCGCGAGCATTTCCGGCTGACGCCCCGCGGGATCATCGAGACACTCGATCTTCGCCGGCCGATCTACAAAGCGACGGCGGCGTTCGGACACTTCGGGCGGCCCGAGTTCTCCTGGGAGCGGGTCGATCGCGCGGGCGCACTCGCCGGCGCCGCCGGCGTCGAAGCGGACGCGGCCGCGCCGGCCTCCCGATGACGACGGCGATCGCCAGCCGGACCGGGCACCACGTCCGGGACCTCTCGCTCGCGCCGGCTGGAAAGCTCCGAATCGAGTGGGCCGAGGCGAGCATGCCGGTGCTCCGCCAGATCCGGGAGCGGTTCGAGAAGGAGAAGCCTCTCGCGGGCATGCGGTTGTCGGCGTGCCTCCACGTGACGACCGAGACCGCGAACCTCGCGCGCACGCTCGTGGCGGGAGGAGCGGACCTTCTCCTTTGCGCCTCGAATCCGCTCTCGACCCAGGACGACGCGGCCGCGTCGCTCGTCACCGACTCCGGTATCGCGGTCTACGCCATCAAGGGGGAGGACCACGCGACGTACTACGACCACATCCGGGCCGCGCTCGCGCACCGCCCGAACATAACGATGGACGACGGGGCGGATCTGGTTTCGTCCCTTCTCTTCCTGGCGCTCGGCAAGGACTCCGACGTCGACCCGGTGATCCGGCAGTGGGCCGGCGGTCTGCCTGCAGGCGATCGCGCGTCGCTTGTGGAAGGCGTGCTCGGCGGCACGGAGGAGACGACGACCGGTGTGGTGCGGTTGCGCGCGATGGAGCGCGCCGGCGTCTTGAAGTTCCCGGTCGTCGCGGTCAACGAGGCGAAGACGAAGCACTTCTTCGACAACCGGTACGGGACGGGGCAGTCGACGATGGACGGCATCGTCCGCGCCACGAATCTTCTCGTCGCCGGCGCCAACGTCGTGGTGGCCGGATATGGATGGTGCGGCCGCGGCGTCGCGATGCGCGCCCGCGGCCTCGGGGGCCACGTCATCGTCACCGAAGTCGATCCGACGAAGGCGATCGAGGCGGCGCTGGACGGCTACCGGGTCATGCCGATGCAAGACGCGGCGCGCATCGGCGATCTCTTCGTCACGGTGACCGGCAACAAATCGGTGCTCCGCGACGAGCACTTCCGGGTGATGAAGGACGGCGCCGTCGTGTGCAACTCCGGCCACTTCAACGTCGAGATCGAGATTCCGGCGCTCGAAGCGCTCGCCCGGTCGCGGCGACACATGCGCGAGTTCGTCGAAGAGTTCACGCTCGCCGACGGCCGGAGGATCCATTTGCTCGCGGAAGGGCGGCTGATCAACCTCGCCGCCGCCGAGGGCCACCCCGCCTCGGTCATGGACATGTCCTTCGCGAACCAGGCCCTGGCGGCCGAGTTCGTGGTGAAGAGCCACGGGCTCCTCGAGAAGCGGGTCTACCCGGTGCCCGAAGAGATCGACCGCGAGATCGCACGGTTGAAGCTCGCTTCGATGGGGATCGAGATCGACGTTTTGACCGCGGGCCAGCTTCAGTACATGACTTCCTGGGAGGAGGGCACATAGGTCCGCTGCTCCAGACCTGCTCGCCGGGTTCGCCCCTTCCGGGGGAAGACCTCGCCGCCGATCTCGAGGCGGGGAACATCCTCGTCTTTCCCGAGCCGCCCTTTCCGATTGGCAGCCGCGAGCTTTTGAACGGCCTCGACCCCGGGGAAGCCCGTTTCCACAAGAACATCGCCTACCGCCCCGCGAGCCGGCGGTTGACGGGAGCGTCCGGGATTCCGCCGGAAAAGCGGGCGTCTCTCTCGTCCGCGCTGGAGGAATACTCGGATAACGCGATCGCCTTCCTCGCCCGCCTCTTTCCCCGATACGCGCCCGCCTGGCGGATCGACTACGCGAGCTTTCGGCCGTTCGAGGAGGAGAGACGGCCTCTCTCGGCGAAGGCGAGAAACGACCTCGTCCACGTGGACTCGTTCCCGAGCCGCCCGACCCGCGGCGATCGGATCCTGCGCTTCTTCACGAACGTCCATCGCGAGAAGCCCCGGGTGTGGATTTCGGCAGGAACGTTCGAACGGCTGGCCGAGAGGTACGCCGTTGCCTCGGGAATCCTTCCGCATGTGACGTCGATCCGGCCGCCCGGCGTGGTGGCTCGCGCGCTCGCCGCGGTCGGGCTCCGCAAGGGCATCCGGTCGAAGTACGACGAGTTCATGCTCCGCTTTCACGACTACCTTAAGGAGAACGAGGAAGTCCAGGAAGAGGCACGCCAAGAGCCGTTCTCGTTTCCTCCCGGCTCGACGTGGATCGTCTACACCGACATGGTCAGCCACGGCGTGCTCTCCGGCCAGTCGGCGCTCGAGCAGACCATGATCATCTCGAAGGAGACGATGGCCCTTCCCGAGAAAGCGCCGATATCGATCCTGGAACGCCTGTCCGGTCAGTCGCTCGCGTAGCGAGCGCCTCCGCGCCCGCCGCGCAGGCTTCAGAGATGGAAGCCGATTCCAGCGTCGAGGACCGCGATGATCTGGCGCGCGCGGTAGGGAGCGTAGTGGACGTCGAGCTCCGTCCAGACGGCGACGTGCTTCCACAGGGGGAAGGCGCGCAGAAAGGAGGCGTGCGGACCCCAGCGGTGCTCGAAAGTCCGGTGGCCGGTTTCCGTCCGCGGCGGGGACGCTTCCTCGAACCGCGCAAACCCGATCGCAACGTCTACCGGAAGGGAAGTCAGCTTCTGGGTCAGGACTCCGTCTAAGCCGAGGTAATCCACGTCGTCATCCCCGACGCGGGGCGGCAGTTCCTTCTCGCGCTCGAGAGAGCCTTGAACGTATCGGATTCGCAGGCGGTCGCCGGAGAGCGACACGGCCAGAGCTCCGAACTTGTGGCCCTCGACGTCGCGCGCGGCCCTCGCGGTGAGAGACCCAGCGCCCCCTCCTCCCCAGAGCGAGATCGTCTCGGAAAGCGCGCGCGGACAGAGCGCGGTTGCGAGGAGAAGCGCGAGAAAGGCGCTTCGCCGGGTCACTCCGCGGATTCTACGCTCGCGATCAGGTCCGTAGGCGCACGAGCAGGAAGGCGGCCGCCGTCGAGAACAGAACGTGAGGAGACCATGCGGCGAGCGGGGGAGGGAGTGCTCCGACATCCCCCAGCTTCGTGAAGAGGGCGTTCGCGATCAGAAACACCATCCCCAGTGCGAGCCCCACGCCAATGCCGGCGAGAGCGCCGCGCCTGCCGATCCGGAACGCAAACGGGATCGCGAGGAGGGCCATAACCGGGAGCAGCAACGGCCCGGCGATCTTCGATTGCAGCGCGGTCTCCAGGGCCGCGGTGGGATATCCGCTCCTTCGAAGCCTTCGGGTGTAACGCTGGAGCTCGCGGAACCGCATTTCCTCCGGTAACCGGCGTTCTGCGAAGAACGCCGACGGGGGGTCACCCACCGTCCGCTCTTCGAGAAAGGTCGCAAAGGAGAGTGTCTCGCCGCCCCGGAACTCGCGCGTCCAGCCCTGGCGCAGGATCCACGTCCGGGATGTCTCGTCCCACGTCGCTTCGCGAGCCGCGGTGCGCCGCACGAGCTCGAACGCCGAATCGAACTGGTAGATCGACGGGAAGGCGAGCGTGCCGCTCCCCCCCTCACCTTCCTCGCGATGCCAGATCCGCCCGTCCCGCGCGTAATACCAGTTGCGCTCCGCCGGCGTTCGGAGCTTCCAGTCGGCCGGGTGTCCGGAGATCCGGTTGCGATAGCGGATCTCCCTCTGCTTGGCAATCGGGAGAGCGTACTCGCCGAGCGAGAAGGCGAGAACGGCGCCGAGGGCAGCCGCGACGAAAATCGGCGCTCCGAGGCGGCGGGCCGACACGCCGCTCGCCTTGAAAGCCGTGTCCTCGTTGTTCTTTGAGAAAATCCCGAGGCTGACGAGCGCCGCGATGAGAACGGCAAACGGGGCGAGATCCATTGCGATCGAAAAGAGAAATGCCTGGTAGTAGCCGGCGACGACGGATCCCGGCGGGTGATTCGTCAAGATCTCGTCTGCTTTGTCCGAGTAGTCCACGATCACCGAGAGAAGGAGCACCGACGCGAAAACGAGCAGGAGCGTCGAGAAAAAGCGTCCGAGCACGTATCGGTCGAGGAGAGCCGGAAACCGCAAAAACCCGCCGAACCAAGCGCGGCGGGAGGTTTCCGGGGCGGTCGAGGGCTGCTCGCGGCGGTGGCGGAGCCGGAGCGTCCAGCGTCCGCGCTCCCTCCCCGCGCGGCGGCTCGCCGCGAGACCGAATCCGACGAGGACGAGGTTGGGAAGCCACATGGCGAGAGCCGCGTTCATCCTGCCGTCCTGCGCCCACGACTCGCCGTTGGAGATCAGCACGTAGTACACGACTAAGATCGCGAGTGAAATCGCGAAGCCACTCCCTTTTCCGCCGCGGCGAAACGTCTCCGCGAGAGGGATGCCGACGAAGGCGAAGGCGAAGCACGCGAACGGGATCGAGAACTTCTTGTGGATCTCGACGAGCGCCAGCCGGCGCCTCTCGGGAGAGACCCCGCGCAGGCGCCGGGCGATCTTGAGAAGCTCCGACAGCGACTGGGCGCGAAGTCCCTTCTCGTAGGTGATTCGAGACTGCACGGTCTCTTCGATGTCCTCCGAGAAGAGGATCCGCTGGAACTCGTTGCGGTTCGTGCGGTATCGCGAAGGGTTCGCCGGGTCGACGTCGTGGACGATCGAGGAGAAGAGATCGAGCCACAGCCTGCCTTGGTCGAGCGCCAGGGCTCCCCGGCGGGCGACGATCACACGATTGTTTCTCTCGTCATCCTCGCCGAGCTTCAAGAAAACCCCGTCGAAGGACCGGCCGTCGGCGCCGATGCGGTCGAAGAACAGCGTGACCCCCGGGCGCGGCTCCCGGAAGCTGCGCGGCTCGACGAGGTTGACGACGGACGTCGCCGCGAGGCGCGCCATCGACCTCGTCAGCTCGTCGTTCGCCCGGGGCAGGACGAGGTTGTAGAAGAGAAAGACGCCGGCCGACAGAACGGCTGCCGCCCCGAGCGTCGGGCGGTAGAGAGCCCCCGGCCCCACGCCGCAGGACCGCAGCGCGACGAGCTCGGAGTCGCCGGAGAGCCTTCCGATCCCAATCAGGACCCCGAGCAGGAACGCCATCGGAAGAGTCAGGACGACGATCCAGGGAATCGAGAGAAGCACCAGCCAGGCGACCTCGGAGAGCGAGGCGCTGCGCCGGACGAAGAAATCCGCCATCAGGAAGATGGTGCGGACGAGGAGGATGAACGTGTAGGCGGCGAAACCGAGCAGGAACGGCGGCCAGATCTCGCGCAGGACCGACCTCGAGATGAGCCTCATCGAGAGGGAAGCGTCCGCGGTGGATGCCGAGGAGTCAAGCGGGCCGGCCGGCCAACGCCCCGGATGCAGCGTCCGATAAGATAGATTATGTAAAGTCAGATGGAATCGTGCCGGCGCCGAAACTGGCGTCAGGTCCTCTTCCGGCCCTCACGCGCGCCCTTCCGAGGCTGTGCCCTGCCTCCCGGACTCACGGCATACCGCAGTCGCACGACGCCGTCGGCGAATCGGCGCGAGGAGACGAGGCGCAACGGAACCAACCGGCGTCGGGGGGCGATGAGCGGAATTCCTTCTCCGATGAACGTGGGTACCACGTGGACGATGAACTCGTCGATCTCGCCGGCGTCGAGAAGAGATGCGATGAGTCCGGCGCCGCCCATGACCCAGATGTTCTTCCCGGGCGCCGCCCGTAGGCGCCTCGCGAAGGCTTGGATTGGCTCGCGGACGAACTCGACGTCGGGCGTGCGGGACTTCGGAGGACGTCGCGAGAAGACGTAGTTTTTCACGCGCGCGCCATAACCGACGCCGCGGCCGCGCGTGTAGCCGAGCGCGACCTCGTAGGTCTTCCGTCCCCAGAGGATCGTGTCGATCGATTTGAAGAAGGCGGACATGCCGTAGTCACCCGCCCTGCGCGGACGATTCAGCCATTCGACACTACCGTCCGATCGAGCGATGAATCCGTCGGCGCTCGTCGCGATGTAAACGATGATCTTTCTTCCAGGTATCCCGCCACGTCGGGCGCGAGAAGCTCGCTGACCCCCGCCTCCCGCCTCTCGTTCCGCAGCTCTTCGCCCATCCGCCTCGCGATAGCCGATTGCTCGATTCGGGATATCGCCTCCTTCAGATGTGCGTGATCATCAGAACGTACCCGTCCGGATCCTCGACCCGGAACTCTCCCCGAGGCGCGTAGAACGGGTACTTAACCGGGCCGACGGCAACACCGGAATTTTCGAGCGCCGCTCTCGTGCCCGGAACCTCGTCGCAGTACAGATAGAAGAGGACAGCCTGCTGGCCGGCGATGACCGGCTCGTCCGCGAGCGCCAGCATCAGTCTCGCGCCGCCTTCCGACTCGAGCCATGCCCACATCGGGTCGGTCGAGCCCTGGGGAGAGAACGTGTTGCCAACCTCGAAGCCGAGCTTCCGGTAGAAGGCGATCGATTCGGGGATGCTCCGGACGTGGGCCAGGGGCACGAGCGACCTCATGGCCTTTACCTCTTCGGCAGCTTGATCTCCCCCGCTTCGAGCTGCTTGATCACTTCTTTCAACGCGTGCACGAGTTCCGACTTTTCGACACGCGACTTCGCGAAGGAGAGGGCGAGCTTGTACGGTCCCCCCTTCGGCTTGTAGACGAACGAGAAGCGCTTCGCTCGCCGCGACGGAGCCTCTTCCTTCTTCCGAGCGCGCAGGTCGTCCCGTGTCGAGCCGGAGCCGATCCGGCGGATCGCGTCGCGCATCTTCTCAGGGTCCTTCAGCCGCGCGATCTCCAGGAGCACCGACTTCGCCTCGATGTCGGCGCGCCGACATTCGTCGCGGAGCTCCTCCGGGATGTCGAGGAGCGACATCGCTTCGGTGACCGAGACGCGGGATTTGCCGATGGCATCGGCGACCTGCTGCTGGGTGTAGCCGTGCCTCACGGTCAGGCCGGCGAGACCATCGGCTTCTTCGAAAGGATGGAGGTCTTTGCGGTGGAGGTTCTCGATCAAGGCGATCTCGAGAACCTCGGAGTCCGCGACGTCGAGCTCGATGCACGGGACTTCGGCCAGGCCCGCCTCGAGAGCCGCGCGGAACCTCCTCTCCCCCGCGATGATCCGGAACCGGCCTTCGGGCATCGGGCGAACGAGGAGTGGCTCGAGCACTCCCTTGGCTTCGATCGACTTGACGAGCTCCCGCAGGTCTCCCACGCTCGTGCGGGGCTGCTCGGGGTTCGTCTCGATGTCCTCGATCGGAATGAACCGGCCGAGAGCCTCGCCGAACCTCTCCGCGAGGGACTCGACGAAGTGGGAGTCGTGACGCATCCGCGCCTCCGTGGGCAGGCCCCGTCTTCGGCTAGACACGCGAGAGCACCTCCTCGGATAGGGAGTAGTACTCCGCCGCGCCGCTCGAGCGCGGCGAGAACGTAAAAATCGACTCGCGGTGCGCGGGGCTCTCTTCCAGTCGAACGCTCTTGGAAATGGTGGTCTTGAAGAGCTTCTCCCCGAAGACGGCGCTGATCTGATCGTAGACGTCCTTGGCGATCACGGTCCGCCGGTCGTGGAGCGTGATCAGGACCCCCAGGAGACGCAGCGCCGGATTCGGCCGCGCCTTGATCTTGTCGATCGTTTCCAAGAGGTCGTCGGTCCCCTCCAGCGCGAAGTACGAGGACTGGATCGGGATCAGGATGTGGGTCGCCGCGACCATTGCGTTGACCGTGATCATCCCCAATGTCGGGGGCGTGTCGATGACGATCGCGTCGTACCGCTTGCGGGCCCCGTCCAGCTTGTCCCGCAGGCGGAAATGACCGTCGATCTCACCCAAAAGCTTCGACTCGATCTTCGCGAGCGCAATCCGGGCGGGGGCGACGTCTAAGTTCTTCATCGACGACTTCACGACGACGTGGGACATCTTGACGGCGGGCTCGGTCAAGACGTCAAACATGGATTTCTCGACCGACCGGCGGTCGACATAAGACATCGTGCTGTTGGCCTGGGGATCGAGGTCGATCAAAAGGGTCTTCATTCCCTTCTGGGCGAGGGCGGCGGCGAGGTTGATGGCGGTGGTGGTTTTTCCGACTCCTCCCTTTTGATTCGCGATGCAGATGACCACGGAAAAACAGTATAGCTCTCCGCTTTCGAATTCACGCGACGGGATCGGTGGCGAGTGAGAGAAGTGAGAGCGGGAACCTGGGCTACATTCTGTACTTGCCGAGCTCCTCCGGGTTGACTTCCTCGAGCCACTTCTTCAGGCGCTCGGGATCCGTGTCGTCTCCGTCGGGTCGCAGAGTCTTGCTCTTCTCGAGCACTTCTTCCTCGACGAAGATCTCGGCGTCCACGCGCAGCGCAAGCGCGATCGCGTCGCTCGGGCGGCTGTCGACGTTCCATCGGGTCTCGCCGCGCAGGAGGTGGATGCGGGCGAAGAAGGTGTTGTCTTTGAGGTCGTTGATGACGATCTTCTCGACCTTCGCGTCGAGCTCGCCCAAGAGGTTCTTCAGGAGATCGTGGGTCATCGGCCGTGGCGTCGTGATCTTCTCCATCTGAAGGGCGATCGCGTTTGCCTCGAAGATCCCGACCCAGATCGGCAGAAAGACTCCGTTTGCCGCGTCCCGCAGGACGACCACGGGCATATTGGAGACGGGGTCCATCAGCAGGCCTTTGATCTCCATCTTGACCATCGGTCCTCCTCTCTACGCGGCGACTTCCGCCAGAAGCGAGTTGGGCAGCCCGCGGATGATTCGAACCCGCAGGTAGTCCCCCGGTTTCGAGAGCCCGCCGTCTCCGCTCACGTGGGCGATGCGGTTGCAAGGCGTGCGCCCCCGGGTCCGCCCGTCCTTGTCCGGGCCTTCGACCAACACCTCGATCTCGCTGCCCACGAGGCTGCGATTGACCTCGGCCTGGAGCTCCGTCTGGAGATCGAGAAGCCGGGCGAGCCGGTCGGCCGCGACCTCGTCGGGGACGAACGTCTCTCTCCCCCACCGCGCCGCCGCGGTCCCCGGGCGCGCGGAGTAGCGGAACGCAAACACGCTCGCGAACCGCGCAGCGCGGACGAGGGCGAGCGTCGCCTCGAAGTCGTCTTCCGTCTCGCCTGGAAAACCGACGATGAAGTCCGACGAGATGGCGATTTGCGGCAACGCGGTGCGCACCCGGGCGATCTTCTCGAGATATTCGGAGGCCGTGTAGCGGCGCTTCATCCGGTACAGGACGCGGTCTGAGCCGGACTGCGCGGGCAGGTGCAGGAATGGCGCAACGTTTCCGCCGGCCGCGATCGCTTCGATCATGGCGTTATTCACGAAGCGCGGGTGCGAGGTCAGAAAGCGAAGGCGCCGCACGCCCGGGATCCGCGCCGCTTTGGAGAGGAGTTCCCCGAAGCCGATCCCTTCCTCGGGATCCCGGTAGGCGTTGACCGTCTGACCGAGCAGCGTCACCTCGCTGTAGCCGCGCGCGACGAGCGAGCGGATCTCCTCGAAGACCTCCGAGGACCGGCGGCTGCGCTCGCGCCCCCGCGTGAAGGGAACGATGCAGAACGTGCAGAACTGGCTGCAGCCTTCGATCACCGTGACGTAGGCCTGGAACGCCGAGCCGCGCGAGATCTCCCGGAACTGGTAGACCGGCGATTCGATCGGCAGCTCGAGCGAGAGCACGTGTCGCCTCTCCGACCGGACCTGCTCGACCAGCTCGCCGATGCGCTCCACGTTCCCGGTGCCCAGGACGAAGTCCACCCAGGGCGCCCGCTCCAGGATCTCCTTTCCCTCGACCTGCGCGACGCAACCGGTCACGCCGATGACGAGCTGCGGAAAGTCCTGCTTGCGGCGCCCGAGCACCCCGAGGGCGCTGTAGACCTTCGCTTCGGCTTTCTCCCGGACCGCGCAGGTGTTCAAAATGACGACGTCGGCAGACTCTTCCTTTCCGGCCGCCCGGAAGCCCCGCCGGTCGAGCTGGCCGGCCATCCGCTCGCCGTCCAAGACGTTCATCTGGCAGCCCCAGGTTTCGACGCGGTAGGAAGGCAGCTCGCTCATTCGCGCAGCCATCCGGGAAGGGCGCCGGCCCGGCGCGCGCGGTCGGGAAGATCCTGGAGCTCCTTCTCGGCGACCGGGAGATCCTGGCGCGCGGTCGCGAGCTCCTCGCGCGCCTTGTCCCAGGCCGGCTTGATCACGCGGTCCCGGTAGGCGCCGTCGTCCCAGGAGTAGAAGTCGGTCTCGAGCTTTTTCGTCTCCGCCTCGAGCCGCGCGATCGTTTCCTTGATTGCCGCCACCCGTTCGCGCAACCGACGCGCCTCTCCCCGCCAGTATTCTTCCCCGCCCTCGGCCGACTCACCCGCTGCGGGTCCGGTTGGAGTGCGGGTGGACGCGTTCGCCGGCCGTTTGCCCGTCTCTTCTTTTGCTCCCGGCGTCGGAGAGGGTTGGATACGCGACGTCGTCAGCTTGCCTTTGCCGGGATCGGTAACGAGAGAGTCGTTGGTGATCCGCACGCCCTTTTTTTCGCCCTCCCGCCGGGCGCGGCCCGACACCGGCGCCTTGCCGAACCCACCGGTCAATCGGGGCGTGGGAGTAGGAGTCGGCTGCGGAGCGGCGGCCACCGTCAAGAGAGCTGCCGCGAGCACGGCAAGAAGAGCGCGTCGGCTTCCGCCGGGGAAAGTGACCATGGTCGCGCGACCGGGCGTCACGGGGCGGTCGTGCCGGCGCGGCCGTAGGCGTCCTCGAGCCGGACGACGTCGTCCAACTCCGGCGAGGACACTTCGATCAGGTCGCAGGCGGCCTCGGCGCGCATGCGGTGACGCACACCGGGGCGGATTCGGTAGACACTTCCCTCCAGGAGCCGCATCTCCTTCATTTCGCCATCGACCTCGACGGAAAGGTGCACCTCACCTCGGAGAACGTAGAAGGTCTCGTCCTTTCTTTCATGGTACTGGAGGGAGAGCGAGTGGCCCGGCTCCAGATGGAGGATTTTTCCGGCGTAGCGTTCATTTTCGGCGAAAATCAGCTCGTTTCCCCACGGTTTCGGCACGGTTCTCACGGTCGACCTCGCATCAGTTTTTCCACCTCCGAAGCCTCGGCGGCGTCGAGCGCCTTCTCGGCCAGAGCCCGTACCCGCGCCGAATCGATGGCGGAGAGGGAATCCTTGACTCCGGCGATCGCGACGGGCGTGACCGAGACCTCCCGGATCCCGAGCCCCACCAGAACCGCGATCCCGATCGGATCGGCGGCGAGCTCGCCGCAGACCGCCACCGGCCGCCCGTGGGCGCGCCCGGCATCGACGACCGATCGGAGCATCCGGAGAATCGCCGGATGGAGCGGCCGGTAGAGCGCGGCGACGTCCGGGTTGGATCGATCCACGGCGAGAGCGTACTGCGCGAGGTCGTTCGTTCCGATCGAGAAAAAATCGATCGCCGGCGCGAGGCGTTCTGCCAGAAGGGCGGCCGACGGCACCTCCACCATCACTCCGAGCGGCGGCGCTTGCGAGAGCCCGGCGCGGCGCGCTGCCCGCTCGAGCGCTTTTCGCGCCTCCTCGATCTCGGAGAGCGAAGTCACCATCGGCAGCAGGATCGAGAGCGGCCCTTTTCGGGAAGCGAGACACAACGCGTCGAGCTGCGCGTCGAAGAGCTCGGGGTGGGCGAGGCAATAACGCAGGCCACGCATGCCGAGCGCGGGATTCTCGCCGCGCGCCGGACCAATGCCTTTCTCTCCGCCCAGGTCGTAAGTCCGGACCACGACCGGATGCGGCGCGGCGGATGCGAGAAGGGCTTCGTAGATCTCGCGCTGCTCCTCGACTCCCGGCGATTCGGGCGCTGCCCTCAGGTAGAGAAACTCGGAGCGAAAGAGCCCGACTCCCTCGGCGTGAAACCGGTCGAGCGCGCCGATCTCCTCGGCGAGTTCGAGGTTCGCCCGGACGACGATCCGGACGCCATCCCGCGTCGTCGCGGCCCGCGCCGTGCGGGCGCGGAGGCGGCGCGTTTTCTCACGCGATTCCCGCACGCGCAGGAGGCTGCGCCGGAGACGCTCCTTGGAAGGGCTCGGATCGACAGTCCCCCGGTCGCCGTCCACCACGATCGGCCGTTCCGGCGAGACCGCTTCGCAGAGCCCATCGATGCCGACGACCGCAGGCAATCCGAAGGAGCGGGCGATGATCGTGGCGTGCGACGTGGGTCCTCCCCGCTCGAGCGCCAGGGCGCGGACCCGGCGGGGATCGAGTCGGGAGGCGTCGACCGGTGAGATCTCGTCGGCGACGAGGATGGACCCGCGCGGCAGCTCGGACGGCAGCAGGGCGTCGCCGCCGGTCAGCTGCCGGGCGATTTCGCGGGCGACGTCGTGGATGTCGGCGGCGCGCTCGCGCATGGCGTCGGAGTCGGCCGTCTCGAAGCGCTGGCCGAGCTCTTGCGTGACCTCCGCGAGCGCCCACTCCGCGTTGACGTGATCGCGCTGGATCCGCTCGAAGATCGCGGCGAGATAGGTCTCGTCCGACGCGATCAAGCCGTGCGCTTCGAGGATCGCCGCGAGCTCGACGCCGATGTCACCGGCCGCCTCGCCCGAGTGTCGCCGAAACTCTTCGGCCGCCAGCCGCGAGGCGCGGCGCAGGCGTTTCTCTTCCTCGTCGAACTCTTCGGGCGCGACCGCCCGGCGAAAGGCGGCCAGGCCTCCGAAGCGCACGATCACGGCGCGGCCGACCGCGATGCCGGGAGAGACCGGAAGACCCTGAAGCATCGGTGTCCGAAGCCGGCTCGAGGTTACCGTTTCCGGAAACCTTCGCCCCGGCTCATTGGTCCTCGTCGAAGCTCCGGACGATCAGGTCTTCAACCGCGGCGAACGCGGCATCTTCGTCCTCACCGGAGACCGCCAAGGTGATCTGCGTCCCCTGCGACGCGGCGAGAAGGAGCAGGCCGAGGATGCTCTTACCGTCGACTTCCTCCCCGTTCTTGCGGATCTTGACATCGGACTTGAAGCGGCTCGCGGTCTGGACGAACTTGGCCGCCGCCCGGGCGTGGAGCCCGAGCCGGTTGCGGATCGCCAGATCCCGCTCGATCATCGGACCTCCTCGTTTTCCGCCGCCGCCGCCGAAACGACTTCGTCGGCGAGCAGATCTGAGGCAACGTAGATCGAGCGCTGTCCCCGGTCCTTCGCGACGTGCGCGATCTCGACGACCGGCTTGCCGCTCTTCTGGAGCGCTGCGCACTTCAGAAGCATCGGAAGATTCACGCCGGTCACGATCTCGACCCGGTCACGCTTCAGGAACGGCAGCGTCAGGTTTGTCGGCGTTCCGCCGAACATGTCGGTCAGGATGACCGCGCCCTCTCCCCGGTCCGCGTCCTCGAGCCCCTCGGCGATGCGGCGGCTCGCGTCGTCGCCGACCTGGTTCCAGTCGAGGGCGACCGCGACAATCTGCTCGATGTCGGGCTGGATCGTGAGCGCCGCGGCCTTTAGCTCCTCGGCGAGCCCGCCATGGGTGACCAGCAGGATCCCGATCATCCGCCCGCCCCGCTTCCCGCCATCCCGGAAATTATCTCCTCATTCGCGCGTCGCGTCGCGGTGCGAGACCTTCACCGGGAGCCCACGCGCCTTCAATTTCTTCGCGAGCTCTTCGGCGACGTACACCGAGCGGTGTTTGCCGCCGGTGCAGCCGATGCCGATCGAGAGATAGCTCTTGTGCTCGCGCTCGTAGAGAGGAAGCAGATAGTCGAGGAAGCCGGCGAGCCTTTCGAGGAACTCCGCGGTCTGCGGATCCTGTTCGATGTAGGCGGCGACGGCGGGGTCCGTGCCCACCTTCGGCTTCAACTCCGGCACGAAATGCGGGTTCGCAAGGAACCGGACGTCGAAGATCAGGTCCACGTCGTGAGGAACCCCGAACTTATAGCCGAAGGAGGTCGCCGAAACGACCATCCGCGCCGAGGTCTCGTCGCCCACGAAGGTCTTCTGCATGAAGGAGCGCAGCTCGTGGACCGTCATCGCGGAAGTGTCCACCACGACGTCGGCGAGCGCCCGGACGTCTTCGAGGAGCTCGCGTTCGCTGCGCAAGGCGGTCAGGAGCGGCCGATCGACGGAGAGCGGGTGCGGCCGGCGCGTTTCCGAGAAGCGCCGGATCAGGGCCTCTTCGCTCGCGTCTAAGAAGACCAGGCGCGTCGACGGAACGCGCTCGCGGACGCGCGCGAGGATTGGCGGGAAGCGCGAGGCGAAGTCGGGATTGCGAACGTCTAAGATGATCCCGACCCGCGGCGCGGTGACCTGCGAGAGGAGCGGCTCGATCAACGGCAGCGGCAGGTTGTCGACGCAGAAGTAGCCCATGTCCTCGAGGCACTTGAAGACGTAGCTCTTCCCGGAGCCGGAGAGGCCCGTGACGATCACGAGGCTTTCGGGCACCGCCGGCGCGGCGGCAGCGCGCTTCGGGGCAGACTTCGGCGTCGCAGTGACCACTCGCCCCGCTGCGCGCTTCTCTTTCGGCCGCCTCCGCGAGGCGCTCAAGCGCGCTTCAGCCCGGGCGACGAGAGCGCGTTGCGGGCGATTTGTTCGTCGACCTTGAGCGCGAACTCCTTGGCGGCGTCGTATCCCTGCGTCTTCAGGAGCTCGTTGCGCGCGGCGATCTCGATCAAGAGAGCGATATTGCGGCCGGATGCGACCGGAAGCTTCAAGAACGGGCGCGCGCGGTCGAGGATCGAGTACGTCTCTCCGTCGAGCCCGAGCCGGTCGTAGGACTTCGTCGGGTCCCACCGCTCGAGCTCGATCACGAGCTCGATCGACTTGGACGAGCGCACGGCGGAGACGCCGAAGAGATGCTTGATGTTGATGATCCCGATGCCTCGCAGCTCCATGTGGTAGCGCAGCATGTCCGCTGCCCTCCCCACGAGAGATCCGTTCGGGTATTTCCGGATCTCGACGACGTCGTCGGCGACGAGCCGGTGGCCGCGCTGGATCAGGTCGAGCGCGGACTCGCTCTTCCCGATGCCCGACTCGCCCAGGAGGAGAACTCCCATGCCGTAGACATCGACGAGGACGCCGTGCAGGGTCGTCATGGGAGCGAGCTCGTCTTCGAGAATCCGCGTGATCGACTGGATGACCACCGAGGTCGTCTCCGGCGACACGAGGAGCGGAATCCGGCGGGTCCGGCACTCGCGCACGAGCTCTTCGGGCGCCTCCTGCCCCTTGGTGACCACGAAGGCCGAAACCGGCAGGGCGCAGATCATCGCGATGCGATCGCGGCGGAGTTCGAACGGCATCGTCTCGAGATAGTTCAGCTCGCTCTCCCCCAGGACCTGAATTCGGCCCGGCTTGATGAAGGAGAGGAAACCCGCGAGCGCGAGGCCGGGGCGCTGGATGCGCCCCCACGAGATCGGCCGGTCGAAGCCGGTTTCCCCCGCCACGATGTCGAAGGAGAGATCGGCGAGCGCGGGAGAACGGAGGACGTCGGCCGTGAGCTGGGTCATGGGATTCTCATCGAGAGTCCGGGAAGGAGGATACGCCCGAACGCGTCCCGGGCGGGGCCAGTCCCCGGTCACACCGGCACGGCCAGACGGCCTTCGGCTTCCTTCAGGACCGCCGCGATCTCTCCGGCAGTCGCCTTTCTCCTCAGGTCTTCCGCGATCCCCGGCAGTCGGATCACACGGGAAATCCTCGCGAGGGCCTGGAGGTGAAGCGCCGGCGCGTCGGCGGGAGAGAGCACGAGGAAGACGAGCGTGACCGGCACTCCATCCGACGCGAGGAAGTCGATCCCGCGGCAGGACACGCCAACGGCGAGAACGACTTGCGAGAGCTCCTTTAGCTTGCAGTGCGGGATCGCGAGCCCGTCTCCGAGCCCTGTCGATCCCATCCGCTCCCGCTCGACGAGCCGGCGCGCGACGTCTTCGCCGTCCTTGACGACACCGGCTCGAGCCAGCCCGGCCGCCATCTCGGCGAGGACCTCCTCGACCGTCCCGCCCGCGAGGTCGGGAAAGATCCGCTTCTCGTCGACGAGGCTGCCAAAGAAGCCGACCTCGGTCGGATTCATCCCGGGAGTGACCCCCGGGCGTGCGACCGCGCGTGCATCAGCATTCGATCAGGCCGAAGTTGCCGTCGCGGCGCCTGTACAGGACGGAAATCTTTTCGGTTCCGGAGTCTCGGAAGACGACGAATTCTTCCTCCGAGCTTTCGATGCGCAGCGCCGCTTCCTCGGCGCTCATCGGCTTGACGGCGAGGCGGCCGGAACGGACGATCCGCCGCTCCGGCGCGGCCGCACGCGCCCCCTTCTTTCCCGCGCCGCCCGCCGGCGCCGCCGGCTCCTCGGGAGGGAGCAGTCTCGGCGAGGCCCGGTTCTTGCGATCCCGCCGCTTCTCGAGATCCTTCTTGGCCTGCGCGTCGATCTTCTCAAAGGCGAGCGCGACCGCGGCCCGCGGGTCAGCCGTGTACTCGTGCGCGTTCCAGCGTCGCCGTCGGTGGGTGGCGATGATCTCCGCGCCGAATCGGTGCCGCTCGTGGGACAGCACCACACGCACGTTGGCGGGACCGCCGAGGTGGCGCTCCAGGCGCTCCGCTCGCTCGCGAGCCAGATTCCGCAACGACGGGGTCACTTCGACGTTGCGACCTGTGCATTCGACGGCCATCAGCCCTCCGTCAAGTCCGGATTCCGGACGGATCAAAAACTCTGCTTGCGTTGCGACGAGGAGGGGATCCGCAGCTCTTCTCGATACTTCGCGACGGTCCGCCGGGCGATCTGGATCCCCTCCGCGCGAAGCTTCTGCATGATCCGCGCGTCCGAGTGGGGACGGTCGGTGTCCTCCTCGGAGACGATCTTCGCGATCTTGCTCTTGATCGAGAGCGACGACACCTCGCTGCCCTGGGTCGAGTCGATGCCGCTGTGGAAGAAATACTTCATCGGAAAGAGTCCGCGCGGCGTGTGGATGTACTTGTTGGAGACCACGCGCGAGACCGTCGACTCGTGCATCCCGATGTCGTTCGCGACGTCCCGCAAAACGAGCGGCCGAAGGTGCTCGATGCCGTTCTCGAGAAACTCCCGCTGATGGCGCACGATCGAGTCGGCGACTTTGTAGATCGTCCGCTGGCGCTGATCCAGGCTCTTGATGAGCCACACCGCCGAGCGCATCTTCTCCTTCAGGTATGTGGCCGCTTCCTCGCCGATCGCTCCGTTGCCGCCGCGAAGCATTCGGCGGTAGGCAGCGGAGATGCGAAGCTTCGGTAGTCCGTCTTCGTTCAACTGGATGACGTACTCGTCTCCGATCTTGCGAACCGCGACGTCGGGCTCGACGTAGATCGTGCGTTCGTCGGAATACTTGCGGCCCGGTTTCGGCTCGAGGTTCTTGATGATCTCGAAGACCGCCTGCAGCTGCGAAAGGCCGACGTTCAACGACCGGGCGAGCTGCGCGAACTGTCGGTTCAGGAACTCCGACCAATGTTCGTTGATGACTTTCTCGATCAAAGGGTTCTCGATTCCGATCGCTCGGAGCTGGAGCATCAGGCAGTCGGGCAGGTCGAACGCTCCGACCCCGGGAGGATCGAACGAGCGGACCAGAGCGAGCGCGGCCTCGACGTCCTTCTCTTCCGTGAAGCCGGCCGCGTGGATCTCGTCGCGGGACACGCGGAGGTATCCGTCCTCGTCGATGTTGCCGACCAGGTATTGCGCGAGCTCTCGGATGGCGGCCGGAGCGTCGGACATCGAGAGCTGCCAGTTCAGGTGCTCCGGCAATCCCTGGGGCCGCGAGAGCGTGTTCTCGAGAGGGACCTGCTCGGTGTCCTCGTACTGCCGCGGGTTGTAGGCGCTGTCCAAGTAATCCTCGAAGTAGGAATCGAAATCGATCTCGTCGAAAGAGTCCCGCTCCTTCTCGACGGGCGTCTCCGCGACGTCGGGTGAAGCCGGAGCAGGTTCCGCGTCCGCTTCCTTGGCTGCGGAGGCTTCCGCTTCGACCTCGGCCTCGGTCGGCTGCTCGGCGGCGGCCGCCTCTTCTTCTTCCTCGAGCAGCGGGTTCTCGACGATCTCCTGCGTCAGGACGTCCTGAAGCTCGAGCTTCGACATCTGCAGCAGCTTGATCGCCTGCTGCAGCGACGGCGTCATGACCAGCCGCTGGGAGAGTCTGAGGTTGAGCTTTTGCTCTAGAGCCATCGGAGATGAATTCGCCTACCGGAGTTGAAACGCCTCCCCCAGATAGATCTTTTTTACGACGGCGTCATTCGACAAGGCAAGCGGCGTGCCAGCCCGCAAAATCTCGCCGGCGTTGATTATATAAGCGCGGTCGACGATGGACAAAGTCTCGCGGACGTTGTGGTCCGTGACGAGTACTCCGATGCCGGAGGACGCCAGACGGCGCACGATCGACTGGATGTCGAGCACGGCGATCGGGTCGATCCCCGCGAAGGGTTCGTCGAGCAGGAGGAAGTAGGGGGAAACGACGAGGCTGCGGGCGATCTCGACGCGGCGCCGCTCTCCCCCCGACAGCGTGTAGGCGCGGTGGTCGCGCACCCCCTCGAGGCCGAACTCGGCAAGAAGCTCGTCGGCCCGTTCCTGCCGCGCCGAGTGCGGCAGATCGAGCGTCTCCAAAATCGCCAGGAGATTCTGCTCGACGGTCATCTTGCGGAAGACGGACGGCTCCTGCGGCAGGTACGAGATCCCGGCGCGGGCGCGGCGATACATCGGCAGGCCGGTCAGGTCGCGATCGCCCAGCCGGACGGTCCCGGCGTCCGGCTCGACCAGCCCGACCACGATCGAGAAAGTCGTCGTCTTTCCCGCGCCATTGGGACCGAGAAGCCCGACGATTTCCGCAGCGGCGACCTCGAGCGACACGCCGGAGACGACGGTGCGCCCGGAGTAGGACTTGACCAGCCCTTCCGCAACGAGGAGAGGTCGCTCTTCCCCGCGGCGGATGGCCGTGGCGGCATCGGAGGGAAGAGGCCGCGCTTCTTCTCGACTCTCTGCCACGGACCAAGGATAGTGGATCGTCGCAGCGGAAAGCAGCGAGCCGTCCTCAGTTCGATTTGGTCTTGTGGATCGTTTCGGTCCGGCCGCCTTCCGGGGCCGTCACCTCGACGTTCTTGCCCCGGCCGGTGATTGTCAGCGTGGAACCGGCGACGCGGTTGCCTTCGGCGTCGGAGACCCGCGCCGGGCTGCCGTTCAAGACCGTCCGTCCCTCGTTTGGATAGTCGACGGCCCGATCCGCGGCGCCGGTTCGACCGGTCGTCCGGTCGGCGAGCGCGACCCCGCCGGAGAGCTCGATGCGCTCGAGCTTCCTGTCCTTCGTGAAGAAGGCGACCCCCCGGTCTCCCGACGCGCGCCAGGCGCCCCGCGTGACCGTCACGCCGTCTTCGAAGACGGCGCTCGACTCGCTCTCCCGATACAGAAGTCGGCGCGCGGTGACGACCGTCGGCTCCTCGCGCACGCTTCCTTTTGCGCCGAGGGCCGGCGCGCGCGTCAAAACCGCGCGAACCTTGCCGACGGCGGCCGCGCTCTTCTCGACGTCGTTCAACGTGATGTCATCCGCGAAGACCGAGGAGGAGTCCTGCCACAGGCTGGCGGTTCCCGAGAGCGAAGCGAGATGCGTCTCCCGATCGAGAACGATTCGCTCGGCCTTGCCGTAGGTGGGTTTCGTCGGATCTCCGAGGAGCGCGGCGCCGTCCGCCGGATGGTCTTTCGACGGGACGAAGACGGCGCGCGCATTTCCCTCCGCGCGGAGCGTTTTTCGAATTCGGTCGATCTCAATCCGCGACGCCGAGACCCGCGATCCGCGCTCTTCGACGGTCGCGGATTTTTCGGGAGTGCCCGTGAGCAACCATACCCCCCGGCCGGGAATGTCCACCACGCGATTCGCGCGTCCGGTCCGGCCGTCCCCCTCCAGGTGGACGTCTCCCTCGAGCTCGAGGGTCTGAAAGTCCCCCCCCGCCGCGAACGAAGCGCTCGCGCGCATGGCCTCGGCGTTTCCGCGGTCCGATCGAAGCTTTACGTCTCCGCTCGCGCGGGCCGACACCGGGCGGCCGCCCGCGATGTCCAGATCCACGGAGCGCGCGGCGAGCTGACGGTTCGCTTCCGTCACGGCGGCAGGGTTGCCGATCAGATGAATCGACCGGACTTCTCCGGAAGAATCGAAAAGGAGCGCCGCCTCGTCGGCAGAGTAAGCCCGCGCGGCTGCGCCGGCGCCCGCGGGAGCGAGCGTTCCTCTCACTCTTGAAAACGCTCTCGCCCACTCGGGCCGATTGCTTTCCGGAGAAAGCCTCATCAGCAACCGGCCGCACGCGAGAGTGTCGCCTTTCGCCGATCGAGCGGAGACGTTGCCCTGGAGCTCGATGACCGCCTCTTCGCGGCGGTACTCGCCGGAGTCGCCCGCGATCGAAGAGAGGCCGCCGCTCCCCTGCCCCGTCCCGGTGCCGCGGATAGGGCCGGCGAGCGTGAGCTTGCGGCTGCGCACGTCATAGGCGCCGGACGCCGCGCGGACGTCGAACGTCCCCCGTGTGAAATGGAGGCTCGTCGGCGCCCGCAACGTTCGCTTCGACGGATCGAACTCGAGCTTCTCGGTCTCGCCGAGCGCGCCGTCCTGCGACTCGACCCAGCGGACGTTCCCCGACAGCACGGCCGCCTTCGTGCGATCGTCGTACTGCGCGCGGTCGGCCAGGACTGTCACGGGTGCCCCCGCCTCCGGGTAGAGGGTCAGCGAGACTTTTTCGAGCGCGTACCAGTTCGGGGGCAGCCCGGCGCCGGGTCCGAAGCCGATCGTGCGCTCCGATCGGATCCGGAAGAGCGGCTTCTCCCCGACCGATTCGGTGTAGTCGAATCCCTGGAGGAGCGTCGTGGGTCGACCGCCCTGCGGCGCACCGGGAACGTCCGAGCTCTCACGGCCGCCGCTCGCAAAGCGCCCGCCTCCCGTGGCAGGCGCGTGCCCGGATCGAAAGAAGAAGGCGATCAACGCGAGAAACGCCGCCCCGAAGACGAGGATGCCGACCTCGAGCCGCCGGAGCTTCACGGAGCGACCACGAGCTCCGCCGGCGTCGAAGAAAGCGTCGCGGAGAACGTCCTCTCGCCCGCCGGCCACGCCCGCACGATTTCGATCTCGAGTCGCCCGCTCCAGGCGCTCCGGGAGATGCCGTAGTGAAGCGCGAAGGAATCGGCGCCCTCCCGCTCTTCCGCGAGCGGCGTCGCGGCGCTCCAGCAAACGGCGTCGAGGCTTGCCGTCGCTCCCTCGAGCCGGCCCCGCCAGCCGGCCTCGCCGATCGGACGGAAACGCTCCGGGGCGCGCGCGTCCCGGCACGAAAAGACGGGTCGCGGATTGCCGGCGCCGTGCGGCTCGAAGCGCCCGAGGTGTCCCAGGATCTCATCGGAGATTTCCTCGAGTGGAAGCTCGACTTCGGCGGTCTCGCGGCGAACGAGTTGCTCCCGCGGCACGCGCTCCGCGAAGAGCCGCCGCGCTTCCTCGCGAAATGCGGCGAAACCGTCGCAGGCGAGGGTGCCGCCGACGGCCTGGTCGTGCCCGCCGAAATCCAGGAAGCGGTGACGGAGATCTTTCAACGTGGCGTGGAGCGACACGCCCGGGATGCTCCTTCCCGAGCCGTGCGCCCGCTCTCCTTCGAGGGCGAAGAGGAGAACCGGGCGGTTGTATTCCCGTGCGAGCCGGGAAGCGGCGATTCCGAGCACGCCCCGGTGCCAGGACGGATCGGCTTCGACCAGCAACACGTCGCGGTCGGGATCGAAGGATTTCGCGATCCGCTCCCTCGCCTCCGCGAAGACGCGGCGCTCGATCGCCTGGCGCAGGGCGTTCTCGGCGCAGAGCTCGCGGGCGATCTCGGCGCCCCGGGCGGGATCCCGCTCCTCGAACAGCGCCAGCGCGCGCTCGGCCGTGTCGAGTCGTCCGGCGGCGTTCAATCGCGGCGCGATTCGGAAGGCGACCTCCTCGGACGTGGGCGCCCGCCCCGGCTCGATTCCGCAGGCTTCGAGCAGAGCGGCGAGCCCGGGCGCGCGCGGGCGCGCCAGCGCCGCGAGGCCGAGCGCCGCGATCGCGCGATTCTCGCCGGTCAGCGGCACGATGTCGGCGATCGTGCCGAGGCAGGCCGCTCGCAGGAGCGACTCCCGGGAAAGTCCGACCCCGGCGCTCCGGGCGATCGCTTCGGCGAGCTTGAAGGCGATCCCGGAGCCCGAGAGCTCCTTGTACGGATAGGGACAGCCCGGCTGTCTCGGGTTGACGACCACCGCGCCTTCCGGGAGCTTTTCGGGCACGAGATGGTGGTCGGTCACCACCACTTGGACGCCGGCTTCGCGGGCGCACGCGACGCCTTCCGCTGCCGTGATCCCGCAGTCGACCGTGACGATCACCGACGGCGAGAGCTCGGCGAGGACGCGCCGCACCGTGTCGGGGCGCAGACCGTATCCGTCCTTCAACCGATGGGGAATGAACGCCACGGCGGGCGCGCCGACCCGGGAGAGCGCCGCCTTCAGCTGCGCCACCGCCGTCACCCCGTCGACGTCGTAGTCACCGAAGACGACGACACGCCGCCCGCCTCGCGCCGCCGACAGGAGAACGCGGGCGGCCTCGTCCATTCCGAACAGCAGGAAGGGGTCGTGGATCTGCGACTCGTCCGGGCAAAAGAAGCGATCCGCCTCCTCCGCGGTCGCGATGCCTCGCGAGGAGAGCAGACCGGCGATGACGCGCGGAACTCCGGCCTGCCGGGCCAGGACGTCGGCCGGGTCGGTCGGACGAGCCGCTTCGAGCGTCGGGAAGAGGCCGGCGGTCACGGTGGAAATCGGTTCCATGTCCTGAGGATCTCCGAATGGTGGGACAAATGGAGTCCCCCGATCGAACTACCCGCTCGGCTGCTCCTCGTGCCGTCCCATCGCCCGAAACTTGCGATACCGGCGCTCGCGTCGCTCCTCGCGAGTCAGGTCGGACACGTCCTTCAAGTGGCGCTCGATCGCCTCCCCCACCGCCGCGGTCGCGCCGGTCGGGTCCGCGTGCGCCCCGCCCGGCGGCTCCGGGATGATCTCGTCGATGATGTCGAACTCCTTCAGGTCCCCCGCCGTCAGGCGAAGAGCTTCCGCCGCCTCCTTCTTGCGCGAAGCGTCCTTCCAGAGGATGGCCGCGCAGCCTTCCGGCGAGATGACCGAATAGATCGCGTGCTCCAGCATCAGGATCCGGTCGCCGAGACTGAGCGCGAGAGCTCCGCCGGAACCCCCCTCTCCCGTGACGATGACGATGATCGGCACGCGGAAGCTCGCCATCGTGCGCAGGTTGACGGCGATCGCCTCCGCCTGCCCGCGCTCTTCGGCGTCGATGCCGGGATACGCGCCCGCGGTGTCCACGAACGAGAGGATGGGCCGGTCGAATTTGTCGGCGAGGCGCATCACCCGGAGCGCCTTTCGGAAGCCTTCCGGACGCGGCATCCCAAAGTTTCTCCGGATTTTTTCCTTCGTGTCCCGCCCCTTCTGATGGCCGACGACGGCGACCGGCCGCCCGCGAAACCGCGCGACGCCGGCCACGACCGCGGGGTCGTCGGCGAAATTGCGATCCCCGTGGAGCTCGACGAAGTCCGTCATGAGCGCTCCGATGTAGTCGAGGGTGTAGGGACGGGCCGGATGCCGGGCAACCAGCGTCTTCTGCCAGGGCGTCAGGCTCGCATAGATCTCCCTCGAAACGCGCTCCAACTTCTCGCGCAGACGCTCGATCTCCTTGCGGTGGGCGGCGTCGTCGGGGAGCGCCGCGAGCTCTTCGATCCGCCGCCGCAGGCGCAGGATCGGCTCTTCGAACTGCCCGTCTTCGCCGTTCATTTCGTTGGATTGTAGCGGCTGGACTCCCCTTGGGTCCCCAGTCTTACATGAGATCCTGCGGGTCGACGTCGACCGCGACCTGCACGCCGGAAGGAGGCCGTTCCCGGATCGACTCTTCCAAGAGCGATAGGATGGCGGCGCGGTCGGGAGCACGCAGGAGGATCTGGAACCGCCATCTCCCCTGCAGCCGCTCGATCGGCGCCGGCGCCGGGCCGGAGATTCGCACCGGCTTTCCGCGGGCGGCAGCGGCGAGTGTGCGGCCGGTCTCTTTGCCGACTTCCTCGGCTCTTTCCCGGTTCGGTGAAGAAACGAGGACCGCCGCCAGCTCGGCGAACGGCGGATAGAAGAACGTGCGGCGGAACTCGAGCTCGTGGCCCGCGAACCCGTCCACGTCATGGGCCGCGGCGCGGAGGATCGCGGGATGACCCGGGTGAAACGTCTGGACGTGGACCGTGCCGGGCACGTCTCCTCGACCGGCGCGCCCCGCCACCTGAGAGAGGAGCTGGAAGGTCTTCTCCGCCGCTCGAAAGTCCGGGAAGTTCAGGATCGAGTCGGCGGAGAGGACTCCGACGGCGGTCACGTTGGGGAAGTCGTGCCCCTTGGCGACCATCTGGGTTCCGATCAGGCAGCGAGCGCGGCCGGAAAGGACGTCGTCGACGACCGCCTCGACCCCGCGGCGGCGCGCCGCGTCCCGGTCGAGGATCGTCCAGGGCACGTCGGGGAAGAGCTCCGCGAAACGCTCCGCGACGCGCTCTGTGCCCGCCCCGATTGCCTCGAGAAGAGAGCCGCCGCACTCCGGACAACGTTCCGGCCGCGGGACCCTCTCGCCGCAGTAGTGGCAGACGAGCCGCCGTCCGCGGTCGTGCACGGTTCGCGAGACGCTGCAGCGGGAGCAGCGAAAGTCGAAGCCGCACTCGCGGCACAGGAGAAACGGAGCGAAACCGCGGCGCGGCTGAAGGAGGATCGCCTGCTCGCCGCGGCCGAACGTCTCCCGCAGGCGCTCGAGGAGCGGTGCGGAGAAGAGCGGGACACCCTTCTCCTCCGGGCTCGACTTTTCCCGGCGAAGGTCGACGATCGCCACCTGAGGCAGCGGCCGCGACTCGACCCGCGCCGTCAGAACGAGCAATGCCATCCGGCCGGTCCGCGCCGCGTGATACGCCTCCATCGACGGCGTCGCCGACCCCATGACGAGCGCGGCCCCGTTGGCCTTCGCGCGAATGGCCGCGACTTCCCGCGCGTCGTAACGCGGGTTCTCGCGTTGCTTGTACGAGGAGTCGTGCTCCTCGTCGACCACGAAGAGTCCCGGATCCGCCACGGGCGCGAACGCGGCGGATCGGGGGCCGATCACGATCGGCGCGTCGCCCGCGCGCACGCGATCCCACGCCCGTGCGCGCTCGCCTTCCGAGAGCGCCGAGTGGAGCACGGCGGCGCGCTCGCCGAACTGCCGGGTGAGCTGCCTCGCGAACACCGGCGTCAACGCGATCTCGGGAACGAGCCACACGGCGCCCCGGCCGAGGTCCCGGGCGGCGGCGATCGCCCGCAGGTAGATTTCCGTCTTGCCGCTGCCCGTCACCCCCTGGAGGAGCGCCGGAAGGTAACGGCGCTCTCGAATTGCCGATCGGATCGTCTCGAGCGCCCGCGACTGCTCTCCAGTTAGAACGAGCTCCGGCAGGCGGTGGAGAGCGGGCGCCGAGAGCGACGGTTCGTCTTTTTCGAGCTGCTCGAAGGTGAGGAGGAGCCCCTTTTGCGCGAGCGCCCGCGCGACCGAGGGCCCGGCGCCGGTGGCGAGCCGGATTTCCGCCGCGGTCGCCGGCCGCCCCAGCGCTTCGAGCCAGGCGATCGCCTCCCGGCCGCGCCGGCTGCGGCCGAGTATCCTTTCGCGCTCCGCGGGATCGACGCGGCTCGGGAGGTAGGCGAGAACCGGCCGGCGGGTCTTCACGCGCTCGCGGGAGACCGCGCGGATCCACCCCTTCTCCTCGAGCGCCCGCACGGTTTCGCGCCGGGGACGCGCTTGCTGCGGCAGTTCGGCCAACCGAGCGACGCGTCCGTCCGCGAGCGCTTCGAGAAGCGGGCGCACGTCCGGATCCGCCCGCGCCGCAGCGAGAGCGCCCTTCTCGGTGATCCGGTATCGAACCGATCCAGTCGCCGGGAGCCGGGCTGGCAGCGCGCTCTTGAAGATCTCGCCTTGCGCCGCGAAGAATCGGTGGGCGACTTTCGCCGCGGTCTCCAGCATCTCGGGCGGACACACCGGAAGGTCGTCCAGCACTTCGAGCACGTCCCGCAGCGAGCCGCCTTCCTCTCCGGTTGTTCCGTTCGATACGACGACTCCCGTCAGGACCCGTTCTCCGAACGGGACCCGAACGCGCGTGCCGGGAGCGGGCATGGGAAGCGTTTCCGGCACTCGGTACGTGAAGTTCTTCCGGATCGGGAGCGGCAGAGCGACCGAGACCGCGCGCATCGGGCGCACTCTACTCGTCGCGGGGACAGGTCCCGCGGACCTGCGCCCGCCTTCTGACTCGGGACTTGGGTCTTACGTCTGCGCGGCCGGCATGCGCTCCTCTTCCCCGGTCTCGTCGCGGACGAACACGTAGGACCGGCGGATCGGATCCCACCGGTACCGGCGGACGCTCCCCTCTTCGTCCAAATCCGGAGTGATCACGATCGAGTCGCGGTCCACGGCGAGGTCCCCGTCCGCAAGCGAGACGTCGCGCTCGAGGAACGTCCCCGGCGCGAACCCCGAGTGCTCCTTTCCGGTGAAGACCACGATCGAGAACCACGGCGAATCCCCGTCCGAGTCGCGCCTCACGAAGGCGAGGACGAAGTCGAGGATTCCGTCGTCGTTGACGTCCCCGCGGAGGAAGTAGGGGTGGTAGACGCCGTAGAGCTTCCGGTAGTCGGTCGACTCCGAGGAGCGGCGATCGCCGTCGGTCGCCACGCGAAGATCAGGGTTCGTGCGCAGGAATGCGTCCACGGCGGCCCGCTCCTCGCGCCGGAAGGGATAGCCCGAGTCCGGGCTCGCCGCGGCCGGCCGGGAAACCCGGGCCAGATCCGGAGAGGTCCTCTCCGCGCGTTCCTGCCGACAGGCCGCCAAGCTTCCCGCGAGCCCGAAGCCGGCGAGCAGGGCCGCCAGGGCCGCGAGTCGCCGGGACGTGGGAGCCGAGCCGCGGGTCAGGCGGCGCGCGCCCGCCGGGTCGCCTCCTCGAGACGATCCGCGACGACCTGCCAGTTCACGTTCTGCAGGAACGCCGTGAGATAGGACTTCTTGTCCGTCCCGAAGTCGATCATGAACGCGTGTTCCCACGTGTCGAGCGCGAGCAGGTGCTCCTGGTTGATCATGATGCCGTTCGAGTGCTCCCACACCTGGTTGTGATGGAGCTTCCCGTCGATCCGGTCGTAGGTCAGGAGGACCCAGCCGCCGGTCGCTGTCTCCGCGCATGCCCTCAGATCTTCTTCCCAGTTCGACTGGTTTCCGAACGCCCCCTCGATCGCGCGCGTCAAATCCGCCTTCGGCTTGCTGCGCGCCCCGCCAAGATTGTCGAAGTACATCTCGTGCAGGTAGACGCCATTGTAGGGCACCGACTCGCGGCGCTTCAGCTCGGAGTACTTCCCGAAGGAGAAGTTCGCCTTGTCTTTACGTTCGGCGAACGGGATCTTCTCCATTTCCGTCCGGATTTCATTGATCTTCTTGACGTACCCTTGATAAAGCTTGATGTGCTGTTCGATCTGCCTGGGTGAGAAGCCCTCCAGGTTTCCCACCAGGTGGTCATACTTCTTCGCTTCGATTGCCATCGGTCCTCCTTCTGCGGCGTCACACGGTCGAGCGCAATCCCGTCGGTGCGCCGAAAGATGCTAGTGTTGCAAAGCGCGTGCGAGAGACTTCGCGTCCACGCTGCAGCTTAGCAGCCCAGGAGACGCTCTGAGACAGGAGAAGGACAGCCTCGGGGTGCGCGAAATTCCGGACGAAGCCTACTGGGGCGCGCAGACCTCGCGGGCGATCGACAACTATCCGATTTCGGGCGAGCGCGCCCATCCCGAGATGATCCGCGCCTACGCCCGCATCAAGAAGGCGTGCGCCGAGACGAACCTTGAGATGGGGCGGCTCGACTCCGCCCTCGTGCGCGTGATCGTCCAGGCCTGCGACGAGATCCTGGCCGGAAAGCACCACGAGCAGTTCGTCGTGGACGTCTATCAGGCGGGCGCCGGCGTGTCGTTCCACATGAACGTCAACGAGACGATCGCCGGCCGCGCGGCCGAGATCCTGGGCAAGCCCCGGGGGGATCGTTCGTCGGTCCATCCGAACGACCACGTCAACCTCGGGCAGTCCACTAACGACACCTTCTCGACCGCCCTCCACCTCGCGGCGCTCGCGGTGGGGCGCAAGCTGTCCCCCGAGATCGGCCTCCTGGCCGACGCCTTCGCGCGCAAGGGACAGGAATTCCGGGGCGTCGTCAAGTCGGGGCGTACACATCTGATGGACGCGGTGCCGGTGACGCTCGGGCAGGAGTTCCGCGCTTATGCCTCGGCCCTTGCGCGGCGCCGCGCCGTGATCGATCGCGCTCTGGACGGCCTGACCGAGATCGCGCTCGGAGGAACTGCGGCCGGAACCGGATTGAACACGCCGCCGGGATTCCGCGAGAAGGCGATCGGGCGTCTCTCCGCGATGACCGGCGAGAACCTCCGGCCGGCGGCCGATCCGCGGGAGGCGCTGCAGAGCCGGGCGGCGGCCGGCGACTATTCCGCCGCACTCCGGGCCTTCGCCGTGGAGCTCGGCCGGATCGCCAACGACCTCCGTCTCCTCGCGTCCGGGCCGGTCACGGGCTTCGACGAAATCCGGCTGCCGGCCGTGCAGCCGGGCTCCTCGATCATGCCGGGCAAGGTCAACCCGGCCATCCTCGAGTGCGCCAACATGCTGTGCTTCCAGGTGGTCGGCTTCGACACCGCGAACATGCTCGCGGTCGGCGGCGGCCAGCTGGACCTGAACGTCATGATGCCGCTTCTCGCCTACAACCTGACGAAGGGACCCCAGCTCCTCGTCAACTTCCTTCCGGTCGTGCGGGAGCGCTCGATCGACGGCATCACGGCCAACGTCGAAAAATGCCGGCAATACCTCGAGGAGTCCCCGTCGGTCGTGACTGCGCTGACTCCGCGGATCGGGTACGCGCCGGCCGCCGAAGTCTTCAAGGAAGCCGTATCGCGCGGCGTGCGCGTCAAGCAGGTGCTGCTCGAGAAGAAGATTTTGACCGAGGAAGAGCTCGCGGCCGCCATGACGCCGGAGGCGCTCCTGGGACCGCTCGAATGAGGAGGTTTCCATGCTGACCTGGCCCCAAGACTGGCAAACCAACGTCACGTTTCTTCTGCGATGGGCGCACTTGCTCGGCGGGATCACCTGGATCGGCATCCTCTACTGGTTCAACCTCGTCAACGTCAGCTTCCAGAAGGAGGTCGACGCGTCGATCAAGGGGAAGATGAACCCGCCACTCCTCACGCGGTCGCTGTGGTGGTTCCGCTGGGGAGCGGTTCTGACGGTCGGAACGGGATTGATCTACTACGCGCTCCTCCTGCACACCGAGAAGATCGACGCGAAGCTCGGCATCGTCCTCGTCGTCTGGATCGTCGCGTGGCTCATCCTCGCGGCGCTCTACCGGATGTCGGTCGCCGGCGGACCGCTGAAGGACGGGCGCGTCCTCGCGGTCGTCATCGGCGTGATCGTGATCATCACAGCCTGGCTCGTCGTCCCTTCCGTCCGCCAGGGCGGCAGCAACCGCACCATGGCGATCGCCGTCGGCGGAGGGCTCGGAATCATCATGTTCATGAATGTCTGGATGATCATCTGGCCGCTTCAGAAAAAGATCATTGCGGCGACCCGCGCGACCGCGGAGTCGGGGACGCCGGCGCCGGCCGAGCTGCCGAAGTGGGCGCGGCGGGCTTTCTTGGCTTCGCGGACGAACGCGTGGCTGTCGATCCCCATGCTCTTCTTCATGGGCGCCGCGAGCCACTTCCCGATCTTCGGGACGGCAGTCGCGCCATAAAGAACGTTCGTCGCCTAAGGCTCGGTCTGCCACGGTCGCTCCCATGGCCGGAGCGACCGCTGGCGCGCGAGCAGTGGCAGGACGAGCCGCTGGAGCTCGATAACCTCCCGAACCTTCACGCGAAGTGGCAATCGCCGGCGCCTCGCGTGAAACGCCTTTTTCGACGCGTAAAGAGTCTCCAGGAGGTCGGGACTCGGTCTCGAGTGCGGGGCGGACCTCATGTCGGTTACAACTTCAGATTAAACCGCGTCAGGAGTTCCTTCAAGATATCGTGGTCCAGCGTTCCGGACTCGGCGAGGGCGGCGGCGCGCTCGCGCCGTTTCCGCGTCCGAGCGGAGGGCTCGAGGTAGAGCGCGACGAGGTATTCGGGGCGAACCACCCTGACCGGCACACCTTCGTAGTCGAGGGTTCGAGCCGTCTCGATGGCCTCATCCGCCAGCTCGTCGTGAGAAGGGAGAAACTGCACCGGCACGCTTTCGATCAGAACATGCTCGGCTTCGGAGGCGTAGCCACGGCGAGCAGCCCATTCGTAGATCGGCCCGAGCGTTACGATCGGCCGGTTCTCCTCGGGAAGAAAGATCAGAACGTCCAGATCGTACGTGGCTACCGGTTCTGTCCAGAAGACGAGGGCCATCGCCCCAGCGATCGCATATTCTTCGATGACACCGTCGTTCTTCAGGTCGTTGATCGCTCGCAGAGTGGCCGAGAACGTCGGCGTCGGGCCGGCCGCCGTCACTTCCGCCCGGCTGCCCAGTTCTGGACGAGGGTGACGGGGTCCGACACCTCGTCGCCCGGCCTCAGGTTGACGAGGAAACGCTCGCCGTCGGGCGTGACGTCGAACTGTCGGCCGGGAGGCGGCCGGAGGTGGGTTTTGAACAACACCCGGGGAATCCCTGCTCGGAAGGTCGGGTCCGTGCTCACCTCGACCGCCATGATCTCGTCGCCCGGCGCCTCGTACACGACCTCCCGGCCGCCTCGGGTCCACGTCGGCGAGCGGCCACCGGCCGTCGAGACCTGCCACTTGCCGCCCGGTCCGGGAAACGGCATGACGTAGACCTCCTCCCTGCTCGACTCGTTCGAGACGTAGGCGACCCAGCGGCCGTCCGGGGAGAAGCGCCCCAGGACCTCATTGAATGCTGTCTGGAGGAAGGGGGTCGCCTTTCGGTCCGCAACCGAGTAGGTCCAGAGGTCGAAGATGTTGCGCGTCCGCGGGTCGTTCGCCTGGAAGAGGAGGACCCGTCCATCGGGCGACCAGTCGAGCGCGATTTTGAACGTGATCGAGGCGAAGAGCGGCGCCTCGCTCCCGGTGCCGGCGGAGTTCTTCTCGTAGAGGTCGGCGGGATTCTTCCGCGAGGCCGAGAACACGATGCGGGAGTCGTCGGGAGACCAGACGGGCGCGAAGTCGGCGTTTGGATCGAAGGTGAACCGGGTCGGTGTGTTCCGTTCGAGGTCGTAGATCCAGATGTCGGCGAACCCTTGAGAATCCTCGGTGCCGACCGCCAGCCGCCGGCCGTCGTGCGCGAGCCGTGGTCCCGCGAGATAGCCGGGCGCGCCGACGGTGCCCACGGGCTTGCCGGCGCGGTCGAGCCAGGTGAGCTGGGTCTGTCCTCCGCCCCTCCCCGTCTGGTACGCGATCAGTCCGGTGTCGGAGGCGGTGAAGGCCGCGGACGCGACATTCATAAACAAGCTCACGTTCTCCGCGACCGGAAAGGCCTCTTCCGTGAAGCGCAGGGCCTTCGGGTCGAATGGCCGGGCGAGCAGCGTCCTGTCCCGCTGAAAGAGGAGGTGCCCCGGCGGGGCGTAGACGACGTTCGTGTTCGTGTTGAGGAGGAGCTTCCGCTCCCCGCCGTCGAGAGTCGCCGCGTAGATTCCGTTCTTTTCGGTGCCCGTCAGGCTCGCCTGCGCGAGGTAGAGGAAGCGCCGGCCGTCCGGGAGGAACACGGGCCAGCGGTGGCTGAACTCCGACGCCTTGACGTCGAGCTTCGTGACCGGCGAGGGCTCGCCGCCCGCGGCCGAGACGCGATAGATGGCGTCGCGGGCCGTCGGAGCGAAGAGGATCACTCCGTCGCGGTTCCAGGCTCCTCCGCGACCGAAGCCCGCGTCCGCGAGGGTCTGGGGGGGTCCGCCCGAGCCCTCGATCTTCTTCAGCTTTCCGCCGGCGAAGAACCCGAGGAAACGGCTGTCCGGGGACCAGAACGGGAACGACGCCCCTTCCGTTCCGGCGAGAGATTGGGCCGAGACGCCGGAGAGCGGCCTGACCCAGAGCATGGTGTTCCCCGACGAGGTCGCGACGAAAGCCATGCGGCGGCCGTCAGGCGAGAGCGCCATCGGGCCGCTATCGAACGCGAAGCTCGATTTCTCGGGTGGAAGCAGACTCGCGACCACCGCCCGTGGCGCCTCAGTTCGGAGTCGGATGACGAAAGTGGTCGCCGCTGCGGCCGCAATCGCGGCGACCGGCACGAGTAGCCAGGCGATCTTCTCCCGGCTCTTCCGCTTTGCCGCGACGGGCGCCGGCAGGCCGACCGCCGAGCCGCCTTCGGCGATCCACTGGAGCTGGAGCCTGACGTCGTGCGCGGTCTGGAACCGGTCGTCGGGGTCCTTGGCGAGGCAGGTCTTCACTACGCGGTCGAGCGCGGGCGGCGTCATCGGCTGGATACTGGAGATCGCTTCCGGCTGGGTGTGGATGATCGCCGCGATGAGCGACGCCTGGCTCTTGCCGGTGAACGCCTTCTTTCCAGTCGCCATCTCGTAGAGGACGAGCCCCAGAGCGAAGATGTCGGTTCTTGCGTCAGCTTCTTTTCCTTCGAGCTGCTCCGGGGCCATGTACTGAAAGGTGCCGAGGATCGTCCCTTCTGCCGTCAGATTTTCGCCGGCCTGAGTGGGAAGCACCGAGAGTCCCGAGAAGAGAGGCGAGGCTCCCGGCGGCGCCGCGAGCTTCGCGAGCCCGAAGTCCACGAGCTTGACCCCCGACTTCGTGATCATCACGTTGCCGGGCTTCAAATCCCGGTGAACGATCCCCTGCCGGTGCGCCTTCTCCAGAGCGTCGGCGATCTCGATCCCATGACGAAGCACCTGCTCGAGCGGGAGCGGCCCCTTGGCCAGCCTCTCCGTCAGCGTCTCCCCTTCCAGGAACTCCATGACTAGGTACTCGACGCCGTCCTGGTGCCCGACGTCGTGGAGTGTGCAGATGTGCGGGTGAGAGAGCTGCGAAATCGTCTTCGCTTCCCGCTCGAATCTCTGCCGGAACTCGGGGTTCTCCGAGAGGCGCGCCGGCAGGACCTTCACCGCGACCGTGCGGTCGAGCCGCGTGTCGCGCGCCTTGTAGACCTCCCCCATCCCTCCCGCGCCGACCGCGGAGAGGATCTCGTAGGGGCCGAGGCGCGAGCCGGCCGTAAGCGTCATTTCGGGGTTCTCTCGGTGGGAATCATAGCCGCCGCTTCGTCAGGCCGGGACAATCCTCTCTAGTACCCTCTCGTGATCGCCGAGTCCGATGTGGAGGAAGGCGAGATGGAAAAGGCGCGACGTATCCCGCGAAAGCCGCTCCCGACGCTCGTCCAAGATTCTCTACGGTTACTTCTCGGGCCATGAACCCTCGCGCTCCCAGTCCGCGAACTCGTCCCCGAGTCCTCCGTCTCTTCCGTAGGCGCGCCTGTAGGCCTCTGCGATTCGTGTGGACCGTGATCGGTTCAGATAATCGGCCACTAGTCGCCGCAACACGTCAGACCGGCCATGCTGTCAGACTTCCTCGTCAGCATCGAAACGCCGGAGAAGACCCTGGTCCATGCGAATCTGGACGGGTTTCATGTTGCCTTCACACGAATGCGCGGATGCTGCCGCATGGTCCCCCGTATCCTCAGGCGGGGACGATCTTCTCGAGCACCTTCTCGAAGCGCGGGTGGGAGCGCAGCGGGTCGAAGACCGGGCTCGTCTTCGGCCACCACGCCAGCGCGTTTCGCTCTTCGCAGCCGCGCTCGAGGGCCGCGACCGCCGCGTCGTGATCCCCGAGCGGGATGTGAATGAACGCGAGGTGGTAAGGGGCAATGTACTCGCGCGAGGAGCGCTCGCGGAGCTCGCCTAAGATTCGCTCGGCATCCGCGCGCCGTCCCGCCGCCGCGTACCCGCCGCCCAGAAGAGCCAGGTAGTAGGTCTGCGCGCGATCGGTCAGCCGCACGGCCTTCTCGAACGCGGCGACCGACTCGGCGGATCTTCCGAGCATCTGGAGCGTGAGCCCGCTCATCCACAGCGGATAGAGAGCTTCCGGGTCGAGGGTGAGGGCGCGACGCGCCTCCAGAGCGGATTCCTCGTACTTGCGCTGCGCGAAGAAACACCAGGCGACGTTCGTCTGCGCGTTCGGCGACAGGGGCTCGAGCTCTGTCGCGCGGCGCGTCATCTCGAGAGCCTCCTCCGGCCGATCCATGAACGCCATCACGAGACCGAGCCAGGAGTACGGCGCCGCGGAACGGGGCGCGAGCTCGATGGCGCGCCGGAACTCCCGCTCCTCCTTCTGGAAGTCCCATCCGTAGTAGTGCTCGACCAGGCCGAGGGAGAGGTGCGTTTCGGGTGAGTCCGGATCGAGCCCGCGCGCCTTCGTCGCTGCGGCGCGGGCGTTGGAGAACGCGTCGAGGGTCGGGATTCCGCCGTAGAAACCGAAGATGCAGTAAGAGTCCGCGAGACCCGTGTGGGCGGGGACGTAACTCGGATCCCGCGCGATCGCTCTCTCGAATTCCGCAATGGCCTGACGCGGCACTCGGCGGTTGAAGAAGTACTTTCCCTTCAGGTAGTGGTTGTACGCCTCGAAGTCCTCGGTCCCCCGCGAGACGATCGCGCCCTCTTCGCCCGCGAGCAGCCGGACCTTCAACGTCCCTGCGATCGCGAGCGCGATCTCGTCCTGGATCTCGAAGACGTCCTGCATCTCCCGGTCGTATCGCTCCGACCAGAGGTGGTAGCCGTCGGCGACGTTGACGAGCTCGGCCGTGACGCGCAGGCGCGACCCGGAGCGGCGGACGCTTCCCTCCAGCACGCTTCGCACCCCGAGCTCCGCGCCGATGCCGCGCACGTCCTCGTTCTTTCCCTTGAACGCGAAAGCCGACGTGCGCGAAGCGACCCGCAGCGCCTCGATCTTCGACAGCGCGTTGATGATCTCTTCGGTGATGCCGTCGCTGAAGTACTCGTTCTCCGCGTCGGCGCTCATGTTACGGAACGGGAGGACCGCGATCGACGCGCGCGAAGAATCGGAGGTCGTCGCCCTCGCCGGGACGGCGGCGGAGCGGCGCGAAGGGGTCGCCGAAGCTTCCCGCTCTTCCGGCACTTCCGTCGCACTCGTCTCCTCGAACATCCCCAGGACGAAGGCGAGGTCGCTTGCGGATTGGAACCGGTCCTCCGGTCTCTTCTCGAGACACCGCGCCACGATGCCGACCAGGGGGGCGGGTGCTTGACCGCGCCGGGCGAGCGCGGGCGGGTCGTCCCGGAGGATCGCCGCCATGCTCTCGACTTCGGTCTCCGCCCGGAACGGCGGAGACCCGAAGACGAGCTCGTAGAGCACCGCCCCGAAGGAAAAGACGTCCGTCCGATGGTCTGCCGCCTCGCCCCGCACCTGCTCCGGCGACATGTAGCCGACCGTGCCGAGGATCGTGCCGGGCATGGTCCGCGCGAGCGTGGGCCCCTTGCTCGGCCCGCCTCCCGCTCCTGCCGCGTGCTGCTTGGCGAGCCCGAAGTCCAGGATCTTCACGTGGCCGTCCGCGATGACGAAGACGTTCTCGGGCTTCAGGTCCCGGTGGACGATCCCGCGGCCGTGCGCGGCCGCGAGCCCTCGCGCGATCTGCCGCGCGTAGTCGACGGCTTTCCGGAGCGGCACGGTTCCGGCGTTCATCCGTTCCCGGAGCGTCTCTCCTTGGAGGAGCTCCGTGACCGCGTACGAGACGCCGGAGTCCTTTCCGATGTCGTGGATCGCGAGGATGTTGGGATGGGACAGCGCCGCGACGAGCTTCGCCTCGCGCTCGAAGCGGGCGAGAGCCTGCGCGTCGGCGAGCATGGATTCGGGAAGCACCTTGACGGCGACGTCGCGCTCGAGCCGGGTATCCCGCGCCCGGTAGACCTCTCCCATACCTCCGGCGCCGAGCGGCGCGACGATCTGATACGGACCGAGACGAGTCCCGGGAGAGAGCGGCACGGGACCGCGATTATAGGTTTTGCCGGGTCAGGATCCGGCGAGACGGTCCCGCACCTTCTGCATGTCCTCCCACACTTCCTTCTTGTGTTTCGGCGAGCGCATCAGGAACGCAGGGTGGTAGGTCGGCATCACCTCGGCCCCGTGGGCGAGGTGCCAGCGGCCGCGGAGCTGAGAGATCGGCTCGTCGGTCCCGAGGATCGCCTGCGCGGCAAAAGTGCCGAGCGTCACGATGACGCGCGGAGCGACGAGGCGGATCTGTTCCTCGAGAAACGGCCGGCACGCGGCGACTTCGTCCGGCTCGGGGTTCCGGTTCTCCGGAGGCCGGCACTTCACGGTGTTGACGATGTAGACGTCGTCCCGCGTCGTGCCCATCGCCTCGATGATCTTCGTCAAGAGCTGACCGGCGGCTCCGACGAACGGCAACCCCTGCTCGTCTTCCTCGCGGCCCGGCGCTTCGCCGACGAACATCAGATCTGCTTGCGGGTTGCCGGCGCCGAAGACGATGCGCGTGCGCGAGCCGGAAAGTTTGCACCGCGGGCAGCCGGCGAGAAACCGCTCGAGCGCCGCCAGGTCCGGCATCGAGCCCGTCACGAGGTCGGGCGCCGGGGCCGCGCTGACGAAGAGATCGGTGAATCCGAGGTCGCGGAAGAACTCCAGCTCCCCGGAAAGGCCGGGACGGTCGAGCAAGCCGGCCCTCAGTTTCCGCCGGCCCGCGGAGTGTGGAAAACTCCTTCTCCCGAGCTCCGGACGCAGAGCACCGCGTCCCAGATCCGGTCGGCGACCTCGCGCTTGCTCCTCCGCGAGATCCGCTCCGCCGGGGCGTCACGCGTCACGAGGAGAACTTCGTTCTCCGTCGTGTCGAAGCCGACGTCGGATCGGCCGACGTCGTTGACGACGATCAGGTCGGCGCCCTTCGCCTCCATCTTCCGGCGCCCGCGGGTCTCCAGATCCTCCGTCTCGGCCGCGAACGCCACGATCGTCTGGCTCCGGCGGGCGCGAGCGAGCCCGCCGACCAGGTCCCGCCCGGGGACGAGGCGAACGCTCATCTCCCCCCCTTCGCGATGGAGCCTCTCCGGGCTCGACTGCGGGATGAAGTCCGCGACCGCGGCGGCCATCGCGAGGACGTCGCACTCCGGAAACTCGGCGGCGAGCAGGTTCTCGAGGTCGGCGGAGCTTTCGAACGAGACGAAGCGCAGCCCCTCCGGGCGGGCGAGCCCGGTCGGCCCCGAGAGGAGCGTCACACGCGCTCCCCGGTCGCGCGCCGACTCCGCCAGCGCGTATCCCATGCGGCCGCTCGAACGGTTGGAGACGAATCGCACCGGGTCGATGCGCTCGCGCGTCGGGCCGGCGGTCACGAGGATGCGCAGCCCTTCGAGATCGCGCCGGGCCGACGTCGCCAGGGCGAGCGCCTCTTGGACGATCTCCGACGGCTCGGCCATCCGGCCGGGACCTTCCCGCCCCGAGGCGAGGAACCCCGTCCCCGGACCGACGAAGCGGACTCCGCGCGCGGCGAGGAGCTCTAAGTTTCTCCGGGTGGCCGGGTGCTCCCACATCCGGGTCTCCATGGCGGGAGCGACCAGAGTCGGCCCGCGGTGAACCAGGGCGTACGTCGTCAGGAAGTCGTCCGCGAGCCCGTTCGCCAGCCGCGCGATCGTGTGGGCCGTCGCGGGGGCGACCAGCAGAAGGTCGGTCCAGTCCGCCAGCTCGACGTGATCCACCGCCGGGACGTTGCCGCTCCCGAAGACCTCGAGATACACCTCGTGGCCCGAGAGGACGGCGAAGGTCAGCGGCGCGACGAACTCGCGCGCGGCGCGGGTCATCGCTACACGCACTAGCGCCTCGCGTTCCGCGAGACCGCGCACGATCTCCGCCGACTTGTAGGCGGCGATGCCGCCGGAGACCCCGAGGAGAACCCGCGGACGCCGGTTCATCGCTGGCTCGGGGAGGAGAATCCGCGCCTCAGTCGAGCGAGGAGACGGCCTCTTCTTCTTCCATCTCCTCGTCGGCGGTCTCCTCGGTCGCCGGCTCGAGGACTCCGCCCTCTTCGCCGTAGTCCCACCGGACCTCGTTCTCCTCGAACTCTTCGGCGGCCAGACGGGTCGGCTTCAAGGGGCGCTCGGTCTTGATCTTGGGGCGCGCACCGCGCATCAACTGCTCCGCACGCCGCGCGATGAGCAGTACGAGCCGGAACTTGCTGTCCACCCCTTCGGGAATGGTCTGAATCATCGGTTGAACCTCTTTCAGCGGAATTCGCGGAAGACGCGATCGAGGCACGTCTTCTGCCGGGCGTAGGTCACCCGGGTGGCCCGAACCACGGATTGTAACTCAAGAGTGGCCCTTTCGAGATCATCGTTCACGATAACGTACTGGAACTGCTTGGCTTTTCGGATTTCCACGCGGGCGGCGCGGAGCCTTCTCCGAATCTCATCCTCCTGGTCCAGTCCCCGCAACCGGAGGCGCCTTTCGAGCTCGGCCAAGTTCGGCAGGACGATGAAGATCGACATCGCCTTCGGGTACGCCCTGCGGATGTCGCGCGCGCCCTGGACGTCGATGTCGAGAACGACGTCTTCCCCGCGGCGAAGGTGCGGCAGGACCTCGGCGCGCGAGGTCCCGTACCGTCTTCCGTGCACGACGTTGTGCTCGAGGAACGCTCCTCGAGCCGCCATTTTCCGGAACCTCTCGTCGTCGACGAAGTGATACTCCCGGCCGTCGCGCTCTCCCGCACGCATCGGCCGCGTTGTGTGCGACACCGAGAAGTGAAGCGGCTCCCCCGGAGGGTTCGCGATCAGACGGCGGATGAGCGTGGTCTTTCCACCCCCCGACGGCGAAGAGACGATGAAGAGGTTTCCCCGGGGCCGGACGGTCATTCCAGGTTCTGGACCTGCTCGCGGATCTTCTCGATCTCGGATTTCATCTCGAGCACTTCCCGAATCATCTGGAGGTCCCGGCCCTTCGAGCCGAGCGTGTTCAGCTCGCGGAGGATCTCCTGCGCGAGAAAGTCGAGCTTCTTGCCGACCGGCTCGTCGGAGGAAGCGAGGAGCCTGGCGAACTGCTCGAGGTGTCCTTCCAGCCTCTGGAGCTCCTCGGTCACGTCGGATCGGTCCGCAACGAGCGCCGCCTCCTGCTCCAGGCGGCCCGGATCGAGGCCCGGCTCCGACATCAAGGGGCGCAGACGCTCCCGCAAGGTTTCGAGCGCCTTCCCCACGATCTCGCCGCGGCGCAGCGCGAGCTGGTGCAGACGCTTCTCGAGGAACTCGATGCGTTCCGAGAGGTCCGCCGCGATGAGCGCGCCTTCGGCTTCCCGCATCGCGACCAGCGCCACTGCCGCTTCCCGCGCGACGGCTTCCAGCGCAGCGACGTCATCGGGCGTGAACCCGTCCCCGGAGCTCTCGACCGAGAAGATCTGTGGAATCGTCAGGAGATCGCGTGCCTCGAGCCGGCCGCTCACCGGGTAGCGTTGCGCGAGGAGAGCGAAGCGTTCGAGCAGGGCTTCGAGAAGCCCCTCATCGATCGCGATCACCGTCGGAGCGGGTGTAGACCGCTTCAGTCTCAGGGCCACCTCCACTTTCCCGCGCGCGACGTGCCGGGAAAAGACGCGGCGCAGGACCGGCTCCAAGTCCACCTCGTTCTCCCGAAGCTTGACGTTCACGTCCAGGAAGCGGTGATTCACGCTCCGGGCGACCACCTCCGCCGTCCACTCGTCGCCCAGGTTCCCTTTCGCGCGGCCGAAGCCGGTCATGCTGCGGATCGTCACGGGCGCGCCTCCGCCTCCGCCTCTTTCTCCACGAAGAACTGCATGTCGTGCAGCCTGCGGTAGAGCCCGTTTCGAGTCAAGAGCTCGCGGTGCGTGCCCGACTCGATCAAACGGCCGCGGTCGAGCACGAGGATCCGATCCGCGCGGCGCACTGTGGAGAGCCGGTGCG
>DASXSX010000065.1:0-29888 GCA_036505815.1 Thermoanaerobaculia bacterium
ACCTGCTCGGGCGACATATAGCCGACCGTGCCCATGAGCGCGCCCGGCTCGGTTTCCTGGGTTTGAGTCCGCTGCGGCCGGTGCTCCACCGGATCGACCAACCGCTCGCGCCGCGCCAAACCGAAGTCAAGGATCTTGGGACGCCCGCTGCCCGTCAGAAAGACGTTCTCGGGCTTCAAGTCCCGATGGACGATCCCCCGCGAATGGGCAGCCGCCAGCCCGTCGGCGATTTCCGAGCACAGCTCTGCCGCCTCTCTCCACGACATCCGTGCCCGCAGAAGGCGCATCCGAAGGCTCTCTCCCTGCAGAAGCTCCATAACCGTGTACGCCACTGCCCCCTCACGCCCGATATCGAGAATCGTCAGGACGTTCGGGTGTGAAAGCGCCGCGAGAGATTTGGCCTCGCGCTCGAATCGAGACAGCGCCGAGGGATCTTCCGCCAGACGCTCGGGCAGCACCTTGACGGCGACTTCGCGATCGAGCCGCGTGTCGAGTGCCCGATAGACCTCCCCCATCCCGCCGGCGCCCAGCGGCGCCAGCACCTCGTAGGGGCCCAGCCGGGCGCCTGCTCGCAAGCCCATGGGAACCCTCGATTCTATCGTCGCGAAACGAGCGCGAATGCTCTGGAGGGGAAAGAGACTGGCGCTCGATCTATCGGCGGGTGCGTCCCCGCAGCCGCGGCCCGCTTGCCTTCGACTGACTTGCAGAGGCGGTCGAAGCCGTTTGATGGAGAACCCGGAAGATCATCGAAGCCGGACCGATCGTGATGAGATCCTCGTCGACGAGCCTCGCCGGAGACCGGATTCTCTGGCCTCTCAGGAGTGTCCCGTTCTTGCTGCCGAGATCCTCGAGCACTGCACCCGTCTCATCGACGACGATTCGAGCGTGCCGGCGCGAGACGAGATCGTCGTCGATCCAGAGCGCCACGGCGTCGTCGCGTCCGATCACGTTCTCTCCGCGGCGAAGAGCAATCTCGCGATCCCCCCAGATGAGACGGAAGGCCGGAGCGGGTCGAGCCGTCTCTCCCGCGGCTTCCGCGCGAAAGGCATAGCCGAACCTTTGAACCGTTCGGATGATTCGCGGCTCGTGGGCATCGTCGCCCAGGGACTCGCGTAATTCGGCGACGAGGTTCGGGAGGTTGGCGTCGGAGACGAACGTTTCCGGCCAGAGAAGCTGGTGAAGCTCGTCTTTCGAGATCGCTTTCGGGCGTCTCTCGATGAGAGCTGCCAGGAGCGCAAAGGCCTTGGGCGAGACGTGAACAGGCTTTTCGCCCCGGATGACCTCGCGGGTGTCCGAATCGAACACGCAGTCACCGAATCGAAGCCGCATCTCGGAGCTCGACGAAAAACCTCGGCCGGCCGAGAACTCGTCGGCCCTTCGATCTTAGCAACGGCGCGGAACTCTCAATCCTGGGCAGGCGGTTCCTTAGCGATGATCCGTGTGAAGGATCCCCGCGAGCCGTACTTGCGAGCGAAAATCTCGAAAAGAGTCGGAGTCAACCTACGCGAAAGATCCTTGACACAGAACGAACGTTCGTGCTCTTCTTTGGAAAAGGGGATCCAATCATGGGAAAAGGCGACGCAACCCGCACGGCAATTCTCGACCGCGGCGTCGAGCTGGCAAGGCAGATCGGGCTCGAGGGCCTGACGATCGGCCGGCTCGCGTCCGACCTCGGCCTCTCCAAGAGCGGCCTCTTCGCGCATTTCCGCTCGAAAGAAGCCCTCCAGATCCAGGTCCTCGACGCGGCCGCGGAACGCTTCGTCGAAGAGGTCGTGCGCCCCGCCGTCCGGAGTCCCCGCGGCGAGCCGCGCATGGTCGCCCTTTTCGACAGCTGGCTGGTGTGGACGAAGACGACGGGGCCGGGGGGATGCCTCTTCGTGGCCGCGGCGGCCGAGCTCGACGATCGGCCCGGCGCAGTGCGCGACCGACTGGTCGCGCTCCAGAAAGGGTGGCTCGATACGGTCGCGATCATCTTCTCGACGGGGGTCGCCGAAGGGCATTTCCGCGAGGACGTCGAGCCCGACCAGTTCGCGCACGACCTCTACTCCGTGATGCTCGGCTTCCACCACGCGGCGCGACTCCTTCGAGACCCCCGCGCGGAGGACCGCGCGCACGCGGCATTCGAACGGCTCCTCGTCTCCGCCCGGCGGCGACGCCGGACTGCATGAGCAAAGCCGCGCCCGCACTCCCACAGAGAAAAAGCACGAACGTTCGCCTGTCGGCCTTTCGTGTCCTGTTTCGGGCGCTCAGCGCGATCGCTCCCGCCGCGGCCGCGGAGCTGGCGATGGCGCTCTTCCGCCGACCTCCCCGCCACCGGGGTTCGGAGAGCGAGCGGGCGACGCTCGAGAAGGCCGAGCGGACGGACCTCTCCCTCGACGGTCGGCACGTCGCGATCTGGCGGTGGGGGAAGGGGCCGGCGGTCCTGCTCGTGCACGGCTGGGGTAGCCGCGGATCGCGCCTCGCTCCCTTCATCGCGCCGCTCACCGACGCCGGCTTCTCCGTCGTCGCCTTCGACGCGCCCGGTCACGGCGCCTCGGCCGGCCGGCTGTCGTCGCTGCCGCAATTCATCTCGGCGATCTCAGCCGTGGCCCGCAAGATCGGCGGGGTCGAGGCGATCGTCGCACACTCGATGGGCGGCGCGGCGGCCACCCTCGCAATGGCGCGGGGTCTCTCGACGCGCCGGGCGGTCTTCCTCGCGCCGGCCGCCGACCCGGCCGGCTACAGCGAGCGTTTCGCCAAAATTGTCGGTCTGACTCCCCCGGTGCTCGCCCGCATGAAACAGTCGATCGAGCGCCGCTTCGGTGAGAAGTGGGAGGACTTCGACGTTCTGCGCGCTGCGCGGGAGATGACGGCTCCCCTTCTCGTCTTCCACGACCGGGAGGACCGCGACGTCGCCTGGACCGACGGCGCGGCGATTGCCGCCGCGTGGCCGGGCGCCGAGCTCGTCTCGACCGTCGGACTCGGGCACCGCCGGATCGTGCAGGATCCCGATGTCGTCTCGCGCGCCGTCGCCTTCGTGAGCGGATCCGGCGCCGCAACCCGAGCTTCCGGCGGAGCGTAGGTGAAGACAGGGGGATCGCGATGAACAACGGCTACCGACGCATCGAGACGAAGCTCATTCACGCCGGAGAGCCCGAACCGCGCATCCAGGGGGCGGTCGCGATGCCGATCTTCCAGTCGGCGATGTTCGAGTACGCGGGCGAGACGGATTACCACGACTTGAAATACATCCGGCTGAACAACACACCCAACGCCACAGTGCTGCACGGCAAGCTCGCGGCGCTCGAGAACGCGGAGGCGGCGCTCGTCACCGCGAGCGGAATGGCCGCGATCTCGGCGACGCTGCTCTCCTTTCTTTCCACCGGCGACCACGTGCTTGCCCAGGACTGCCTCTATGGCGGCACTCACGACTTCCTGACGCGCGACTTTGCTTCGTTCGGGATCTCCTACGACTTCATCGACGCCTCGGATCCGGAGAGCTGGGAGAGCCGGCTGCGCCCGCAGACGAAGGCCATCTACGTCGAGACGATCACCAACCCGCTCATGGAAGTGGCGGACCTCGAAGAGATCGCGCGGTTCGCGCGGTCGCACGGGCTCGTCTCGATGATCGACAACACGTTCGCGACGCCCATCAACTTTCGGCCGCTGGAGCACGGGTTCGACCTCTCCATCCACAGCTGCACGAAGTACATGAACGGACATTCCGACATCGTCGCCGGCGCGATCATGGGCAGCCGCGAGCACGTCGAGAGGATCAAGCGCAAGCTCGATCACCTGGGAGGCTCGCTCGATCCGCACGCGGCGTTTCTCTTGCATCGCGGAGTCAAGACGCTCTTCGTGCGGGTGCGCTATCAGAACGAGAGCGCGCTCGAGATCGCGCGGTTCCTCGAGGGGCGGAGCGAGATCGCGCGCGTGAACTATCCCGGGCTCGAAAGTCATTCGAGCCACGAGCGCGCGAAGCGTCTCTTCGAAGGGTTCGGCGGCATGTTGAGCTACGAGCTGACCGGCGGAGCCGGCGCGGCAAAGCGATTCATCGCGGCGACCGAGCTGCCGATCAAGGCGCCAAGCCTCGGAGGGGTCGAGACGCTGCTCACCCAGCCCGCCTTGACGTCGCACGCCGGCATGTCGCGCGAAGACCGGACGCGCCTCGGGATCACCGACGGCCTGGTGCGGATGTCCGTCGGCCTCGAAGCGACCGAGGAATTGATCGAGGATCTCGGACAGGCTCTGATGAAATAGTCCCCCGCGTGGATCGCCTCGACACGCCCCTCTCGCCGACACTTTCCCCCCAGGCCGAACGGAGATCGAACGCGTCGCGCGTCTGGGCGACCGTCCGCGAAGCCGTCCGCGGCTCGCATCAGGACTTCACCGAAGGGCCGATCGGCCGCGCGATCCTGCTGCTCGCGATCCCGATGGTCATGGAAATGATGATGGAATCGGTCTTCGCGATCGCGGACATCTTCTGGGTCTCGAAGCTCGGGGCGGACTCCGTCGCCACCGTCGGCATCACCGAGTCCATGCTGGCCTTGATTTACGCAGTCGCGATCGGGGTTTCCGTGAGCGCGACCGCGATGGTCGCCCGGCGCATCGGCGAGAAGGACCCGGAGCACGCCGCCTCGGCGGCGGTCCAGGCAATTGCGCTCGGGATCGGTCTCGCCATCCCGATCGGGATCACCGGCGCGCTTCTGGCGCCGAAGCTCCTCGCGTTCATGGGCGGATCGCCTTCGCTCGTCGCAACCGGGTGGCGCTACACCGCGATCATGCTCGGCGGCAACGTCGTCATCCTGCTGCTGTTTCTCATCAACGCGATCTTCCGGGGCGCCGGCGACGCTGCGATCGCGATGCGGGTCCTGTGGTTCGCGAACATCCTCAATATCGTTCTGGGGCCGTGCTTCATCTTCGGACTCGGACCCTTTCCGAAGCTCGGCGTAACCGGCGCTGCGGTCGCGACGACGATCGGACGCGGGTCCGGCGTTCTCTACCAGCTCTGGACTCTGTCCCGCGGACGGGGCCGGGTCGTCATCGAGCGGCGGCATCTCAAGCTCGACCCCGCCGTGATGCTCCGCCTGCTGCGCCTCTCCGGCAACGCGATCTTCCAGATCATGATCGGGACGGCTAGCTGGATCGGGCTCGTGCGGATCTTGTCGGGCTTCGGCAGCGCTGCGCTGGCGGGGTACACGATCGGCATCCGCATCATCGTCTTCGCGCTGCTCCCGTCGTGGGGCATGGCGAACGCCGCGGCGACGATGGTCGGCCAGAGCCTCGGCGCGCGCAAGCCGGACCGGGCCGAGCGATCCGTGTGGATCGCCGGCTTCTACAACATGATCTTTCTCGGCGCCGTGGGGCTGACGTTCGTCCTTGCAGCGCCGATCCTGATCCGGCTTTTCACCAGCGACGCGGCGGTCGTCCCGTATGGCGTCGCGTGTCTTCGGTTCGTCAGCTACGGGTTCCTGTTCTACGCGTACGGCATGGTGCTGACGCAGGCGTTCAACGGCGCCGGCGACACGTGGACGCCGACGTGGCTAAACCTATTCTGCTTCTGGCTGTGGGAAATCCCGCTGGCCTACGTGTTGGCGAAGGTCGTCGGACTCGGCCCGCGCGGCGTGTTCATTGCGATCACGATCGCGTTCTCGACGCTCGCCGTGGCGAGCGCCGCAGTCTTCCGCCTCGGTCACTGGAAGCTGAAGAAGGTGTAAGAAGTGAGTGGTTTGCGGCGCCAAGTGGCAAGTGGAGACCTGACCCCGGGAAAGGATGGGACCATCGGCGGACTCATCGGCGCGGCAACGATCGCTCTCTGGTTCCTGATCGTGGATACCCTGCGCGGGCGCCCGCTCTACACGCCGAGTCTCCTCGGGACTGCGCTCTTTCGGGGTCGTGACGCCCTGGCCTCGGCGGAGGCCCACCCGATCTCCCCCATGATGGTCCTGCTCTTTACGCTGGCGCACGGCCTGATCTTCGTCGTCATCGGACAGATTGCAGCGCGGCTCGTGCGGCTCGCAGAGAAGAACGCCAACTACGGATTCGGGATCATCCTGTTCCTCGTCTTCTTCCTCTCCGGCTTCTTCTTCGTCTCGATTGTTTTCGAAGCGGAACTCCTCCGCGCGCTGACCTGGCCGGCAGTCCTGGCGGGAAACCTCCTCGCCGTGGCCGCCATGGCGATCTATTTCGCTCGCCGCCATCCCGGCTTCCGAATGCTGCCCTGAGTGAGGGTCAGGTCTCCACATGCCACGTGGCAAGCTGACCCTCAATGTGGCAAGTGGAGACCTGACCCCTTCCTCTCCAGGGCCAGCACCGTCCAATCGTCTTCGGCGACCGGAGCGGTCGCCCCGCGAAGACGTTCCAGGAGACCGTCGAGAAAAGCGCCGGGTGACGTGGAATCGCCGTCGAGAAGCCGCTCCAGCGCCGGATAGCCGATCGGACCGCCCTCGGCGGTCGGAGCTTCGGGCAGGCCATCGGTGAAGAGGAGGAGCTTCTCGCCCGGCTCGAGGCGGTCTTCGAGAGACCGATACTCGAGGTCCTTCCAGAGACCGAGCGGCAAACGCGGTCCGGGCACTCCGAGGGAGCGGGGAGCGACGCCGGATCGCAGGACGTACGGGTCCGGAAGCCCGGCGTTCGCGAGAGTGAAGCGACCATCCGACTCGAAACGCACGTAGGCGAGCGCGACGAACTCGCGCGGACCGAGCTCCGAGACCAGCTTGCGGTTCAGCTCGCGCAGCATCGCGTCGACCGACCGCTCCGCCGCAACGAAGGGCAGAACAGCCTTGACCGACGCCATGATGAGGCTCGCTCCGATCCCCTTGCCGGAGACGTCCGCGACGACGACTCCGAGCGCGTCGTCGCGGAGCGGAAAGACGTCGTAAAAATCGCCGGCGACGAAGCGCGCCGCCACGTTGCGCGCCGCGAGCCGCCAGGTCTCGCCCTCCAGCTCCCGCGGCGGCAGGAGTCGTCTCTGGATCGAGCGGGCGAGCTCGAGCTCCTTCTCCGCAAACTCGTGCTCCTTGAGCCGCTCGACGCTCTCCCGGAGCCGCTCCTGTAACACGCCGAACGTGTAGAAGAGCAGACCGACGACGATCGCGGCGCCGCCGGAGACGAGCCCGAAGTACGGAAGGAGCATCCGGATCGTCCGCAAGGGCAGGACCGAGACGGACGCGGCGACTGCAGTTGCGAAGGCGAACCCGAGCCACCCTCCGACGAAGTACACGCCCGCGAGGACGACCCTCTCGTTCCGAATCGAGCGCGATCCCATCCAGCGTCCGAATAAACGGCCCAGGACATAGCAGGACAGGTTGATGAAGAAGCCGCTGAGCGCTCCATACATGAGGAGGCGAAGCCGCAGCTCCAGCGTCACCGAGAACGTGGCGAGGAACGTGATACCGATCCCAACGGCTGCCGAGATCAGCGAGCGACGGAGAAGCTTCGAGACACCCGGCCCGGGGACGCGGAGCGGTTCCCTCATCGCGCCGCGAGTCGAAGAGCCGCCTTGAGAGTCGCCCGCGCCAGCGAGCCATCCCGATCGGCCGCGCCGACCTCGACCAATGAACACCAGACGGCGCCCGGAGAGGGAACGCACGCATCGCCGGTCGTCAGGAGAAACCGCACGTCATAGTGGAAGTGCGCCGGCTCGTTCCCGTGCGCCGGGATCGCATGGACGTCGAGGTCGAGGATCGAGTCGCCGATCGGCGACTCGAAGCGCGGGATGCCCGTCTCCTCCCTCGCTTCGCGAAGCGCCGCCGCGAAGACGGAGTCGTCGTCGGCCTCGACGTGGCCTCCGGGCTGGAGCCACCGATCGAGCTTGCGGTGGAACACCAGCAGGAAATGGTCCCCGGTCGGCCGCGCGACGACCGCGCTCGCGGTGACGTGCCCGACGGAATGAGAGCGGCGAAAGGGGTCGGGCTCGTCCAAGAAGGCGAGCAGCCGGCGGAGGACCGCCTCGTCATCCGGGCCGGAAGCCCTGTAGGAGGCGAGCGCCTCGAGGAGGCCGTTGCGGCGCCCGATGCTCATCCGCTGGATTATCTCTGCGACTTCTTCTGGGAGGGTCAGGTCTCCACTTGCCACGTGGCAACCTGGCCCTCGAGACCTGACCCCCCTTCGACCCGGAACATTCTTCCGGGGCGCCCGTAGTTGTGTGCATCCCACGGGAGGGGAGATGACGAAGAAGAAAAAGCGCTGGATCCTGCTCGGGATCCTCGGAGTCGTGATCGCCGGCGGGGCGCTCGTCGCCGCCCGAAGCAGGGACAAATCGGCCAACCCGGCAGAGCCACCGTTTCGCCTCGGAAAGGTGCAGGCCGAAGACCTCCAGGTGAGCGTCCGCGAGGTCGGCGTCGTGGACCCGGTCACGAAGGTGGACGTCAAGTCCCCCGTTTCCGGGCGCGTCGTCGGGCTGAAGGTGCGCGAGGGCGCGGTCGTCAAGGTCGGAGACGTCCTTGCCGAGATCGAGCCGGACGTCAACCAGGCGCAGTCGCTGTCCGACGTGCAGTCCGGTGTCACCGACTCCAGAATCCGGCTGCAGGACGCCGAGCGCGATCTCGCGAACCAGAAGGCGCTCTTCGACTCCGGACTGATTGGCCGCGACGCGCTCCGGGTGGTGCAGAACAAGCGTGACCTCGCGGCGCAGACGTTGAAGGCTGCAGAGATGCGCTTTCAGATCGTCCAGGACCGCGGCATCCCGATCTCCGGCAACTCCTCGTCGCAGAGAGCGCGCGTCACGAGCCCGATGAACGGCGTCATCATCAAGAAGGGCGTCGAGCTCGGGCAGACGGTGACGTCGGGAGTCTCCTCTTTCAACGAAGGAACGGCGCTCTTCACGGTCGCCGATTTGAAGTCGCTCATCATCCGAGTCAACCTGAACGAAGTGGACATCGCGAAGGTCGCGGTGGGCCAGCCGGTCCGGGTAACGCTCGACGCCTACCCGCAGAAGGTCTTCACCGGCAAGGTGACGTTCGTCTCCCCCGCCGCGGAGCTGGTCGAGAAGATCAAAGTCTTCAAGGTCGAGATCGCCCTCGACGAGCTGGGCGACCACTTCAAGACCGGGATGAGCGCGAACGTCGAAATCCTCGGTGAGAAACGCGACAAGGCGGTCTCGATTCCGCTCGAAGCTTTGCAGCGCAAGGAAGGAAACACGGTGGCGTACCGCCTGAAGAAGGGATTGAAGCCGCAGCAGATCTCGGCCGCACGCGAAGGGCTCTCCGGTCGCAACAAGTTCATCTGGCTCTCCGACCACTGGAAGGAGTACTTCGACGTCGTCCCGGTCAAGGCCGGCGTCGCCACCCTCGAGCGCGTCGAGATCATCGCGGGCTTGAAGTCCGGTGACCAGGTCTCACTCGAGGATCCGACGAAAAAGAAGGTCGAGAAGGACGACGAGAACAACTAGCGATGACGCCGATCATCGAAACGAAGTCCCTGACGAAGACGTTCGGCGGCAACGGCGTCGCGGTGCGCGCGCTCCGCGGTATCGACCTGACCGTCGAGCGCGGCGAGTTCCTCGCGCTGATCGGCCCGTCAGGGTCGGGCAAGTCGACGCTCATGGCGATCCTCGGCTGCCTCGACTCGCCGACGACCGGAACCTACGCATTCGATGGAGAACGCGTGGACGGGCTCTCGGGCGCGGATCTCGCGCGGATCCGGAATCAGAAGATCGGCTTCGTCTTCCAGCTCTACAACCTGCTTCCGAAGGCGTCGGTCCTGCGCAACGTCGAGCTGCCGATGCTCTACGCGGGCGTTCCGCACAAGGAGCGCCGGCGCCGCGCGACGGAGCTCCTGGAGCGCGTTGGGATTCCCGAAAAGGCGAAGCAGCTTCCCTCGGCTCTCTCCGGAGGGCAGCGCCAGCGCGTGGCGATCGCGCGAGCGCTTGCGAATCAGCCGGTGATGCTCCTCGCCGACGAGCCGACCGGCGCGCTCGATTCGAAGACCGGCCACGAGGTGCTCGAGGTCTTTTCGGAGCTCCATCGGCAGGGCAACACCATCCTGATCGTCACCCACGACCTCGACATCGCGTCGCTCGCGAGCCGCCAGGTGGAGATTCACGACGGCCGCATAGCGGGGTCGACTGAGAAAGTGGCGTAGCGGCCGGGTCACCATGTTCTCCGGCGCTTTCCGCGAGCGGTTGCGTAACTCCTGGGTCGAGATGCGCGAGAACCCCGCGCGCTCCGTGCTCCAGGCGTTGGGCGTCATCCTCGGCGTCGCCTCGGTGCTGGGCGGGTTCTCCATCTCCGACAGCCAGCGCCGCCGCGCCGACCAGCTCTACGTGCGTCTGGGCGGTCTCGACAAGCTGAACGTCCAGCCGAACCCGGTCGTCAACGACGGACGCCCCACTGCTCTCCAGACGGCGAACCTCGGCCTGCGCAACCAGGACGCAAACGACGGCACGGGACTCGACGTGAAGCAGGTCGCGGGCGCGAGCGTCGTCAAGTTCGCGCGGGCGCGCGTTCGCTCGCCGTGGGGGGACCAGGAGCGGCAGGTCTGGGGAATCGGCGGCGAATATCTCGCGACGGAGGGCTACGAGATCGCGCAGGGGCGCGGCTTCTCTTCGCAGGACGTCGCCTCAGAAGCTCCGGTCGCGATCCTCGGCACCGAGGCCGCCAGCGTGTTCTTTCCGTTCGGCGACGCGCTCGGGCAGACGATGCGCGTCGGCGACGTGCCGGTGAAGGTGGTCGGTGTCCTCGAGGAGCGCGTCTTCAAGTTCCGCAAGTCCGGACGAAACATCTTCCGCTGGCGCAACCGGATCGTCGCGGTCCCGTCGACGCTCGTCACCCGCCGTTTCGAGGGGGATGCCTATCAACGCCTCGACCGCGTGACGTTCAAGATGCACGACGTCGATGCGATCAGCGCGTTCTCGAAGAGCCTGTCCAATCTCCTGAAAGCGAACCACCGTCAGCAGGAGGACTTCCGTCTCGACGACGTCGCCTCGCGGGTCCGCAAGCGGCAGAAGGAGAACGACGCCTACGACATCATCTTCTGGCTGTCCGGGATCCTCTCCATCCTGGGCGGAGGAATCGTCAACGTCAACATCCAGATGGCGTCGTTGAAGGAGAGGGTCCGCGAGGTCGGCGTCAAGATGGCGATCGGCGCCCCGGGCAAGGAGATCTTCAAGGAGTTCCTGACGGAAGCGCTCCTCGTTTCCGGCATGGGGAGCGCGGTCGGGATGCTGGCGGGCATCGCGTTCTCGAAGATCATCACGTCCGCGATCGGGATCCCGCTCTGGATGGACCCGAAGAGCTTCCTGTTCGCTTTCTTGCTCGCGACCGCCTTCGGATTCCTCTTCGCGCTCTATCCGGCGTTCAAAGCCTCGCGGCTCTCGCCGATGGAGGCGCTGCGCTATGAGTAGGGTCAACGCTGAATTGCTGAATTCAGGCCTGACCCAAATTCAGGAATTCAGCGTTGACCCCATCCGCGCCCGGCTCCCCATCCGCGCTCGGCTCGCGCTCTACGGAGAGGTCATCCGCACGGGTTTCCTCGAGCTTTGGGCGCACAAGCTGCGCTCGAGCTTGACGCTGACGCTTCTGATGCTGGGCGTATTCGCGCTCGTCGTCATGACGTCCGTGCTCGACGGCGTCATGGACCGCATCGGGACCGGCTTCGCCGGGATGAGCTGGGACGGCACCATCATGCTGGCGCCGAAGTCGCCGCAGACGACCGAGGAGCAGAAACGCTTCGCGATGAGCCCGGGCCTGCGCTACGAAGACCTGCCGCGGCTGACGGCGCCGCATCCGAAGGTGCTCGCGTTTCTCCCGCGCGCGCAGAAGCGTTCCGCCGTGCGGGTGCCGGGAGGGACCGAGCGGCTCTGGATCGTCGGAGTCACGCACGACTACGCGCACTGGATGAACCGGCCGATCGGCCTCGGGCGCGGCCTGACCGAAGGGGACGAGAAGCGGCGGAGCACCGTTGCCGTCGTCGGCGCGACCCTCGGCTCGAAGCTCTTCGGCGGATCGGACCCGGTCGGCCGTGACATCACCGTCGAAGGCGTCCGCTTCCGCATCGTCGGCGTCCAGGCGCCCGGACAGATCTTCAGCGACGAGAACTACTACGACGCGAACGGTATCCTGATCCCGATCGAGGCGTTCGTGGATCGCATCGATCCAGATCACAAGCTGGTTCACGTTGCGGTGAAGCTCAAGGCCAAGCGGGATCTGAACGAAGTGTCGGCAATGATGATCGGACGCGCCAAGCAGGCGCACCACAACATCGAAGACATCGAGATCACAGACCTCGAGGCGGAGCTCGCGCGCTCCTACGAGAACTTCCTGAACCAGATGCACGGCTGGACGATCGTCCTCATGAGCCTCGCCGCCACGGTGCTGCTGGTCGGCGGCGTCGGCGTGCTGTCCGTAATGCTGATCTCGTTCTCTGACCGGAGGTACGAGATCGGGCTGCGCAAGGCGATGGGCGCATCCGACCACGAGGTCTTCATCCAGTTCCTGCTCGAAGCGCTCGTCCTCGCCGCGGTGGGGGCATTCGCCGGAACCGTCGCCGGAGCGGCTCTGTGCAAAGCGCTGTCCCCGAAGTTCCCGTACGGGCTCGTCGTCAATCCGATTGGGCTGCTCGTCGCCTGGGCGACGGCGCTCGCGCTCGCGTTCGTCTTCGGGATGTACCCCGCGATTCGTGCGTCGCGGCTCTCGCCGATGGAGGCGATGAGGTGACCGCGAAGTCCTGAGCGAAGCGAAGGATCCCTCGGTCCTCGCCGACGTCAAAAAAAAGAGCCGGAGAAGAACTCCGGCTCTTCTCTTCTGAGATCCCGGTTTTATTTGCTGGCGGGCGTCGGCTTCATCGCCGGAGCGGTCGTCGTCGCCTTGTGATGCGTCTTCGCGCGATGCTTCCTCGCCTTCTTCTTGGTCTTCGTCTTCGTCTTGGTGGTGGTCGTCGTGCCGGTCGCCGGGGCCTGCATCGTCGACGTCGAAGTGGTGGTGGTCGTCGTGGTCTGCGCGATGAGCCCCACGGGAACAGCCAGAAGCGTAACGAGCGGAAGGACCCGAATCAACGATCTCTTCATTTCTACCCTCCTCGCGAGGCGCGAGAGATTCGCGCGGCGCGAATCGGACGCTATGCCAAGGCCGGTGAATGCAGGATGAACGCCGCAGAGACCTTTTCCCCCAAACCTTTTCGAAGCTCCCACGTCTAAGCAAACGGTGTCGCGGCACGAAACTTTTCGTACCTGGCTCCTCATCTGCCTGGCTCTCGCCGGAGGCCCTCTCTTCGCGGCGACCCCCGACAAAGGTCCACCGATCCCCATCTCCCGGGCAAAGGGGCCCATCGTCGTGGACGGCGACCTCTCGGACGCGGGCTGGCAGGATGCGACAAAAGTAACCACCTGGTACGAAACGAACCCGGGCGACAACACCGAGCCGGCAGTGGCGAACGTCGGGTACCTGGCGTACGACGAGAAGTTCCTCTACGCCGCGTTCGAGTTCGCCGACCCGACCCCCGAGAAGATCCGCGCGCCGTACGGCGACCGTGACAACGTGCCGAGCACGACCGACTACGGCGGGATCATCCTCGACACCCAGGGCGAGGCGCGGCGCGCGATCCTCTTCCTCGCGAACCCGCACGGGATCCAGTACGACGCCAACACCGACGACGCGACCGGAGAGGACTCCTCACCCGACTACTTCTGGGACTCGGCCGCCCGCATCACCCGCCAAGGATGGGTGCTCGAAATGCGGGTGCCGTTCTCGTCGCTGCGTTACCGCAAGACGGATCCACAGCAGTGGAACGTCATGCTCTACCGCAACCGCCCGCGCGATTTCCGCTACCAGTACTTCTCGATGAAGATCCCGCGAGGCAGCAACTGTTTCATCTGCCGGTCCAATCCCCTGACCGGGCTGACCGGCCTCCCGTCGGGCGGACACCTGATCGTCGCGCCGTATGGGACCGCGAGCCGGGACGCGTTTCCGCGCAACGGGCTCGGGTCATCGCTCGAGAACAAATCGATCGAGGCGGACGGCGGCGTCGACGTCAAGTGGACGCCGGGCGTCACCACGGCGTTCGACGCGACCGTGAATCCCGACTTCTCACAGATCGAGTCGGACGTCGCGCAGATCGGCGCAAACGAGCGCTTCGCGCTCTTCTTTCCGGAAAAGAGACCGTTCTTTCTCGAGGGGATCGAGCTCTTTACGACGCCGATTCAGGCCGTCTACACCCGGACGATCACCTCGCCCAGGTGGGGCGCCCGCGCCACGGGCAAACTGGGACACACGGCGTACACGGTGCTGGTCGCCGACGACCGCGGCGGCGGGAGCGTCATCCTCCCCGGTCCGAACTCTTCTGCCTTCGCCGATCAGGAGTTCCGCTCGATCGCGGCGATCGGCCGCGTACGGCACGAGTTCGGGCAATCGTTCGCGAGCTTCCTGGTCACGGACCGCGAGATCCGCGGAAGCGACGGCGGCGGATACAACCGCGTCTTCGGGCCGGACTTCCGGTGGAGCCCGAGCGACAAGGACACCGTCACCGGGCAGCTCCTCTTTTCGTCGAGCCGGACGCCCGAGCGCCCGGAGCTGGCGGCCGCGTGGAACGGTCAGAAGCTCTCCGGACATGCCGGGGAGGTCTGGTGGCAACGCTCGACGCGGACGATCGACTGGTTCGTCGGCTACTGGGACTTCGCCGACGACTTCCGCGCCGACGACGGATTCGTCCCGCAGGTCGGCTACCGGGAGACCTATGGCGAGACCGGCTACACGTTCCGGCCGACGGGCGTGATCCGACGCCTGCGGACTTTCCTGCAGGCGGACTACCAGGCGCAGCGCGACGGTGGTCTGATCTTCCGGCAGATCTCGCCCGGTTTCGGGATGGACGCGCTCGGGAGCTCCTTCATCCGGGTCCGCATGGGCTTCGACAAGGTGCGCGCCGGCGCCCACACGTTCGACCGAACGCAGCTCATCTACCACGCGGACGGAAGCCCTTCACGGATCTTCAACCGGGTGGGCATCGACGGCTTCCTCGGCAAGCAGGTGGACTTCGACAATGCCCGTCCCGCCACCGGCGGGAGCATCACTGCGTTCGCGACCGTTCGGCCGACCGACCACCTGGAGCTTCGGTTCGACGGCGGCCGGCGATATCTCGACGTCGACGCGGAGAACGGACGCAGTGGACGGCTCTTCACGGCGTCGGTCGCCCGGCTGCGCACGCAGTACACCTTCAACGCGAGGGCGTTCCTGCGCTTGATCGGCCAGTACGTCGAGACGAAGAGGGATCCATCTCTGTACACCTTCGCAGTCGCGCGCAGGAACGGCGACTTCAGCGGCTCGGTCCTCGTCGCCTACAAGCTCAACTGGCAGTCGGTCCTCTTCATCGGTTATGGCGACGACCGGTCGGTCTCCGAGGAAGACCGGCTGGAAAAAGCGCGGCGGCAGTTCTTCCTGAAGCTCTCATACGCGTTCCAGTTGTAGGGGGTCAGGTCTCCACTTGCCACATTGAGGGCCAGGTCTCCACTTGCCACTTTGCGGTTCCCGGAACGGCGCCGGAGCTAACGCCCGAGCTCGTCCGCCAGCTTCTCGGCGAGCGCGCGGATCGTCAGCGGCGCGCACCCTTCCGCCTTGTTGTTGACGAGGACGAACACCGGGATCGCCGCGTCGATCGCTCGGCGGGCGAGCGCGACGACCTGTTCGCGCATCTTCTCGTCCAAGTCGGTGAGCCGCGCGAACGGCTTCAAGGCCTCGCCCCGCTCGCCGTAGTAGGTCCCCGGAGGGAGAAGGAGGCGGATCATCGCGAAAGGCGCCGACTCGACGCGAATCGTCTGAGCCTGCTCCGCCGGCATCGGCATCGCGGTGACGTAGTTGAAGACGTGCGCGACGCCGTGGGCCGCAATTGCCCGGCGGTAATCCACGGTCAGGAGCGACGGGTCCCGCAACTCCGTCGCGTAGTGGAAGTCGCGCGGCAGCGCGTCGAGAAATCGATCGAGCTTCTCGGCGAATGCTGTCGGCTGCGACCGTAACGCCGCCGGCGCGGGCGGGAGCTGGAGGAGGAAAGGGCCCGTGTGCTCGCGGAAGAATTCCCCGAACGGCCCGACCATCTCGTCGACGAAGAGCTGCGGGTCGAGGAAGTCGGGATTCGCGCCTTTCGCCGCCCCTTTCGCGCGCGCCGGGCGAGCCGCGGAAGTCACCGCCTCGGGCGCTTTGGCGCAGCAGGGAAAGCCGGATGGAAGCTGCGATGCGTAACGGAGGAGGTCCTCCGGCGGGATGGGCGCGTAGTAGCCGCGGTCGATCCCGACCGTCGTCAGGAGCGGATGCCGCGCGTACTCGGCGAGACCCTCGCGTGAGAGCTGCGACGTGCTCGCCACGCGCGGGTAGACGATTCCCGCCCAGTCCGGGAAGCTCCAGGAGCTCGTTCCGAAAAAAACCTTCTCCGGAAGCCGCGCCGCGATCGCTTTCGCCTTCGCGTGTTCCCGCTCCAAACGCTCCTGGAAGGGTGAACGCCGGGTCGCCGGCGGCGCGGAGGCCGCGAAGAGATCGAGCTGAGAGCCCTTGGTGTCGCCCACGCGGAGATTCTGGCACCGCCGTGGTAGCTTCCCGCGCAATTGACCAGCGCCACGAACGTCACGCGCAACCCCTGGTTCCGCGCCGGCGACACAAACGCGTTCTTCGCCCTCATGTTCGACAACGTGGCGAACCTCGTCATCCTCGTCGCGATCCTCGTCGGCGCGTTCGGGTTTCCAAGAGATCTCGTCCTCCACCGCATCGTCCCGGGCACGGCGGTCGGAGTGCTCGTCGGCGACCTGATCTACGCGTGGATGGCGCGGCGCCTCGCACGGCGGACGGGACGCTCGGACGTCACCGCGATGCCCCTCGGCTTGAACGCGCCGAGCGTCTTCGGGATCTCGTTCGCCGTGCTCGGACCGGCCTATCTCGTTACCGGCGACGCCGTGCTCGCCTGGAAGGTCGGAATGGCCGTCACCGTGCTGGTCGGCATCTTCAAGATGACTCTCTCGCTGTCCGGAAACGCCGTCCGGTCCGCGCTGCCGCGCGCCGGCCTCCTCGGCTCGATTGCGGGCGCCGGGCTCGCGCTGATCGCTTTCCTCCCGCTCATGAAAGTCGTCGCGAGCCCGATCGTCGGCTTCGTCGCCTTCGGCGTGATCCTGGTGACGTTCGTCGCGGGCGTACGGCTGCCGTGGGGACTGCCCGGGGCGTTTGTCTCCGCGGCGGTCGCGGTCGGGCTCCACTACGGCCTGGTTGCGCTCGGGCTTGCGCCCGGCGGCGCGGTCGCGGCCGCTCATTCGGCAACGGCTCTCCGTCTCGCGGTCCCGTGGCCGAGTATCGAATTTCTCGGCGGCCTGTCTCAGGCGTGGGGATACCTTCCGATCGCCCTCCCGTTCGCCGTCATGACGATCATCGGCGGCATCGACAACACGGAGAGCGCGGCGGCCGCCGGCGACGAGTACGACACGCGCGGAATCCTCCTGACGGAGGGCTTCTGCACGCTCGCGGCCGGTCTCTGCGGCGGGGTCGTGGAAAGCACCCCGTACATCGGTCACCCCGCTTACAAGAAGATGGGCGCGGGCGCCGGATATGCGGTCGCGACCGCGTTCTTCGTGGGTCTGGGCGGGATGCTCGGCTACCTGCCGCTCCTGGTGGACTGGATTCCCGCCGCGGCGGTCGCGCCGATCCTGATCTACATCGGGCTCGAAGTCCTGGCGCAGGGCGTCGTGGCGACGCCCGCGCGTCACGCACCCGCGGTCGCGCTCGCGATTCTCCCGTCGATCGCGTTCCTCCTTTCGCTCGAAATGGGATCGCTCGTTTCGGCCGCGGGCCCGGCGCTGGCGCACCTGACCGGAGAGCTCGGCGAAACCTTGCGCGCCGTTCGCCTTCTCGGCAACGGCTTCATCGTCACCGCGGTCCTCTGGGGCGCCGCCTTGGCCGAGCTGATCGACCGGCGTTTCGCGGTGAGCGCGCTCTATTTCTTCGGCGGCGCGATTCTCTGCCTCTTCGGAGTGATCCACTCGCCGACCGCGCAGGGAACGTTCTTTCTGCCCTGGCGGATCGCCGACACCGCCCCCTTCAGGTTCGCCGCCTCCTACGCCGCTCTGGGGCTCGTCGTCCTCGCCGCTGCGCTGCTGCCTGGAGCGCGCAAGGCAGCGAGCGAAGCGACGAACTCGGTCCTCTGAGAGGACGGATCCCGCGGCTCATCGGGGCGTGACGGTGACGACGGCCGAGGGCGCAACGCTCCCTGTCGTATCGTAGGCCTTCGCCTGGAGCTGATAGCTCTTGACGCTTCCCCGCGACGGAACCTGCCAGTTGCAGCTGTACGGGCTCGCCGTGTCGGAACAGACCACATCGGAGTTGGCGAGGAAGTCCACGCGGCTGACTGCGTAGCTCCCCGGCGTGACCGACGCGGTTATCGTGACGGTGGACCGGCGTTGCACGCTGCTGCCATTCGTCGGGCTCATGATCGAGACCTGCGGGAGCGTCGGCGCATCGACCGTGATCGGCACCGCGGCTGACGTCCCGGTGTTCCCCGCGGCATCCCTCGCCGTCGCGGAGAGAGAGTGCGAGCCGGGCGAAGTCGTCCCGGAATCCCAGGTGATGACGTAAGGGGAAGATGTCGCCGAACCGATCGGTGTCGTCCCCGAGTCGAGGAAGAAGTCGACGCGCGTGACGCCGAAGTTGTCGGAGGCATTGGCGGCGATCGAGACGTTCCCGAGGACGTGCGCGCCGGAGATCGGGCTCGTGATCGAGACCGTCGGATTCTCGGTATCCGGCCCGCCCGGGACCGGCGTCGCCACGGCGTAGGCCGACACCAGGTCCACGTTGCCGCTGTTGTCCTGGACCTGGAGCATGAGCCAGTACACGCCGGGTGTGTCGTACCGACAGCTTCCGAACGGGCTCTGCGACACGGACGTGGAGCCACCGCCACAGCTCATGAAGTACCACTGAATAGTTCCATCCGGATCGGAGCTCGCGCTCATGTCGATGTTCACGGTCAGAGGAACCGGGCCGCTCGACCTGTCGAGATTGGCGCTGGCGATCGGCGGGTCGCCCGTGGCGCCTCCGAGGCGGACCACCGTGGTCGGCCTTGTCGAGAGGTTCAGCTCTTGGTCGATGCCGGTCGTCGAAAACCGATACACGCCGGCGCTGCTCAGCTGGATGCTCGTCGTCGAGCTCGTTAAGCAGCATACGCCGCTCGCGCCGTTTTTCTGTCCGATCCAGAGGTCCTTCAAAACCGTACCTCCCTCGGGATCGGTCGCGGGAAAGCTCACGGAAGCCGTGACCGGAAAGATCGAAGGATCCGTGGTCGTGACCGTCAACGTCACCGAGGGCGGAAGACCCGGACTCGGAGCCGGCGAAACCGTCACGTAGTCGCGGCCGTGGGCGCCCCCGCCCCGGCCGTCCGCCACAGAAGCGTCGTAGGAGGCCATCGCTGTCCGCGCGAGTGACGGAGCGGTGAATGAGACCGAGTTACCGCTTCCGTTCGAGAAGAGGGAGTTGAGCATCCAGCCGAAGAGCCACTGCGATCCGGTGCTGCCGGACTTGGCCCAGGACATCCGAAGCGGATCGTTGTCCGGATCGGAGGCGTTCGCCGTCAGGTTGACCTGGCTTCCCGCGGCGGCGAACACGTCCGGCCCAATCGTCAGAGTCGGGAAGCCATTCAGCACTACGGGGCTGGAAAGACGCGGATTAGCGAGGGTCTTCGGAAAGTTCAAACGTCCACCGGTCGAAGTGGTCTGAGCGCGCGCATCGCTCAAAGCGTCGAAGCTTCCCGGATCGAGGACGATGTCGCGCGCCTCGTAAGCGGTGAGCGCGGGGTTCTGGTGCGCGAGAGCCGCCATCACGCCGGAGACGTGCGGCGTGGCCATCGAGGTTCCGGAGAGCAGCCTGTAGCCGCTCGCATCGCAGATCGCGATCGGCGGAGCAGGCGGAGAAGTGCAGAGGGGGACGGTCGAAAGAGTCCCCACCCCCGGCGCCGCGATGTCGACGCTGAAGAGTCCATAGTTCGTGAAGCCCGCGCCGACATCGTTCTGGTCGGAAGCGAGGACGGAGATGATTCCGCGGTTGTCGAATCCTGCGGGATACATGGGCGAAACGTCTGCATTCAGCGCGCTGTTTCCCGCCGCACAGACGTTCACGACGCCCAAAGCCTCGACGTCTGCCATCGCGTTCTTGAGTTCCTGGCTGAAGCCTCCGCCGCCCCAGGAATTGCTGGTGAGTCGAATGTTCAAGCCTCCCTGCTTCAAAGCCTTGACGTTCTGAAAGCAGAGGACGGCGTCCGAAGTGTAGCCGCTCCCACCCGAGTTCAGGAACTTGCACGAAATCATTTTGACCTGCCAGTTGAGCCCGGCGATGCCGACCCCGTCGTTGGCGGCTGCGCCGATCGTTCCCGCGCAGTGTGTACCGTGCCCAAAGTCGTCCGCCCCCCCGGGCGAGCAACTGTTGTTCATGCAAGTCAGGCTGTCCGCGCTGTCCAGGTTGCCCTGGAGGTCCGGGTGTGTGAAATCGATCCCGGTATCGATCACGACGACGTAAACGTCACCGGAGTCGGTCTGAGTGTCCCAGGCTGTTGGTGCGGCGATCTTCGTCATGTCCCACTGCTGGCTCCAGAGCGGGTCGGTTGGGGTGGCGACGGCCTGCTGGACGTAGTCGGGCTCGGCGTTGACGACGTTCGGATTCTCGTGGTAGCGCCGCACGACCTCCGCGACCGAGAGTCCCGGCGGGTTCGGGACCAGGAAGAGACTGGAATCCCCCGGGAAGGCGCGGGGAGGACCGGAGCCCGGCAGAAAACCGACGGGTGCTCCATTTCGGAAGCGAACCAGAGCACGCGATGGGTGATAAGCGGGAGTGCCGAGGCCCACTGTGGTGACCGCCGCGGCCCCCCGCTTGCCCTGGGAAATCGAAGTGGACACCACAAAGGGCGCCTGCGCGAGCGCCGGAACGGGGAGAGCGGTGAGGAGCATGAGCGGAAGAAGAGCAACCAGAAATCGGGGGCGGGTTCTCCGCTCGGAGGCTCTCGAGGGGTAGGGCATGACGCGCCTCCTATTACCGAGAGGGTCCTAGTACTTAGGACTTATGACTTTAGTCTAATAGACTTTCGTCGGGTAAGACAGATAAATCATTCTGGGATCGTTATTTACCGCGGGGCGGCCGATGTCGGGTAACAAACCAGGGCCGTGCGCTCCGTTACCGCCCTCGAGCTCGCAAAATTGGGAGTGCCCTCTCGCCCCGGGCAGGTAGCCCGCTAACCCCCGGGCGGCAGAGTCGAGCGAATTCTCCGGCCGAACCGGGTCACCCGGTTCCGGATCTCCTCCGTGTCGAAGGTCCGGAGCCGGCGCCGATCCATCAAGACTGCGCCGTCCACGATGACGGTCTCGACCGCGTCTGAGCGCGCGGAGTAGACGACGTGCGAGATCGGGTCGAAGAGCGGCAAGGCGTTCGGACCGGAGACGTCGAGGAGGATCAGGTCCGCGCGCTTTCCCGCTTCGAGCGAGCCGATCCGCTCCCCCATGTGGAGCGCCTCCGCGCCGCCCTGAGTCGCCATGCGCAGAACCGCCCGCGCCGGGGCCGTCGTGGGATCGAGAGTCGCGACCTTGTGCAGCCGCGCGGCCGATCCCATCTCGCCGATCATGTCGAGGTCGTTGTTGCTCGCGGCGCCGTCCGTGCCGAGACCGACACGCACTCCCGCCGCGAGCATCGCGGTCACCGGCGCCACGCCGCTCCCGAGCTTCATGTTGCTCTCCGGGCAATGGACGGCTCCGACGCCGCCCGCCGCGAGCAGACCGATCTCCTCCTCGTCTACCCGGACGCAATGCGCCGCGGTGAGAGAGGGCCCCAGAAGTCCGAGCGCAGCGAGGTGGCGCACCGGCGTCGTTCCATGGCGTTCGCAGACCATCGCCACCTCCCCATCGGACTCTGCGAGGTGCGTCAGGACCGGCGCGTCGAAGCGAGCGGCGAGCTGCATCGCTTTCTTAAACGTGTCCGGGCAGACGGTGTAACAGGCATGGGGGGCGAGCGCCGGAGTGATCCGCGGATGGCCGCTCCAGTCGGAGAGGTACTTCTCTGCTCGCGCGAGACCTTCGGCGGCATCGTCAGCGTCGGGCGTCGGGGCGTCGAAAATCCCTTCTCCGGCAACGGCGCGAAGACCCGCCTCGTCCGCGGCTCGCGCCACTTCTTCTTCGAAAAAGTAGCCGTCGCCGAAAGTCGTCGTCCCCGACGCGATCATTTCCCAGCAGGCGAGCCGCGCTCCCCAGCGCACGAACTCGCGCGTGACGAAGCGTTTCTCCAGCGGAAACATGTACTTCTCGAGCCACGTCATCAGGTCGACGTCGTCCCGCACGCCGCGCAGGAGCGTCATCGCCGTGTGCGTGTGCGCGTTGATGAGACCGGGGAGAACGAGCCGGCCGCGGGCGTCGATCGAGCGCCGCGCCCGGAAACGCCGCTCGAGTTGGGAGCGGAGGCCGACTTCGACGATTCCGCCGTCGCGGATCGCCACCGCGCCGTCGGAAATGACCGTGTCGCGCGCGTCGACGGTCAGGACCGCCCCGCCGAGCACGAGGAGGTCGGCGCGCTCGAGCCGCACGGGCTTTTGCCGGTCGCGCGGCACGCCGTCTGTCAGAGCGCGAGAGCGAGGCGCAGGGCGCTCTCGACCCGGTTCAACTCCTCCGATGGAAGCCTTCCAAGAACTCTTCCAATGAGGTTCTTGTCGATCGCGAGCGTTCTCGAAATCCGGACGGTGCTCGGATACCGCAGCCCGGCCGCCTTCCAGGATCGCATCGGCAGGTCGCCCGCACCGGGCCGTTCGAAGTATCGCGGCCGACTGCTGATCGGACAAACGATCACATCGGGAAGCGTTCGGTGAGAGCTGTCCGCGCTCACGATGATCGCAGGCCGCTTCTTCGTCCCGGAATGGTCGGTGAACGGGACATTGACGACGATGACCCCGCCCCTCCTATAGGTAGTCGTAGAGCGCATCGTCCTCGTCTTCCCAAGCACGCTCGAGCTGACGTTTCGCGAGTTCGCCCCACGCGAGCTCTTCGAGCGCCTCTTCATCGAGTGCCTGGATGAGAGCGTAGGGCCTTCCATAGTGAGTCACGACGATGGGCTCCCTCTCCCGCCGAGCCCGGCGCAGGTAGCGGGAGAGCTGGTCTTTTACCTCGGCAATCGTCGCAAATCGCATCGCGTCCCAATCCGATCTAGCCATAACTATAGCTAGATTTTCGCGAGCGCGCGAAAGCGAAGTCCGGCCGCCCTTCCCTACGCACGGATGCAGCTGCCCGCGGATCGCGCCGCCCGGAAACTTCCGGCTGTGCAGCTTGACGTAGTACTGCGAGGGATTCGCGAGGACCGCCCGCGCGAGCTCTTCCGAGACGACCGTGGATCCTTCGAAGGTCTCTCCGAGGAACCCGGGGTTCAGCTCGTGCGCCATCGGACCGTTCACTCCGGCCGGGCCGGCGTGCAGATGCGTCGCCACGACTTTCCCCAGATTCGCGGTGCGGATTTGGAACCGGATCGTCGCTCCGTCGAACTCGAGCCGCGCGGACCCGCTCGCCTCGGGGTCGAGCGCATCGGAGCCGGGTCCCGCGCCGCGGAGCTCTGCGCAGTAGGCAGGAGTCCGCCGCGCGCTCGCGCAACCGGCGAGACCCGCAACCAGCATCAGAACGGCGACCTTGGACGTCATTGCCATCGCCGCCGCATCTCTTCCTGTTCCGGAGTCAACGAATCGATCGAAACGCCGAGGGTCTCGAGCTTGATCGCCGCGATCTCGCGGTCGATCTCGGCGGGCAGTGGGTGGACGCCCGGCGGCAGCTCCCCGCGGTGGCGCGCGAGATAGTGGATCGCCAGCGCCTGCACCGTGAACGAGAGGTCCATGATCTCGACGGGGTGCCCGTCTCCCCCGGCGATGTTGACGAGCCGGCCTTCCGCGAGCAGGTGCAGTCGCCGCCCGTCGGCGAGGCGGTACTCCGTGATCTGGCGGCGAACCTCGCGCTTCTCCACGGCCATCTCTTCGAGCGCCGGCACGTCGATCTCGGTGTCGAGCCCGCCCGCGTTCGAGAGCACGGCGCCGTCCTTCATCCGCGCGAAGTGCTCGCGGCCGTACACGGCGTGCGTTCCGGTCGACGTGATGAAGAAGTCTCCGATCTCCGCGGCCTTCTCGAGCGGCATGACCGCGAAGCCGTCCGCGACCGCCTCAAGCGCTCGCACGGGATCCACTTCGCACACCACGACGCGGGATTGAAGTCCCGCGGCGCGCCGCGCCAGCCCTTTTCCGCACCAGCCGTAGCCGGCGATGACCACGGTCTTGCCTCCCAGGTAGAGGTTCGTCAGCGCGAGGATCGCGGTGAATACGGATTGCCCCGTGCCGTAGCGGTTGTCGAAGAGGTGCTTGCACATCGCGTCGTTTCCGGCGATGACCGGAAAGCGCAGGATCCCGTCCCGCTGCATGTTCCGGAGCTTCGTCACCCCCGACGTGGTCTGCTCGGTCGCGCCCCAGACGCCGGCGACGCGCACGGCCTCCTTCGTCGAGAGGATGCGGGTCAGCTCCGCCCGGTCGTCGACGAGGAGAGCGGGATTCGTCCGGACGGCGCCGATCAGGTGCTCCTCGAACTCCGCGGCCGACGCCTCGGCGACCGCGAACACGGTGACGCCTTCCTCCGCGATCGCCGCGGCGACATCGTCCTGGACGTAGCCGGGCGCGGTGCCCGCAAGCGCGACGTTCGCGCCCGCGCGATGCAGGAGGAGGGTCAGGTAAGCGGTCTTCGCCTCGAGCGGCACGCAGACCGCGACGTTGACTCCACGGAGCGATCCATCGCAGAGATGGCGCTCGAAAACGGCGTTCAGCACCGGCGCGTGCTGCGCGACCCAGCGGATCTTCTTCGCACCCTCCGGCGCGAGCCGGAAGTCGGCGACGATCGACGAGGACGACACGCTCATCGCCAGCTGCGCGCGTACTCCTGCTGCTCGGCGGTCGGCTCTTCGAGGCGCATGCCGAGAAGCTCGAGACGGGCGCGCGCGATCGCCTCGTCTACGTCCGCCGGCAGCGCGTGAACTCCGGGCGCGAGCTCGGCCGCGTGGTTCGCGAGGTGGTGGATCGAGAGTGCCTGAACCGAGAAGGAGAGGTCCATGATCTCGACCGGGTGTCCGTCGGACGCCGCGATGTTCACGAGCGCGCCCCGCGCGAGGAGGTGGATCCTCCGGCCGTCCGCCAGGACGTACTCGGTGACGTGGCGGCGCGCCTCGCGCTCTTCGACGGCGAGCTTCGACAGTGCGGCCACGTCGATCTCGTGGGCGTAGTTGCCCGAGTTGGCGAGGAGCGCTCCGTCCTTCATCGCCTCGAAGTGCTCTCGCCGCAGGATTCCGATCGAGCCCGTGCCGGTCAGAAAAACGTCTCCAACCGGAGCCGCCTCCGCCATCGGGCGCACCTCGAAGCCGTTCGACGCCGCTTCGAGGCCTTTGAACGGGTCCGTCTCGACCACCACGACACGCGCCCCGAACCCGCGGCAGTAGAGCGCGAGACCCTGGCCGACCCAGCCGTAGCCCGCCACGACGACGGTCTTCCCGGCGAGCAGCAGGTTCGTCGCCGCCAGGATCGCGGTGAGCGTGGACTGGCCGGTCCCGTAGCGGTTGTCGAAAAGGTGCTTGCAGCGGGCGTCGTTTGCGGCGATGACCGGGATCTTGAGAGCCCCTTCCCGCTCCATCGCGCGCAGGCGGACGACCCCGCTCGTCGTCTCCTCGGAGGCGCCGCGGACCGCCGGGAGAAGGTCGCGGCGGTACTGGTGGAGGCGGCTGACGAGCTCCGCCCCGTCGTCCACGATCAGGTCGGGTCCGAAGTCGAGCGTCGCGAGGAGGTGCTCGTCGAACGTCTTCGCATCCGCGCCGTGGATCGCGTGGACGGTCAATCCGCGATGGACGAGCGCCGCGCAGACGTCGTCCTGGGTCGAGAACGGGTTGCTCCCGGTCACTGCGACTTCCGCGCCCGCTTCGCGGAAGAGCCACGCGAGGTAGGCGGTCTTCGCCTCTAGGTGGACCGCGATCGCGATCCGGCGGCCGCGGAGCGAGCCGTCGGAAAGTCGGCTCCGCGCGAAGGAGTTCAACGTGTGCGAGTGCTGCGCGACCCACTCGATCTTGCGCTCGCCGTCGGGCGCGAGAGACCGATCGAGAATCGTGGAGGAGGGCGGCATTCGAAGCGGCGGGATCGTAACACCAGCCTCCTGTCCGTCATCCCGAGTCCTTCGCCTTCGCTCAGGACGGGGGGGGTCCGCCGCGAGGGATCCCTCGGTCCTTGCGGACCTCGGGATGACAGCTCGTTCGATAAACTCCGCGCGCCGGAGGATCCCATGAAGAGATCCCGTATCGGGCGAGCGGGGGTTGTCCTTGCGCTTTCCGTCAGTCTTTCCGGTCCGGGAATGCAGGCCCAGGTGAAGAAGCTTGCCGCCTCGAAGCGGGCCGCTAGCGGTCCGGAGCTCACCGCTTCCAGGACCGCGCTCGAAAAGGAGCTCCTTGGCAAGTACGGCGAGGGACAGAGGGAGAGGCTCACGCGCGGGGTGAAGCAGGTCGCTCAATTCTGGCGAGCCGGGGACGGCGACGCGAAGGCGTTCGAGGAGTTCGTCCGCGCGAACTTTGCCGGCGACCCGGCGACGCTCGACGCGCTCTTCGAGCGGCTGGAGTTCGCCATGGAGTCGCTCGACGGCCACATGCTCGAGATCAACCGCGATTTCCGGATGCAGTCGGACCTCGATCGGGGTCCCATCTATCCGTTCGACGAGACCCTTGCCGGCTACGACCCCTCGGCGCACGTCAACGACGACTTCTTCGCCAACAAGCTTGCCTTCGTCGTTCTGCTGAACTTCCCTCTGACGACGCTCCAGCAGCGCCTCGCGGAGGGCGAGAGCTGGTCGCGCCGCCAGTGGGCGGAGGCCCGGCTCGCGCAGCGCTACTCCAAGCGGATCCCGGCGGACGTCAACCTGGCGATCGCGAAGGCCGCTTCGGAGTCGGCGCAGTACATCGCCGGATACAACGTCTGGATGCACCACCTCGTCGACGACTCCGGAAACCGGCTCTTCCCGCCGAAGATGCGCTTGCTCTCGCACTGGAACCTGCGCGACGAGATCAAGGCGGACTACGGCGATGCGTCGAACGGCCTCGCGAAACAGCGCGCGATCCAGAAGGTGATGGAGCGGATCGTCACGCAGACCATTCCGAAAGCCGTCATCGACAACCCGAACGTGGACTGGAACCCCTTCACGAACGAGGTCCGTCCCTCGTCGGAGAAGGACTCCGACGTGCCGCCTCCCGCGACAGCGTCGAAGCCGACCAACTCGCCGGAGCCGGACACCCGTTACGCGACGCTGCTCGCGGATTTCCGGGCGTCGCGAAAAGCCGACCCGTACTCCCCGACCGCGCCGACCCTGATCGCTCGCCGGTTCGACGAGAACCGCGAGCTTCCCGAGGCGCGGGTGCACAAGATGTTCGAGGACGTCCTGACTTCGCCGCTCGTTCCGAGGGTCGCGAAGCTGATCGAGAAGCGGCTCGGCCGGCCGCTCGAGCCGTTCGACGTCTGGTATTCCGGCTTCAAACAGCGGGGCAAGTACAGCGAGGCCGAGCTCGACGAGATCGTGCGCAAGAAGTACCCGACGCCGGAGGCCTACAAGAAGGACATCCCGAACATTCTCCAGAAGCTCGGCTTCTCGAAGGAGAAGGCGGAATCCGTCGCGGACAACATCGTCGTGCATCCGGCCCGCGGCTCCGGTCACGCCTCTGGCGCTGGCAAGCGCGGGTTCAAAGCGTATCTCCGGACGCGGGTCGAGAAGGAGGGGATGAACTACAAGGCCTACAACATCGCCGTGCATGAGATGGGACACAACGTCGAGCAGACCTTCTCCTTGAACGACATCGACCACACGCTGCTCGCCGGCGTTCCCAACACGGCGTTCACCGAGGCGCTCGCGTTCGTCTTCCAGGGACACGACCTGGAGCTCCTGGGGCTCGTGAAGCCGGACGCGAAGAGCAAAGCGCTCGCGACGCTGAACGACTTCTGGGGCACTTACGAGATCGCGGGTGTTGCGCTCGTCGACATGGGCGTGTGGCACTGGATGTACGAACACCCGAACGCGACCACGGCGCAGCTGAAGGAGGCGACGCTCGGCATCGCACGCGACGTCTGGAACCGCTATGACGCGCCGGTCTTCGGAAAGCGCGACGTCGTCCTGCTCGGGATCTACTCCCACATGATCGATTCCTTCCTCTACCTGCCGGACTATCCGATCGGGCACATGATCGCGTTCCAGATCGAGCGGCAGATGGAGAAGGCTGGCAACATCGGCTCGGAGTTCGAGCGGATGGCGAAGACCGGCAGCGTCGCGCCCGACCTCTGGATGAAGAAGGCGACCGGCGCTCCCGTCGGACCGGAGGCGCTGCTCGCGGCGGCGGCCGAGGCACTGCCCGAGGTCGAGGCAGCGAAGGACTGACGCAGCGTCGGATGAGCCCGATTTCCTCGGAAGCCTGAAGTAGCATCTCGCTCAGGCATCGATCCCAATGAAGTGCAGCACCTGCTCCGCGGAGCTCCGGGAGGACGTGCGTTTCTGTTCCTCCTGCGGCTCGCCCGTGAGCTCCTTTTCCCAGATGCCGACGGGGCTCCCGACCCCGTCTTCCGTTGAAGCCGTGCGGCGGCGCGTGCCCTCTTCCGATCCGATCGGCCGGCTCGCCTCCTCCGAGTCGCTCGACCCTCGCGGGCTTGCTCCGGGAAACGTGATCGCCGAGCGGTACCGCATCATTGGTCTCGTCGGCCGCGGCGGGATGGGCGAGGTCTACCGCGCCGACGACCTGAAGCTCGGTCAGCCGGTCGCCCTGAAGTTCCTTCCGGAAAGCCTCGCCTCGGATCCCGCCTGGATCGAGCGGTTCTATGCCGAGGTGCGGCACGCGCGAGGCGTCTCGCATCCCAACGTCTGCCGCGTCTACGACGTCGGCGAGGTCGGCGGGCGCCACTTCCTCTCCATGGAGTACGTGGACGGCGAGGACCTGGCCTCGCTGCTGCGCCGCATCGGCCGGCTTCCGCCGGATAAGGCGGTCGAGATCGCGCGCGAGCTCTGCGCCGGGCTCTCCGCGGCGCATGACAAGGGGGTCCTCCATCGAGATTTGAAGCCCTCCAACGTCATGATCGACGGCCGGGGCCGCGCGAAGATCACCGACTTCGGTCTCGCGGTCGGCGCCGAGGATGACAAGGGCGGCGCGGAGGTCTCCGGCACGCCCGCCTACATGGCGCCCGAGCAGCTCTCGGGCAAGGGCGCTTCCGTCCAGAGCGACATCTACGCGCTCGGCCTCGTGCTCTACGAGATCTTCACCGGACGCAAGCCCTTCGAGGCGGCCACACTCGCCGACTGGCGGCGCAAGCATTCCGAAGATCAGCCCACTGCGCCTTCGACGGTGACACCCGGCCTCGATCCGGTCGTCGAGCGCGTGATCCTGCGCTGCCTCGAGAAGGATCCCAAGGCGCGGCCTCGCTCCGTCGCCGCCGTGGCCGCGGCGCTGCCCGGAGGCGATCCTCTGGCGGCCGCGATCGCCGCCGGCGAGACACCCTCGCCCGAGATGGTCGCCGCGGCGGGCAGCGACGAAGGAATGAAGCCCGCGGCGGCGTGGACTTGTCTCGTCTCGATCCTCGCGGGGATGGCGCTCGTCGCCTGGCTCTCGCCGCGTGCGTACCGCCACGGGCACGTGCCGCTCGAGAAGCCGCCCGAAGCCCTCGCCGAACGGTCGAGGGAGATCATCCGAAGACTCGGATACACCGAGAAACCGCTCGACGCCGCGTGGGACTTTTCGGGAAACGGGGAGTACCGGCGCTGGGTCGAAGAGCACGACAAGTCGAAGAACCGCTGGAAGGACATGGAGGACGGTCGTCCGGCGTCGATCTACTTCTGGTACCGGCAGAGTCCCGCGACGCTCATCCCCGAGCGATTCCGCGGCGACGACGCCGGCCTGATCGCG
>DASXSX010000066.1:0-21852 GCA_036505815.1 Thermoanaerobaculia bacterium
GCCCGAGCGCCCAGTTGAAGAACCCGGCCTCCGGAAATCCTGCGATCGACCCGGCCACGGGCACGCGTCGCTCGAGGTCGGCGAGGGCCCCCCGGGTTGCGCCCGCGACCGGCTCGGGCACGAAGAGGGATCCGACGGGCGTCGCGACCCGGGACCAGGCAGGGTCGCGGAAGGCGAGCGAGAGAGCGCCGATCCGCGCGGCGAGGAAGACCGCGAGCGACGCGGCGACGAGGCCGGGAAACGCCGTTGGACGAGCGGATACCTCAATCTGCGCGGGAATTGTCGCGGCGGCGCGCCGGAGCAGCGCGACCGCCACGACGACCTGGAGCGGAAGATAGAAGCCGGCGTACGGGCCGACGTAACCGGCGGCGAGGAACAGCCGCGACGCGAAGAAAAGGGAGAGCAGGAGGACGGAGTCGGGAACTCCGGAGACAATCGTCGCCCTGGAGCGGTCGCGCAACCGGAGCGCGGCGCCGGCGACCGCCGCGGCGAAGAGAACCGGCGGTACCGCGCGCACCAGAGGCGGAAGAAGATCGAGCGTCGCGCGGAGAGCCGCGGGCGGGTGCAGACGGACGAGCGCAACGGCAGCGAGCGCGGCGACGGCTACGGCCTCCGCCGCTCGCCTGCCCGCCGCCGGGCGCAGTCGCGCCGAAGCGATTGCCGCCAGAAGAAGCCAGAAGCCGACGGCGACGAGGGAGATCAGAGCGAGCGCGAGCTCGGCCGACCGCAGTCCGGGACGGTCCACGCCGGCGAACGAGGCGTAGACGTTGCGAAACTCCGGCGGCACGAAAAGGACCGCGAGCCATCCTTCCTTCGCCAGCGTCGCTGCCGGCGTTCCGAACGAGACCACTGCGTAGACGACCGCGGCGGCGGCGAGCGGAAGAGGCGCGAGCCACCGGAGACGCCGCTTCGCGGCTGCATCTCCCGCGAGAAGGCGTTCGACAGCGAGCGCGCCGATGGCCGCGAATCCGATCTCCGGCCTCGAGAGAAGAGCGGCGAAGAGGCACGCCGCGGCGCCCCGGTCGCGGCGCGCGGATCCACCCGAGACACCGAGCAGCAGGGCTCCGGTCGCTGCGGCGACGGCGATGGAAGTGTCGAGGCTGTACGGAAAGAGGTGGCATCCGCCCGGGCGGAGGAAGAACGAGACCGCGACCGCGAGCGAGGTCGCGAGAGCGGCGAAGCCGTCGGTTGCAAGACGGCGCGCCAGGCGCCGCAATGCCTCCAGATGGAAGAGGGCGACGAGGGCGGCAAGCGCGATGCGCGCCGGCAACGACCTTTCCGCAACGGCATCCACCCCTGCGGCAACCCAGGGCGCGAGAGGACCGTAGTAGAAGCGCACCTCGCGATAGAGCGCCTCTCCCTGCGACACCCGCCACGGCACCATGAGCTCGCGGCCGGTGTCGACGAACGGCTCGATCCAGCGATTCCAGGAAACCGCGGTAAGGAGCAGAAAGACGGCGTAGGGGAGGAGGACGGCGGCGCGGCGGCTCACGTCGTCGCCGGTCGCGATCGTCCCGCGGCGAATGCGAGAAACGCGGCAATCGCGGCCGCGGCCATCGCCCACAAGAGGAGCCAACCCGCTCGCGCCGCCGAAACGGGAGACTCCGGCCGCGAAGGGGAGGGCGTTTTCGCGGCTTCCGAACGCAGGCCTCGGACCGCGCGCAGGAAAGCGACGTCACCCACCGCTTCGGGCGAGCGCTCCGCCGCGAGTGCCTTCCGCGCCTCCTCGATCGACGCGGGGTTGCCCCCCGCTCTGCGGTAGGCCTCCAGGGCTTCCTCGCCGGCGTTCCGCCGGAACGCGCCGGACACGGCGCGCGACTCTCTCTCCCCGACGAGCGCGAGCCGGTGCGCGAGGAGCTCCTCTGCCAGTCGCGCGGCGGCGGCGGGCTTGACCGCGGCGGCTTCGAGCGCGGCGGCTCGGTCGAGACGCGCCGACAGCGCGGCGCGAAACGAAAGGAACGCTCCGGCCGCGAGGGCCGCCGCCACGATCCCAGCGCCGACCGAGAGAATTCTCGCCCGTTCCGCTCGCATGGAGACGATCGTAGCAAGTGACCGCCCGCGGCGGTCATCCCGAGCGCAGCGAGGGAGCTCCGGGCTACGATTCCGGCCGATGCAGCAGAAGATGGCGAGCAGCAACCGTCTCGTGCGCGCGATCGCCTCCGCCACCTCGCACGTGTGGTTCCCGCTGTCGCTCGCCCTCGCCCGTCGGCTTCCGCGCCGGCTTTTGCGGGCGATCTCCCGCCAGACGACGATGCGCTTCATGCAGCTCCGGCCGAAGTATCAGAAGGCCCTGCGCTCGAACCTCGCGGTGATCCTCGACCGGCCGGCGTCTTCCCGCGAGGTCCGCAGCGCCGCCAGAGACCTGCTCGACGCCCATTTCACGGCGTGGATCGATTTCCTCCACTTCGCCACCCGGTCGCCCGAAGAGGCCGCTCGCCTGGTCGAAAGCGTCGTTGGCTATTCGCACATCGTGGAGGGGCGCGAGCGCGGCAACGGTGTGATGCTCCTGACCGCACACCTCGGCAACTGGGAGGTCGGCGGGCTCATGCTCGCCGAGATGCGGCAGCCGATCCACGTCGTTCTGGTTCCCGACATCTTCCCGGCGGTCGAGCGCGCGCGCCGAGCGCTCCACGAGCGGGCGGGAATTTCCGAGATCCGCGTCGATCGAAGCTTCGGGCCCACGCTCGCCGTGCTCCGCGCGCTGAAGTCGAACGCGATTGTCGCGATGCAGGGGGACCGCGACTTCAACAACACCGGGATCGCTGTCCCGTTCTTCGGCAGGGAGGCGTACTTCCCCAGGGGACCTCTCCTGATTGCGATGTCCACTGCCGCGACGGTCCTTCCCGCGTTCATCGTCCGCGTCCCCGACGGTCGCTACCGCGCGATCGTCGAAGAGCCGCTCTCGATCGTGAAAGAGGGGGACCGCGAGACCGCTCTCGCCGAGAACGTCCGGCGCTACGTCGCGATCCTGGAGCGGTATGTCGGAGAGAACCCGGAGCAGTGGTACTGCTTCTATCCGTTCTGGGAGGATCCGAGCCGCGGCTCGTCTCTGTCATCCTGAGCCTTTCGCCTTCGCTCAGGCCAGGGGGATCCGCCGCGAAGGATCCCTTGCAATCGAGGGATTCTTCGGGCCTTCGGCCCTCGGAATGACAGCTACGAGCGAGACGACCGTCAAAGCCGCGGCCGCCGCGCCGACACCGCGGCGACGAAGAACGCCTCGTAGTGGCGCGCGAGCGTCTCGACGTCCGGCAGGATCTCCGGCTTCTCGAAGCCCGCGGCGGCGAGCGAGCGCCGCCAGCTCCGCGGTGTCAGGAAACCGTGGTTCGGGCGCGTCCTCGGATCCGTCACGACGCCCGTGAAGTTCTCGAGGAAGTTGAAGACGAACTCGACGTAGATCGGCTGTCCCTCCAAGGGACGAATGCACTCGGAGAAAACCGCGACGCCGCCCGGCCGAAGAGTGCCTCGGATCCGCGCAAGCGTCGCCGCGAGGTCCTTGGCGATGTGGACGGTGTTGACGGCGTACACGACGTCGGCGGACTCCGGCTCGATCCCCTGCTCTCCGAACTCGCGGTCCATGTCGAGCCGCCGGAACTCGGCCGCGAGAGCCGGCCACCGCGCCCGGATCGCGCGCTCAGCGCGGCGCAGGAACGTCGGAACGATCTCGGTGAACACGTAACGGCCGATTCGGGACAGCGCGCCGTCCCGCGCGAGGCGCTCCGCAACCGCCAGCGCCGCAGAGCCCGAGCCTCCGCCGATTTCGACCACGCTCGCCGGCCGGCCCAACGGGAGAGCGCGAACGACCGCCTCGGCCCCCAGCCGGTTGTTGATCTGGTAGAGCAGGTTGTCGTTGGAAAAGTAGTCGAACCAGAGCGGAAGCTTCGAAGGCTGGAACAGGACTTCCTCGCCGGAGAGCTCTCCCCGCAAGAAGGCCGGCACGTGCGCGACCATCGCGCGCACGACCGCGAACGGGGGGGCCGATCGCGGGTCGAGCGCGATCGCCCGCGCCTCCGCCCGGTCGGGGTCACCCACGGGGAGGGTTCCGCGAGAGCGATAGACCGCCTCCGCGCCCGAGCCCTCGACAGCAACGTGCCCTTCTGCGGCGAGCTTCCGGAAGAACCAGGTGAGCGGGATCGCCGCGCGCGGGCTCCATCCGCGGGAGGAGAGGATCTCGGCAACGGTCGTTCCACGGAGGAGAGGCTCAGCGAGACCGAGCTCCGAAACGAGGTTCAGGAGAGTGTCCACCGTGAAGCGGTCGAACTCCTCCGAGCAGAGGATGAACTCCGGGGTGAAGAGGGAACGGATGGCGGGGTCGGGGATGCGGGCGAGTAAGGAGTGGAGGTCTTCGGTTCGAGTCGCCACGGTAGCAACGTATCAGGACTTCAATCCCGAGAACTCTCCCCGTACACTGACTCGGTGCAGCTCCTCGCGGCCACGTTGATGACGGCGGCCCTCCTCCCCAGGCCTCCGTCTCGCGTCGTCGTTCTCGCCTTCGACGGCGTGGACGCCGGGCTCGTCGAAACGATGATGGCGGACGGGCGTCTCCCCAACCTGGCGGCGTTGAAGACCCGCGGCGGCTTCTCTGCCTTAACGCCGCCGGTCCCGCCGCAGACTCCGGTCTCCTGGACCTCCTTTTCGACAGGTCTCGACCCGGGCGGACACCAGATCTTCGACTTCCTGAAGCGCGATCCGGGCGACATGACACCGACCTTCGCGGTCGCCCAGGAGAAGGAAGCGCCGTTCCTGCTGGGCAGGAAAACCCCCGCCGCGGCCGCCGCGGCCGCGGGTGCGCTCTTTCTCCTTCCAGCAGTCGTCCTCGCGGGAAGGCGGCGGCGCGTCGCGGCAGCGGTCGTCTTCCTTTTCGCGGCGGCAGCGGCGTGGGCGAGCTTCGCCGCGGCGCGCGCGTGGCTCCCGGCGACGCGGCCGTCGATCGAGAGCAACCGCCGGGGAACGACGTTCTGGTCGGAGCCGGCCGCGCGCCCGGCGACCGTCATGCGCATGCCGGTCACGTTCCCTCCCGAGTCGTTTGCGGAAGGGCGGCTCCTCTCCGGCCTCGGCGTTCCGGACCTCTCCGGCCGGATAGGCAAGCCGGCCTACTACACGTCCGATCCCTTCTTCGCGCCGCGCGAAGGCAATGACTTCTCGATCGAGCTCGTCCGGCTCGAGTCGAACCTGGGACGCCAGACGACCCGCATCGTCGGACCGCCGGGGCGCGCCTTCGGCCGCAAGGGGGCGATCGAGCTTCCGATGACGCTCTCGGTATCGCCTTCCCGTGACCGGCTCTCGATCGAGGCGGGCGAGTCCCGCGTCTCGCTTTCCACCGGAGAGTGGAGCGACTGGTTGAGTCTCTCGTTCCGTGTCAACCCGCTCGTGACAGTGCATGGCTACGCGCGATTTCTCGCGGAGACGATCGCGCCGGAGATCGCGCTGTACGTGTCGCCCATTCAGTTCGATCCGGAGCGGCTCCCTCCCGGCTTCGAGATCTCGGCCCCTTCCGGTTATGCGAAGGAGCTGGTGCGCCGGTTCGGGCGTTACAAGACGATGGGCTGGGCAATCGACACCTGGTCCATCCAGTCCGGCACGCTGTCGGAGCCCGCGTTTCTTCAGGACGTCGCGGCGACGGTCGCCCAGGATCGCCGGATGCTCGGAGCGCTCTTAAAAGAGAACCGCCGGCTCCTCGTGCACTACTTCGAGTTTCCCGACCGGGTGGCGCACGTCTTCTGGCGCTTCCGCGACCCGAAGCATCCCGCGTACGACGCGACGCTCGCCGCGCGCTACGGAGACGCCGTCGAGAAATCCTACGAGACGATGGACGCGATCGTCGGGGAAACCGCTCGCGCTCTTCCGCCCGACGCGGCACTCCTCGTCCTTTCGGACCACGGCTTCGCGACATGGCGGCGCTCGGTCAACTACGACTCCTGGCTCGTCGAGAAGAGATACCTCGTCCTCAAGGGGGATGCGCAGCGCCAGAACCTGGAGGCGCTCTTTTCCCGCGGCACGTTCTGGGAGGCGGTGGACTGGTCGAAGTCGCGCGCGTACGCGATGGGGCTGGGAGACGTCTACGTCAACCTGCGCGGCCGCGAGAAGGACGGGATCGTGGCTCCCGGCGCCGACTACGAGAAACTTCGGGACGAGCTCTCGCGCGGGCTTCTGGAGCTGACCGATCCGAAGACGGGGGAGCGCGCGGTGTCGCGGGTCTTCAAGAGAGAAGACGTATATCGCCGCTACGACCCGCGGCTGATTCCGGACCTGATCGTGGCGAACCGCCCGGGCTATCGCGTTTCCTGGCAGGCTTCGCTCGGCGTGCCGACCGGATCGGTGTTCGAGGACAACCACGACGTCTGGAGCGGTGACCACTGCTCGCTCGATCCCGACCTCGTCCGCGGAGTCTTCTTCGCGTCCCGACCATTCGATACCTCGCGCGTGCCCGGCATCACCGACGCGACCGCGGCCCTGCGAGCGCTCCTCTCGGGCACGGCGTCGCCCGGTCCCATCGTCTGGAGATGAGCGCGAACCTCCGCGTCGCCGGCGCGCTGGCGATCTTTCTCGGCGTCTGCACGGCGGTGACGGCGAGCGAGCCGGAGAAACCGCCGGCGACGGCCGAATCGGAGCGGCAATCGGACCTCCGGCGGCTGCGCTCCCGGATCGGCTCGCTCGAAGCCCAGCTCTCCGAGAGCAGGCGGCGTCAGGCGACGCTCTCGGAGGAGCTTTCCCGGCTCGAGCTGCAGCTCGCGATCGCGGCCGGTGAGAAGGAGCTCCTCGCGCGGCTGCGCGAGGACTACGGAGCGCGGCTCGCCGAGATTGCGATCGAGCGCAAGTCGGCGGAGGAAGCGGCCCGCCGGAGTCGCCGGGCGTTGCTCGCACGCGCGCGCCTCCTCCACCGGTTCGGACGTTTCGGATATCTGCGGATCCTGCTCGAAGCGAGGGACGTGCCGGCGTTCGTCGAGAGCATCGCTCGCCTCGATTCCCTGGCGCGCCGCGACGCGCGCCTCCTGACGGAGCACCGCCGGTCGCAAACGCGGTTGGAAGCCGGACTCGCGCGCGAGAAGGCGCTGAAGGCGGAGACCGACCGCCTTTACGCCCGAAGCGGCCAGGAAGAGCGCCGGATCGTTTCGCTCAAGATGGAGCGCGAGAGCCTGCTTGAGCGGCAGCGCGCTCTCTCCGCTACCCAGCGCCGCGAAGTCGCAACCCTCTCCGACAAGGCGACTCGCCTCGAAGGCCTGCTCGAGCGTCTCTCCCAGCGACCCGAGGAGCCCGTGGGACCCGCCGGGGGCATCCGTCCGTGGAAGGGCGTCCTGGACTGGCCGGCGCGGGGCTCCCTCGTCGAGACTTTCGGGAGGCACCGCCATCCGAAGTTCGACGCATGGACCCTCTCGAACGGAATCTCCCTGGCGCTGCCGGTCGGCACGCCGGTCCGCGCCGTCTTCGCGGGAAAGGCGGTGTACGCCCAATGGCTCGCGGAGTACGGCAACCTCGTCATCCTCGACCACGGCGACGGCGTGTTCACGCTCTACGCGTGGCTGCAGGCGGTTTCGGTGCATCCCGGAGCGTACGCGCCGGCGGGATCGACGATCGGTCTCGCGGGAACGGGCCCGGGTCGCGATGAGCCGGGACTGTATTTCGAGGTGAGGGACAGACAGAAGGCGACGGATCCCGTGGCGTGGTTGAGGTAGCCGGCGGACACGCGCCGAGACCTCGGAACATCTCATCTTTTCGGGGTGTTACCATCCCAACGATGAAATCCAACCGCTCCCGTCTGCTGTTTCTGATCGTTTCCATCGCCGCTCTCGCGTCTCTGCGGGCCGTCGATTCCGGACCCGGAAGGGATCCCGCGACGAAGGCGCTTTCGGTCTTCTCGGAAGTGTTCTCGCTGACCCGCGGAAACTACGTGGACCCGACCGATCCGAAGACGCTGCTCGAAGGCGCCTATGACGGGATGACGGACGCTCTCGATCCCTTCTCCTATTACGTTTCGGCCGCCTCGATGAGCGCTTATCGCGCACAGCAGGCGTCGGGCGCGGTCGGGCCGGGAATCATCATCGCGCGCCGCGGCGGGTTCCCGTACGTCGTCGCGCCGCTTCCCGGTTCTCCCGCCCAGAAGCAGCAGGTCCAGCCGGGAGACCTCATTCACGCGGTGGACGGGAAGAACCTGCGCAACGCGCCGCTGTGGAAGATCACGTCGGCCCTCGAAGGACCGGAGGGGACGACGGTCGAAGTCGGCCTCTTCCGGGTGGTCGAGGACAAGAAGGTGACCCTGCGGCTGCGCCGCGAGCGTTTCACGCCTCCGCCGGTCGAAACGAGGTGGGAGAACGACCTCGGGGTCGTAAAGATACCGGCCTTCACGGCGTCGACCGCCGACGTGCTCCGAAAAGCGATCGATGAGGCGGGCCGCCGCTCGATCGACAAGCTCGTGCTCGATCTGCGCGGCTCGATCGGGGGCGACGTCGCGGATGTCACACCATCCGCCACGCTCTTCGTCGGTCGGGGACCGATCGCCCGGGTCTTGAGCCGCAAGGTCGCTCTGAAGCCGCTCGAGGCCACCGGCGACCGGGTGTGGAAAGGGCGGACGGTGCTGCTCGTGAACGACGCGACGGGCGGGCCCGCGGAAGTCTTCGTGGCGGCTCTCAAGGATCGCGCGAGCGCCACGACCGTGGGAGAAGCGACGGCGGGGATGGCCATCGTGCAGCGCCTGGTGCCGACCGGTTCCGGGGGCAGTCTTTTCATGACGGTCGGCCGGTACCAGTCCCCGTCCGGGTCGATCCTCGGCGGCAAAGGCATTTCGCCGGACGAGCGGGTGATCACGTTCCCGGGCGACACCGAGTCGCGTGACCCGATCCTCGAGCGGGGGCTCGAGGTGGCGCGCCGGGGCGTCGCGCGCCGAGCGGCGTAGCCCGGACGTTTGTCCGACCCACCGCGCCGGATCTCTCCCGCGACGGCGTTCTTCGCCCTTCTCGCGCTCGCGCTCGGAATCGCCCTTTACATCAAGACCCGTCCGCCAGAGCCGCAGCCGGAGAAGCCGCGGCCCGTCCCGCACGCGGCGCGTCGCCCGCGTCCGCTGCCAGCGCTCCCACCGCCCGCGCCGACAAAGGCGCCCGAGCTATATCCCCCCGTCGCGCAGGCGCAGATCGCCATCGTCATCGACGACCTCGGCAACGACCGGGAGGCCGTCGAGCGCATCGCCCGCTGGCCGTTTCGGGTGGCCGGCGCCGTGTTGCCCGGCCTGCCCGGCAGCGCCGAGTCGGCGCGGCGGCTCGCGGCTTCCGGCAAGGAGGTGCTGCTCCACCTCCCGATGGAGCCGGACGGCTATCCGCGAATCCGCCCGGGACCGGGCGTCGTGCTGCGCTCCGACAGCGACGAGAAGATCGCCCAGACGGTCGCCGACGACCTCGATAGCGTGCCCGGAGCGGTCGGAGTGAACAACCACATGGGGTCGGCCGCGACGGCCGACCCCCGCGTGATGCGGGCGGTCGTCCGGGTGCTCGCCGCGCGGCGCCTGTTTCTGCTCGACAGCCGCACGACCGAAGCGACCGTCGCGCGCCGGATCGCCAACGAGGAGTCTCTCCCCGCAGTGTCGCGACAAGTCTTCCTCGACGCGGTCGAGAGCGAGGAGGCGATCGAGCGATCTTTTCGCGACCTCCTTCGAAAGGCGAAGAAGGACGGCACCGCGCTCGCGATCGGCCACCCCCATGCCGCGACGCTCGCGCTTCTGGAGAGGGAATTGCCGTCGTTGCGTTCCGAAGGCGTGGAACTGGTTACAGTCTCGGCGCTCGCGTCGCAGAGCCCAAAATCCAAAGTCCAAAATCCAAAGTCCGCAAGACTCGAGCGCTGATCCGGCGTCTACTCCTCCGCTTTCGCCTTTTCCCAGTACTCATCCAGTTCGGCCGCGCTGACATCGCCGATCTGTCGTCCGGATTTCCGCGCATGTTCGGCGACCCGGGCGAAGCGCGATCGGAATCGCGCCTGCGCGCGGCGCAGCGCGCCCTCCGGATCGACTTGCCGCCGCCGCGCCAGGTTGACGATCGAGAAGAGGAGGTCGCCGATCTCCTTCTCCTCGGACTGGCGGTCGCCCGCCCGCTCCGCTTCGCGCCACTCGGCGAGCTCCTCCTCGATCTTTTCCGCAACGTCGGAGTCTCGCTCCCAGTCGAAGCCGAGGTCGGCAGCGCGCGAGGTCATCCGGTAGGCGGCGGCGAGCGCCGGCAGGGAAGCCGGGACGCTCCCGAGCGGATCGGTAGCTGCGGAGCCGCGCTGCTTACGCCGCTCCCACCCCTGGCGGACCTCCTGCGCGTCGGCGGCCGAGCCGCCCGCGAAGACGTGCGGATGGCGCTCCGTCATTTTTCGCGCGATCCGGTCGAGGACGACCTCGACGTCGAACCAGCCGCGCTCCTCCCCGATCCGCGAGAGGAAGAGCACCTGGAAGAGGACGTCTCCCAGCTCGTCGGCGAGCGCGTCGGGATTCCCCGAGTCGATCGCGTCGAGGACCTCGTAGCACTCTTCCAGCAGATAGGTCTTCAGCGTCTCGGGTGACTGCTCGCGGTCCCACGGACACTCCCGTCGGAGTGTTTCGACGAGAGCGACGAGTCGCGAGAGCCCCTCCGACACGCGCGAATCATAGCGAGAGAGGGCGGCGATCTGCGGTCGGTTGTTCTAAAATTGGAATCCAAACATGACCGAAGGCGAGAGCAAACCCATCCGGGTCGTCGACCGGCGAATGTTCACTCCGGAAGGGGAGCTGCGTCCCGGCTTCGAGCCCGAAGAATCGGGAGCCGAGTCGCCGCGTCCCGCTCCGGCTTCCGCCGCGCCCGCGCCTCCATCGTCCGCGCCGCCCCCGTCCGCGCCGGCGCCGCCGACCGCAGAGACCACCGCGCCGCCTTCCGACGCGGAGGCGGAAGCAGAAGCCGCCGACGTGCCGCGCGGGGAGTTCGCCCGCATCGTCACCTCGCTCGCGACGACCGCGTACTCGGCGCTCGGTCTGCTTTCCGATCCGGCGGCGGGATCCCGACACCGCGATCTCGCGATCGCGCGTCAGATGATCGACTGGCTGGCGGTCCTGGAGCAGAAGACGCGGGGAAACCTCTCCTTCGAAGAGGCCGATCTGCTCTCCCGCGTCCTGTATGAGCTGCGCCTTGCGTATGTGGAGGTCGGTCGCGCCTCGAAGTAGACGGGCCGGGCTCGTCGTCATCCTCTTCGCCAGCGCGATCCGGGCCGAAGCATCGCCGGAGACGCGCGTTTCTCCACTTCCGCCACCGGTCACCCGGGCGGTTTATCGGTCGCACTGGTTCGAGCTCCTTTCGGCGCTCCAGGAGGACGACGCCCGCGAGGCGGCGACGGCGCTCGACGCGATGATCCGGTCGGCTCGGGCAGCCGGTGTGCGCCATCTTTCGGCGTACTCCCGGACAGCGCTCCAGGCAGCCCGAAAGGCGGAGAAGGCGCGGGCGACGCACGCGTCGTTCGCGTACGACGCCGCGGTCCGGCTCGATGACGCGAGCTTCGACGCCGCCGCGTCGCGAGTCGGGTTCCTTTTTCGCAACGGCCGCTCTCAGGATGCCGTCGCCCAGATCCCCTCCGCCCTCGGCACCCTCTTCGCGAGCGCCGAGTCGCGCCTTTCGTTCTTCTCGTCCCTGGCGGTCGCGATTGGGATCGCGTTCGCCGTCGGAGCGGTCGCGGCCATCCTGGGACTCTTCCTGACGTACTTCCGCCCGCTGTGGCACGACCTGGACGAAACCGCGAGCCGCCCCTTCGGGCACCGCGCGTCGACCCCACTCGCCCTCCTCCTGCTCGCGCTGCCGCTCTTCCTCACCCTGGGACCGGCATGGCTGCTTCTCTACTGGGCCGCGCTCGTCTTTCCGTATTCGCAGCGTCGCGAACGGCTCGTGCTGGCCGGAGCTCTGCTCACTCTCGGACTCCTGCCCGTCTCCGTCGATGCGATCGCCCGCGAAAACCTGATTCGCCGGTCCCCGCTCTACCTCGCGGCGGTCGACCTCGAGGAGCGCCGCGAGGACTCGAGTGTCGAAGAGGAGCTGGCGTCGATCGCCGCGGTCACGCCGAACCAGCCCGACGTCTGGTTCCTTCTGGCGATGTACGCCGAGCGCTCCGGGGACTATCCGCAGGCGGTGGCGGCATACGGCCGCGCGATCCAGGCCGACCCGAACAACTACCGGGCGTTCGTCAACCGCGGCAACGTCCGCTTCGTCGAAGGTGACTTCGCCGAGGCGATCGAAGACTACGAGGAAGCCACGCGCCGCGCGCCGCAGGCGGCCGAAGCCTTCTACAACCTCTCGGTCGCGCGATCCGAGGTCTACGACTTCAAGGGGCAAGAGAGGGCGCGGGCCAGGGCCATCCAGCTCTCCCGCCGCGAGGTCGACGCCTGGTCGTCCCGGCCGACGATGTCCCGCGTCGTCCCGGCCACGTACGGGCTCTCGACCGCGCGAGCACGCGTCGAGCGCTCGGGAAAGAGAAGCGCGGACCCCCCCAAATCCGGGAAATCCGGTTGGCCGGCGAAGGAGCTCCTCCTCTCGCCGTGGTGTCTCGGGCCGGTCGGCGCCCTTCTCTTCGCCATCGCTTTCAAGGCCGTGCGGTCGCGCCGCGGCGTCGCGAACGAGTGCTCCCGTTGTGGCCGGGCATTCTGCCGCCGTTGCAAACGATATGGCGGGCCCCCGCTCTATTGCGGCAAATGCGTCCGCCTCTATGCGCGCAAGGAGGAGGTCGCCGACGACGTGCGCGAAACGGAGCGGCGCGACGCCGCGAGTCGGGCGGGCCGGCGGCGCGGCTTGATCCGTCTGACCTCTCTGGTCGCGCCCGGCATTCACCGTTTCTTTGCCCATCGACCGTTCGCCGCGGTCGTGACGCTCTGCCTCTTCTTCTTCGCGCTCACACTGGCTGTGGGGGGGCCCTGGCTCTTCGATCTGCGCCCGCTCTCCTCCGCGAGAGAGGTCCTGCCCGGAAGGATCACCGCGGCCGTCGCCGCAATCGCGCTCTGGATGGGTGTGAACGTCGCCGCCTGGAGACAGACCCGTGAGCCTTGACGGAAACCTCCGCGTCTTCTCCCTGACCGAGGTCTTCCAGATGCTCGGCATGCAGCGGAAGAGCGGGATCTTGACCGTCGAAGGACCGAAGGACACGATCGTTGTGGGCTTCGTCACCGGCCGCGTCGTGTCGGTCGAATCCAGTGGTCACCCCATGGAGCATCGGCTCGGGTCTCTTCTGGTCAAAGCGGGTCTTCTCTCGGAGGCACAACTTTCGATCGCGCTGGAGACTCAAAAGAAGCGGCCGGAGCGGCTGGGACGGCTGTTGGTCGCGGAAAGACTGGTCCGCTCCGAAGACCTGCGCGAAGCGTTCCGTATCCAGTTACAGCGGCTCGTCTTCGGCGCCTTCGGCTGGACCGACGGACGCTTCCGGTTCTCGCCGCAGCCCACCGTGGATCACGACGAGGAGCTCTTCGCTCCGGTCCCGACAGAAGCGATCCTGCTCGAAGCTGCCCGCACGTTCGACGAACTCCCCGCCGCGCAGCAGAAGATTTCCTCGAACGAGCTCGTGTTCCGGCGCGCGGCGGGCGCCTACGGGCTGCGCCTGGTGACGGCGGGCTCGATTTCCGGAGAGGACACGCTGGTCGTCCCGAAGAGAGAAGCCGAGACGTGGAAATGGATCGACGGTCGGAGAACGGTCGCAGAGATTCGGGAGCGCGCGTTCCTCCCGGATCTGGACGTATTGAAGGGAATCTCGGATCTGCTCGATCGGGGCCTGATCGAGGAGGGTCATCTCCGCGAAACTCCGGCTGTCGTGGCGACCGTTCCCCGGCCCCACTTTCCGACGGGCGCCGTCGTGCTCTGGTTGCTGGTCGCGGCGCTCGGCGCCTTCTCGGTATCGTTTCTCCCGCGAAACCCCGCCAACCTCTTCCTGCGGCCGGTCTGGGAGAACCCGCCGATCCGGGATCTCTTTGCCGCGAGCTCGCGCGCGAGACTGCTTGCGGTGGGGCGGGGTGTCCGCGTCTACTACGGGACGACCGGGCGGTATCCGAGGACGCTCGTGGACCTGGTCGCGGCCGGGGTCCTCGACGAGCGCTCCCTGAAGGACCCCTACGGCCGGTTTTACCGCTATATCCTTCGGCCCGAGGACGGCAAGTTCGCGCTGTACGGCCGCACCGGCACCGGGCAGATCGATCTCGATCTGGCTCACGAGGGGCAGCTTTCGCCGGTTTCGGAACCGCACCCCGCCGGAATGGCACCGGTTTCCGCCACGGAGAAGCGGGCGGGCGTGCAGGTCGTTCGATAGCCAGGAGACTGGGACGCCTAACTTGAGCCTGCGGGGCTTAGAATCGGCAATTTGGAACTTGACAACCGAAGGCTAAGATTCTAGTATCGCCCGGTCGAAAGAAGGCAGGTTAGGAGAGGAAACAAATGAGCAAGATCATCGGAATCGACCTCGGCACCACGAACTCGTGCGTGGCCGTGATGGAGGGCGGCGACCCTGTCGTCATCCCCAACGCGGAGGGAAACCGCACGACGCCCTCGGTCGTCGCGTTCTCGAAGACCGGAGAGCGGCTGGTCGGACAGGTCGCGAAGCGACAGGCGATCACCAATCCCGCCAACACCGTGTTCTCGATCAAGCGGTTCATGGGACGCAAATTCTCGGAAGTCACCGAGGAAATGAAGATGGTCCCGTTCACCGTCGTACCGGCTCCGAACGGCGACGTGCGCGTGAAGGCCGGAGGCAAGGATTACTCGCCGCCCGAGATCTCCGCGATGATCCTCGGGAAGCTGAAGGAGGCTGCGGAGGCCTACCTCGGGCAGAAGGTTACGCGGGCCGTCATCACCGTTCCCGCGTATTTCAACGATTCTCAGCGGCAGGCCACCAAGGATGCCGGCCAGATCGCAGGGCTGACCGTCGAGCGCCTCGTCAACGAGCCGACGGCCGCGGCCCTCGCCTACGGGCTGGACAAGAAGAAGGACGAAACGATCGCCGTGTACGACTTCGGCGGCGGCACCTTCGACATCTCGATCCTGGAAGTCGGAGAAGGAGTCGTCGAGGTCAAGTCGACCAACGGCGACACGCATCTGGGCGGGGACAACATCGACCAGCGCGTCATCGACTGGATCCTCGCGGAGTTCAAGAAGGACCAGGGCATCGACCTCTCGAAGGACCCGATGGCGATGCAGAGGCTCAAGGAAGCGGCGGAGAAAGCCAAGATCGAGCTCTCGAACGTGGTCGAGACCGACATCAACCTTCCCTTCATCACGGCCGACGCGTCGGGCCCCAAGCACCTGCAGTTGAAGCTTACGCGCTCCAAGCTCGAGCAGCTCGTCGAGGACATCGTCAACAGATCGATCGCTCCGTGCCGCCAGGCGTTGAAGGACGCAGGCGTCGAGCCGAAGGACATCGACGAAGTCGTTCTCGTCGGCGGGCAGACCCGCATGCCGCGGATCCAGCAGCTCGTGAAAGAGCTCTTCGGGAAAGAGCCCCACCAGGGCGTCAACCCGGACGAGGTCGTGGCGGTCGGCGCGGCGATCCAGGGCGGAGTCCTCGCCGGAGACGTCAAGGATCTTCTCCTGCTCGACGTCACGCCGCTTTCGCTCGGGATCGAAACTCTGGGCGGCGTCATGACGAAGCTGATCGACCGCAACACGACCATCCCGACCAAGAAGACCGAAGTCTTCTCGACCGCGGCCGACAACCAGACGTCGGTCGAGATCAAAGTTCTCCAGGGGGAGCGCGAGATGGCGCGCGACAACAAGCTCCTCGGCGTCTTCCACCTGATCGGAATTCCGCCGGCGCCGCGGGGCATGCCCCAGATCGAGGTGACCTTCGACATCGACGCGAACGGCATCCTGAACGTCTCGGCCAAGGACCTCGGGACGGGGAAGGAGCAGAAGATCACGATCACGGCTTCGTCCGGTCTGGCGAAGGACGAGATCGACAAAATGGTCGCGGACGCCCAGTCGCACGCCGAAGAAGACCGCAAGCGCCGAGAGGAGATCGAGGCGCGCAACCGGCTCGACAGCCTCGTCTACTCGACGGAAAAGACCTTCTCGGAGAACCGCGAGAAGCTGGACCCGGCCGAGGCGTCGAGCTTCGAGTCCGCGATCGCCGACGCCAAGAAGGCACTCGAGTCGAACGATGCGGAGACGATGAATCAGGCCGGCCAGCGGCTGCAGCAGGCTTCGCACCGCCTCGCCGAGGCGATCTACAAGGGGGCGGCCGCCGGGGCGGGCGCCGGCCCGCGGCCGTCGCCGGGAGAAGCTTCGACTCCGAAGGAGGACGACGTCATCGACACGGAGTATGTGGACACGGAGAAGAAGTAACGAGCTGACGGCGACCGAGGAGACGACATGAGCGGTTTCCGGTGGAGCTCACTGCAGGACCTGTTCGCGATCCAGGAGAAGATGAACCGTCTCTTCGAAGAGACGATCCACCGCACCGAGTTTCCGGATGAAGGCTTAGACGCCGCGCTCTGGTCGCCGGCCGCCGACGTGTACGAGACCGCCGAAGAGGTGGTCCTATCCGTAGAGCTCCCCGGCGTCCAGCTCGAGGACGTCCACCTGGAATCTCTCGACGGAAAGCTCCGCGTCTCAGGAGTTCGCCGGGTCGACGAAGGCGTGCCGCCGCGGCAGTTCGTCCGGATGGAGCGGATTTACGGGAGCTTTTCGCGGGACTTCTCGATTCCCGCTTCGATCGACTCTTCCCGGATCAAGGCGACGTTGAAGTCCGGCATCCTGCGCGTCGTCGCACCGAGGACCGACCGCGGCCAGCCGATCCCGGTCGAAGCGAAGAAGTTGCGGTGAGAAAGAGAGCGGCAAGCGCGGGACTCCGCATCGGCGCGATATCCGAGAAGTACGGGATCCATCCCCAGACCCTGCGGATGTACGAACGGGAAGGCCTGCTGCGGCCGACGCGGACGGAAGGGAATACGCGCGTCTACGATTCCGATACGGTCGAGCGGCTTGAGATCATTCTGTCGCTGACACGGCACCTGGGCGTCAACCTCGCGGGCGTCGAGGTCATCCTCCACATGAAGGAGAGGATGGAGAGGATGCAGGGAGAGGTCCGTCAGGTCATCTCCGCGCTGCGTCAAGGTGCCGAGAGTCGAGGAGGCTCCGAGCGGTCACTCGCGTTGACCCGATTCGAGCCGAGGTCGCTCGTAAGGAAGTAGGGCCAGTTTCCCTCGTCTGCGGAAGAACCCGCTTCGTCCCCCGGTTTTCCTCTTCCGTGACCGGAGCCGGTACTAGAATTCCGGGCCTATGCGAGGAGGGACTGTGAAAAGAGCACTGATGGCCGCCGCCGGGCTCGCGTTCGCCGCGATCAGCCTGGCGCAGCTTTCCAAATACAAGGATTGGGGCAAGTCCGCGGAAGCTTATTTCCTGACTCCGGCGGAGAAGGAGGCCTGGTCGAAAGTCGGCACGGACGCGGAAGCCGAGAAGTTCATCGCCGACTACTGGGCGAAGCGAGATCCGAATCCCGCGACGTCCGCCAACGAGTTCCGGGACGAAGTGGGCCGGCGCATCGCGGCGGCCGACGAGCAGTTCAAGATGCGGAACAAGCGGGGGTCCGAGACCAACCGCGGGCGCCTGCTCGTCACGCTCGGTCTTCCGACCCGCGTTTCGACCCAGCGGCCGCAGGAAGGAGCGGTTCAGGACAGCGGCGGGCTGACCGCGCCTTCGATCGACACGCGCGCGTCGACCTTCGGGTCGGACACCGCGGTCATGACGACGTGGATCTACGGCAAGGAAAAGTTCGACCCCTCGCTCGGAATGGGAGAGCTGCGCGTCCGGATGAATGTCGATCCGCAACGCGGAACCGACGACATGATGGGAGCGAGCGCCGTCGAGAAGGCGATCGCGAAAGTCGCCGAGAAGTCGATAGTCAACCCTTCCGGCACGACGGGCGTGGCCGCGGTCGCACCGGCGGTCCCGCCGGCGGCAACCGGCGCTCCGGCCGCGGCCGCCGCCGCGCCTTCAGCAGCCGCGCCGCCTCCAGCTCCCGCCGCCGCTCCCGCTGCTCCCGCCACGACGACCGGCCGAGCGACCGCTGCCGCGCCTTCAGCAGCCGCTCCGCCTCCGGCTTCCGCGCCAGCCGCGACGCTGCCCGCGAACGTCCGCTCCGTGCTGGAAGCCTTGACTCCCGAAGCCAAGGGGGAAGGCGCGTTCTGGGCCGGGAACTTTCGCACGATCACGGGCGAGCCGTTCTACGCCCTCCAGTTCTACGTTCCGAACGAGAAGGCCGCGCAGGGCCTGAAGTTCGGCGGCATCGTCTGGAACGAGTCGAATCAGCCGGTCGGGTCCTACTGGGAAGACGCGTCCCTCGTCGACGTCAAGAGCGGCAGCCGCACCGACAAGGCCTTCGATCGCTCGATCGCCTTGCCCGCCGGCAGCTACCGCGGAGCGTTCGGTCTGTTCCCGGCCTCCGGCGGCGTTCCGGTCGCGACTGCCTCGGCAGCCTTCAAGCTCGAATCCCGTCCGAACGAGTTCGGCGTCTCGCCGCTGATTCTCGCCAACACTTTGACGCCGCTGACCAAACGTCCCGCTCCCACCGATCCGTTCGTCTTCGGCATGGAGAAGCCGATCAAGGTCGAGCCGAAGGCGGACCGCAAGTTCGCGAAGGAAGACAGCCTCTGGTACTTCTACGCGGTCTCCAATCCCGCCGCCGCCGGCGCGGCCACGGCTCCCGCTCCGGCAACGACGCCTGGCACCGCGCCGGCAGCCCCTGCCGTCGTCGAGCCCAAACCGCGAGTCATGACCCGCATCAGCGTGCAGCGCGACGGGAAAGACGCCTTTCAGCCGCTGACGAGTCCGGCGGAACTGCAGCCGCTCGGCCCGGGCTACTTCGCGACCGGCAGCGAGATCCCGCTCGCGAGCTTCGATCCCGGCTACTACACCTTCGCGATCCAGGTCCGCGACATGAACGCTCCGCGCGACTCGGCGGCCTACAAGGGGATCGAGCGCAAAGAGGACTTCGTGGTTCTGAACCCGGATGGATCTCTGCCCGCTCGCGCTGCCAAAGCCGCGCCGAAGCCGAAGGCGCCTGCGAAGAAGCCTTGACTGCATAGCGACCCAAGATCCACGACCCGGAACCCAAGAAAACGCGGGCTCCGTGGGTCTTTGGGTCCTGCGTCGGGGTCCTACCCCATTCGGCACCAAAAAATGGGGGTTCATCCGTTGCGGTGGAGTTCTATCCAATCATTTGAATTCGATTGCCTTCTGAAGGATGCCTTAATCCAGCCAAGTAATTCTGCACCCAACAGTTGTCCCAGCTACGACGCAATGTCACGGTGGCACTCTTCTTGCCATCCTGGGAGGCGGCAAATGTGCCTCAGTGTGCGAGTTTTGTGCTTCTGACTATCTTTTTTTCAAAGAGAGGGAGAGCTATGCGTAGTCGACTTCGATTTACCCTGATCGCCCTCGGGATTCTCGCCCTCGCGGTACCCACCTTCCTGCTTGCCGATGGAACGCTTCTGGGAACGGTCTCCGGGCGGGTTCTGGACGAGCAGGGCGGCGGGATCCCCGGTGTGACGGTCGAGCTCGTGAGCGCTGACAAGGGATTCCGACGCACTGCGACGACCGACGCGACGGGCTCCTTCAAGTTCCCGCTCCTGCAGCCGGGTCCCTACACGGTGCGGACGAGCCTCTCGGGCTTCACGACCGTGGAGAAGACAGGGAACATCGCGGCGCCCGACAAGACGACCGAGGTCAACGTCACGATGCGGCTCGCGCCCACCGAGGAGAGGGTCCAGGTCACCGGCGAGGTCCCTCTCGTCGACAAGACAAACACGAGCGCGACCACTACCGTCAGCTCGGTCCTAACGCAGAAGCTCGCGATCGGACGCAGCTATCAGACTTTGATCCAGAACGCCCCGGGCATTACTGGCGGTGCCAACCCCAATGCGCACGGGGCGCTGTCCAGCAACAATCAGTATCTTTTCGACGGCGTCGATACAACCGACGTGACGACCGGGACCTTCGGCCAGAACTTCAACTACGAAGCGATCGACGAGGTCGTGGTATCCACCGCGGGCATATCCGCCGAGTACGGTCGCGCGCAAGGCGCCATCGTCAACGTGATCACGAAGTCGGGCACGAACAGCTTCTCCGGTTCGGGGAAGTTGATCATGACGAACGACAAATGGAACGACGACAACAAGGGGAGGAACCCGGCCAACGGAGTCGCCTGGAACCGAACCAAGTTCGACAAGAACATCTATCAGAAGGCCCTGACCCTCGGTGGACCATTCTGGAAGGACCATCTGTGGTTCTTTGGCGCCTACGAGTGGTACGACCAGCCTTCGGCCTTCTCCCAGACCGCGACGTCTCCGGTCTACCCGAACGGCACAGGACAGAACTATCAGCAGACCCTGAACGTGAAGCTCTGGGACGGCAAGATCACGTTCCAGGCGACGCCCTCCCACCTCTTTACGGTTCAGGCCAACGCCGATCCGATCAACGGGTTCGCGGTCCAATACTGGGGCACGGGGTTCGTGGCCGAGCGCGAAGCGCTCACCGAGCAGGACCAAAACGACTGCGGCGGCGTCTGCGTCAAACAAGCACGCTGGTCGGGCGTCTTCGGCTCGAACTTCTCGGCGGAAGCGCTGTACGCCGAGCAGAAAGGCGACATCTTCGTCCGGCCGTACCAGCTCGCAGCGAATGCGCCGGATGGGGGAGGGATTGCGATTGGCTCGCCGATCTTCAACCTGAACGACAACCTGTACTACAACGGCGCCACGTTCGACGGCTTCGTGAAGCGCCCCCGCAAGCAGGCGAACCTGGCGGTCAACCTCTACCAGCAGCTCTTCGGCAACTCCCACCAGTTCAAGGGAGGGATCGACTACCAGGACCTGAAGTCCATCGCGTTCTTCACGTATCCGACAAACAACGTCTACTACGTGACGGATTTCAATCCGGTAACGCGTCATGTCACGCTGGCGCCTAACGACGAGCGCGATACCTTCGTCGATCCCGCACAGTCGGTCTCGAACGGGAAGATCTATGGGTTCTACGCGCTCGACAAGTTCGAAGTCGGCAAACACCTCTTCTTCAACGTCGGGGCTCGCCTGGACTACCAGAAGGGAGACAGCGACATCGGCCAGACAGTCATCGACACGACCAGGGTCTCGCCGCGCCTGACCGGCGTCTACGACGTCTTTGGCAACGGCAAGACGCTCGCTTCGGCAGCCTACGGCCGCTACTACCAGTTCTTGATCCAGGACATCGCGGACTCGGTCTACTCCGGGATTCCGCAGCAGCAGAACCACGACGTCTATCTCTGGGACGGAACACAGTGGGTCCTCGACCAGCAGGTCCGGGTCGGAGCGGGGACGACCCCGGTCAACAGAGACCTCAATCCGTCTTATCTGGACGAGTTCAACGTGGCGTTCCAGCAGCAGCTCGGCAACACGATGGCCGTGGGCGTGCGGGGGATCTACCGCCACTGGAACGATCTCATCGACGACCGCAAGGTCTTCGACGCGGCGACCGGGAACGTCATTACCGAGCCCATGAACTTCAGCGACGACATCCTGAAGCGCTACTACAAGGCGCTCGAGCTCACCTTTGACAAGCGCTTTTCGCGCAACTGGCAGGCGTCGATCAACTACACGCTCTCCCGCGCGGAGGGGAACGCTTTCAGCGACTACACGTCGCAGCTCTTCGATTTCGCGAACGAGAACTGCCGGCACCGCGATTTAGCCGGTGCGCAAGTGACCGAGCCGTGCCCGCTGGTGACCGACATCAACCGGTACGGTCTGGCGACCTACGACCGCACGCACGTCGTGAAAGCGTTCACGGCATACACGCTGCCGCTTTCGTGGGTCGCGATCACGGCCGCCCCTTCGTTCTTCTGGCAGTCGGGGCTTCCTTATCAGGAACAGCGAAG
>DASXSX010000067.1:0-23669 GCA_036505815.1 Thermoanaerobaculia bacterium
CCGGCCGGTACTCCGTCGGGAGTGCGTCGCGCCCGCACGAGCCGGGCATGGTGTTCACGGTCGAGCCGGGGATTTACGTCCCGGCGAACGCGCCAGGCGTGGACCGCAAGTGGTGGAACATCGGCATCCGCGTCGAGGACGTCGTGCTCGTGACCAAAGACGGCTACGAATGCCTGTCGTGCTTCATTCCGCGCGAACCGGGTGAAGTGGAGAAGACGGTGCTGTCGCGAAACCCTAAGACGTAGGTTTCCCGTTTCGAGGGGCCAAGATCGAGATGCTCTCGTTCCCGACGCGGCACACGACCGGCGTTTCCAGAACGCAGTCCCCGTCCAACTGCACTTCGACCGGATAGCTCTCGAGCGATCGGATCGTCGCGGTCCGGCCGCGGACGCTTCGCGCCAGGCCGCGTTCGATGTGACCGGACCGGCCGACCTGGATCTCGCGGAAGAGAGAGAAGAACTTCCAGCGGTTCCGTTCGGAGAAGAGGAGGACCTCCATCTCGTCGGAGTCGAGACGCGCCTGGGGCGCGATCACCCAGTCCCCCGCATACAGGCGCGCGTGGCAGACCACCGCGAAGGTGGCCTCGTGGGTCTCGCCATCGACCGTCACCTCCAGGTGCGGGAACTCGTATCGGAAGAACTCCGGTGCGACGGTCAGGAAGATTCCGGTCCGGCCCAGCCAGCGCTTCAGGACGAGGCTCATGTTTCCCATGATCCGCGCGTCCAGCCCGACGCCGGCCCAGAGGAGGAACGGTCTCTCATTCGCGTAGAGCACGCGAACGGGACGGGGCTCTCCCTCGAGGAGAAGCCTCGCGGCGGGGTCGAGCTCGAGAGGAATCGAAAGCTCCCGGGCAAGGACGTTCGACGTCCCGCCGGGAATGACGCCGAGCGGCACGGAAGAGCCGACGAGACCGGCCGCGACCTCGGAGACAGTCCCGTCACCGCCGCAGACGGCGACGACGTCGAGCCCGGAAGGCAGGAGCCGGCGCACGATCTCGGTCGCGTGACCCGGCGCGGTGGTCGGCAGGTTCTCCAGCTCGAGCCCCTGGCCGCGCATCCTCTCGATCAAAGCGAGCATCTGCGACGCCAGGTCGCGCTGACCCGCGGTCGGGTTGTAGATCAGGACGCCGTGCTTCAAATTTTTTACCGTCATCCCGAGCGAAGCGAGGGATCCTTCGGTCTTCGGCATCAGGATGACAGCTCGCTCAGAAGAGCGAGCCTTCTTTCCGGGGAGGCACGATTCCCAGATGCCGGTACGCCTGCGCGGAGGCGATCCGTCCGCGCGGCGTGCGCTGGAGGAACCCTGCCTGGAGCAGGTACGGCTCGTAGAGGTCTTCGAGCGTGCCCTTGTCCTCGCCGAGAGAAGCGGCGATCGAACTGATGCCGACCGGGCCGCCGCCGAATTTCTCGATGATCGTCGCGAGGATTCGCCGATCGAGCTCATCGAACCCGTGCTCGTCCACTTCGAGACGCGCCAGCGCTTCGCGCGCCGTCGGAAGATCGATTCGATCCTTGCCTGCGACGTCGGCGAAGTCGCGCAGCCGCCGGAGCAGTCGGTTGGCGATCCGCGGGGTACCGCGGCTCCTCGCGCCGATCTCTCGCGCCGCGTCCGGCGTAATCGAGATGCCGAGGATTTTCGCCGACCGATCGACGATCCGCGCGAGCGATTCGACGTCGTAGAAGTCGAGCCGCAGAGTGATTCCGAAGCGGCCGTGCAGCGGCTGGGAGAGAAGTCCCGGGCGCGTCGTAGCGCCCACGAGCGTGAACGGAGGCAGGTCGACTTTCATGGTGCGGGCCATCGGCCCTTCGCCGATCATCACGTCGAGTCGGAAGTCCTCCATCGCCGGGTACAGGATCTCCTCCACGGCCGGGTTCAGGCGGTGGATTTCGTCCAAGAACAGCACGTCCCGCGGCTGGAGGTTGGTCAGGATGCCGGCCAGGTCGCCCGCGCGCGTGATCATCGGCCCGGACGTGATGCGGAGTCCCGTTCCGAGCTCGCGTGCAATGATGTGGGCGAGCGTGGTCTTGCCGAGGCCGGGGGGACCGGTCAAGAGAACGTGGTCGAGCGGCTCGCCGCGCCCGCGCGCAGCCGTCAAGAACACTCCGAGGTTCTCGCGCACCTTCGACTGCCCGATGTACTCCAAGAGGACCTTCGGACGCAGCGTCGGCTCGACGGCGACGTCGTCGGCTAGCGCGGTCCCGGAGAGGATTTCTTTCTCGTTCACCATCTCAAAGCCCAAAGTAGCACGTCGGGTTTCGGACTGAGGACTGAAGACCGAGGACTGAAGACTTCACTTTCTATCCGCCCGTGAGCTTCTTCAACGCGAGTTTCAAGTAGTCGCCGAAGGCCTCCGGTGCGCCGCTTCGTCCAATCGCGTCCACCGCCCGCTCGGCGTCGCCCTTCCGGTAGCCGAGGTTGACGAGCGCGGAGACCACGTCTTCGGCCGCGACCGCGGCGGGTCGCGGCGCGCTCGGCTCACCGGCGAACTTGGAAGCCTTCTCGGCGAGCTCGAGGACCATGCGCTCCGCCGTCTTCTTGCCGACCCCCGGGACGGCCATGAGTCGCCGGACGTCCGATCCGCGCAGCGCTTCGACGAGATCCGTCGGGGGAATCCCGGAGAGCACCGTCAGCGCGACGCGCGGACCGATTCCCGCGACGTCCAAGAGCATCAGGAAGAGCGCGCGTTCCCTCTCGGTCAGGAAGCCGTAGAGAGCAAGGGCGTCCTCCCGGACGTGCGTGTGAATCCAGAGCGACGCAGGACTTTCCGCCTCCGGAAGCTCATAGAACGTCGAGAGCGGTATCTGGACGAGATAACCGACGCCGCCGACGTCCAAGATCACGTGATCCGTCGCCTTGGCGGCGAGGCGTCCGACCAGGCGGCCGATCACGGGTGGGAGTCTAAGGTGTCAGGGGTTAGGTGTCAGAAGCAAAACAGGTGTCGGGTGTCCGGTGTCAGGGGACGGGAGCGGCTTGGTTCCAGAAACCCAACACCCGAAACCTGGAACCTGTCTTGCTTCCGACACCTGTCCCCTGAAACCTCTACCCCCGTCTGGTCTTCGGCTGCGCGGGCAGGAACGAGTTCAGCAGCTCCTCGTTGATCTCGATCTTGCGGTCCGCGCGCATCTGGGCCACGACCGCTCGAATGAGCCGCTCCGCCTCTTTTGCCCGCAGGGTCTCGACGAGCTGCGCCCGCTGCGTGGCGAAGGCGGCGGGATTCCCCTGCGCCCGGGTGAGCACGCGGAAGAGCACGAAACCTGAGGGCACCGGAACCGGCGGACCGGCCTGGCCGGCCGGCGTCTTGAAGACCTCGTCCAAGAGGCGCGGAGCCGCGCCGAGGTCCGGCACGGGACCTTGCGGGCCGAACTCCGGCGTCGTCTTCACCTCCGTCTCGTAACGCTTCGCGAGCACGGCGAGAGTCGTTCCCGATCCGAGTTCCCTCGCCACCGGCGCGAGCTTCTCCAGTGCGTCTTTTTCACGCCGATCCGACTTCCAGTTCTCGACAACGACCGCGCGGACCTCGCTGAATGGCTGGATGCCCGCCGGACGCTCGGCGAGCGGACGAACGAAGGCCGGCCCACGCGCCGTCGAGATCGAATTCGTCGAGATCTCGCCGACCTTGAGCGACCACGCTTCTTTCGAGAACTCCGGGTTGGCGCCGATGCCCGTGATCGGTCCGTTGCGTGAGAACCAGTCGGTGGTGTTGTAGGTCACGACGTCGCTCTGGAGCTTGCGGAGCTCCTCGTCCGATTTCGTTTTGAGCGCTCGGATCTTGCCCGCGAGGTCCCGCGCGAACCGATCCGTCTCGGCCGTCGCTTTGCGTTCCGCGAGATCGCCCGAAAGGCTCGATCGGACGTCCTCGAGAGTCTTCGTCCCGGCCGGCGTCTTCGCTGTCAGTTTGATCACGTGGTATCCGTAGTTCGTCTTCACCGGTCCGCGAATCTCACCCGGCTTCATGTCGAACGCGGCCTTCTCGAATTCCGGGACCATCTGACCCCGGCCGAACGGAGGGAGCTGGCCGCCGTTTTCCTTGCCGCTCGGGTCGTCAGTATTGTCGGTAGCGAGCTTCGCGAAGTCCTCTCCCGCTTTCGCGCGTGCGGTGAGCGCCTCGGCTTTTGCTCTCGCCCTGGCGTCGGCCTCCGGGCCGCCCTTCGGATCGACCGAGACCAGGATGTGCGAGGCGTTGACCTGCTCGGGAACCGCGAAGGATGCCTTCTTCGCTTCGTACTCCGCGCGGATCTCGGCGTCGGAGATCGGCATCTTCGCGCGGACCTTCAGCTTTTCGACGAGCAGGTAGTTCGCGCGCCGCTGCTCAGGGGAGCGATATTGCTCGCGGTTCTTCTCGTAGTACGCCTTGAGATCGGCTTCCGACGGCTCGACCGAGCTTTCGAGACGGCTCGAAGGAACCAGGATGTACTCGATCGTCGCCTTGTCATTCTTCGCGGAGAACTCCTTGCGGATGTCCGCCTCCGGGATGGCGACACTCGCCTTGACGAGCGCGCCGTACTTGCCGACGAGCAGGTCCTCGCGGACGCCTTCCTCGAACGTCTCCGGATACATCCCTGCCAGGCGGAGCCGTTCGCTGTAACGTTCTCCTCCGATGAACTGACCGTTCTCCTGGAAGTACGGAAGCGACGCAATCGCGCGGGCGAGCTCGTCATCGGTGACCGTGAGCTTCAGCCGCTTCGCCGCTTCGAGTCGCAGTTTCCGCTCAATCATCCCGTCCAACACCTGACGGGGCAGGTCGAGCGCCCGCGCGAGCTCGGGCGAAAAGCTGCCCTTGTAAAGCTCGCGGTATCTCTGGACCTGGTTCTGGTAAACGCGGTCGAACTCGATCGCCGAGACCTGATCGCCACCCACCCGCGCCACGACCTGGCTCGAGGAGCCGCCTCCCCAGTTCGAGCCGGAGAAGAAGACGAATCCGAGGACGAAAACGATGATCACGGCGAACAGCGTCCACTTGAGCTGGTGGAAGCTGGCGCGCATGGTTTTGAGCATTCGAGGCTCCTTTTTGGAACCGGCGACTATAACAGGGCGTCCCGGGAATGTGCTATAAGCAGACAGGGTAAGTCTCGCCAATCACGAAAGTTATGCGGAGACGGAAGCTCGTAGGAGCGGATCTCGACTGGTTCATCATCCCGATCCGGAAGATCGCGACCTGGGGCGTCCTGATCGTGGTCGTCGCGGCCGGAAGCGTCCTGGGATATCGCGCCTACGTCAAGACCCGTCCCTCGGCGGAGGATCGGGCGCGCACGGAAATCGAAAGCGCGTCGGACCTCCTCAACAAGGCGACGCGGGTCGCGGGATCCGTGCGCCCCGGATCGAACGTGGCGCGAGCGCGCGGCCTTCTGCAGGACGCGCGCAACTCGATGGGCGACTCGAGGTTCGAGGAAGCGTTCCGACTGGCGGTCGAATCCGAGTCGTACTCCCGCCGGGTCATCGGCGGCTGGGGAGCGGACGAGAACGGCGATGCTTCCTTCATCTTCGTCGAAGGCGACGTGGCGCTTCAACGAGCCGGCCGCTCGACGTTCGAGACGGGGCGCCAGAGGCAGCCGCTCTTCGACGGAGACTTCATCAAGACCGGGCGCAACGGATCGGCGGAGATCATGTTCACGGACGGAACACTGTTCACGATTCGACCGGGCTCGCTCTTCGAGGTTCGCCGCCCGAGTGCATCCGAGGCGAGCGGCAGCGAAGTGAAGATGGTCTCCGGCGCGGTCAACGTGTACACGTCCGCGTCGCCCTCGACCGTCGCGACCAACGACGCGACCGCGGCGGTCGACAAGGACTCGCGCGTTTCGGTCGACGTCGCCCAGGGAGAAAAGACCGAGGTGACGACCTACCGCGGCAAGACGACGGTCTCGACCGGGCTAAACACCGTCGTCCTGGGGGGCCGCCAAAGCGTTGTTGCCGCCGCCCGCACCGGTGTGCTTTCCCCACGCGTCAGCCTGCCGGAGGCGCCGGTGCCGCTCCTGCCCGCCGACAACCGCACGTTCGACGTCGCGACCGCGGGGAACGTCGAGCTCAAGTGGTCGCGCGTGCCCGACGCGACCCGATACCGCATTCAGATTTCGCGTTCGCGCCTCTTCGTCCCCGACGCGAACGAGGTCGATCTCGACGACCGAACCGGTCTTTCGACCAGCATCAAGGTGTCGCGGGAAGGCTCCTACTTCTGGCGGCTCGCTGCGATCAACCAGAGCGGGGTCTCCTCCGACTGGAGCGCGGTCCGGCGTTTCCGGATGCTCGAAGAGCCGGTCCGCACCGGGGCCGGCGACACAACTCCGCCGGAGCTCTCGGTTCTCGCTCCCCAGCAGATGGGGAACCTTTTCCTGATTTTCGGGAAGACCGAGCCGGGCGCGGTCGTGACCGTCAATGCCGAGCCGGCGGACGTCGCGAGCGACGGGAGCTTCAAGAAAACGATCACGATCGAGCGCGACGGCTACGCGATCCTCGTGATCAAGGCCGTGGACTCAGCGGGCAACGAGACGATCCGCCGCATGCGGGTTTTCGTGGAAACGCTCTGATGGCGATCGGTTGCTGACGGCTTACCATTGGGCTTCTGAAGAGTTACCCCTAGGGAGGTCCGTTGGCCTGGAGATCCGTTTTCTCCCTCTTCTCGAACGATCTCGCCGTCGATCTGGGCACGGCAAACACGCTCGTCTTCGCGCGGGGCAAGGGCATCATCGTCCGCGAGCCCTCCATCGTCGCCGTCAACACCCATACGAACCGGGTCGAGGCGGTAGGCACCGAGGCGAAGGAGATGCTCGGACGCACGCCCGGCAACATCGTCGCCATCCGTCCGATGAAAGACGGCGTGATCGCCGACTTCGAGGTGACGGAGAAGATGCTCGATCACTTCATCAAAAAAGCGCACGGGCGGTCGCTCTTCGTCCGCCCGCGCATCGTGATTTCGGTGCCGTCCGGGATCACTCAGGTCGAGAAGCGCGCGGTACAAGACTCGGCGCTACGCGCCGGCGCATCGGAGGTCTTCATCATCGAGCAGGCGATGGCGGCGGCCATCGGCGCCGGCCTTCCGATCACGGAGCCCGCGGGAAACATGATCGTCGACATCGGCGGAGGCACGACCGACGTCGCGGTGATCTCGCTCGCGGGGATCGTCTACAGCCGCTCGGTTCGAATCGCGTCGAACGAGATGGACGAGGCGATCATCCAGTACGTCAAGCGCAAGTACAACCTCCTGATCGGCGAGCGCACGGCCGAGCAGGTGAAGATCGAGATCGGCTCTGCGTATCCGCTCGACGAGCCGCTGACGATGGAGGTCAAGGGACGCGATCTCGTGGAAGGCGTGCCCAAGACGCTCGTTCTGACCGACGAGGAGGTTCGGGAAGCGCTCGCGGAAGTCGTCGCCGCGATCGTCGAGACGGTCCGAGTCGCGCTCGAACGCACCCCTCCGGAGCTCTCGGCCGACATCATGGACGAGGGGATCATCATCACGGGGGGCGGCTCGCTCCTGCGCAACATGGACCGAAGGCTGCGCGAGGAGACGGGGCTTCCGATCTCGTACGCCGAAGATCCGCTTGCCTCGGTCGCGCTCGGAACCGGCGCGATGCTCACCGATATGCACCTGTTGAGGAAGATTTCCATCACGTAAGCGAGCAACGATGAGATTTTTGACCGCCCGCTTCGAGATCAGCCACCGCCCACGCCGCGGCGGAATGCTGCTCGCCTCAGTCCTGGTGCTCTGCGTGCTGGCGCTCTCGGCGCAGGCGCCGGCGCGCGGTCAGCGGGGCTCGGTCCTCCAGTCCTGGATGCTGACCGCCGCCGCGCCTCTCGCCCGCACCGTCGCGACCGTCTCGCGGATGGTCACCGGGACCTCGGCGTCGATCGCGGACAACTTCACCGCGCGCTCAGACGTCGCGCGCCTGCGGCAGGATCTCGAAAAACGGGAGGAGGAGCTCTTCCGGCTGCGCGCCGAGGTCCAGCAGATGAGGAGCGAGCTCAAGTTGCGTGCGGCGGCGCCCTTTCTGCCGGTCGTCGTCGGCAGCGGCCCCGTTCTGCTCCTCGAGCGCCGCGCCGGCCTCCACAGCGCGCTGATCGGCATCGGTACCTCGTCGGGCGTCGGTGCCGGGTCTCCGCTCGCCGTGCCGGAAGGATTGGTCGGGCGCGTCGTGACCGCTGGCCGGACGCTCTCGCGGGCCCAGCTCCTTCTCGATGCGTCGGCGGCGGTCGGAGCGCGGATCGTTCGGACCGGCGAGCTCGGGATCGTCCGCGGAGACGGCCGTGGCGCGCTGCGTCTCAATCACATCCCGACGACGTCCCGTGTGCGCCCGGGGGATCTCGTCGAGTCCGCGGGCATCGACGGCATTTACCCGCGCGGGATCGCGATCGGGCGCATCGGCTCGGTTTCGCATGGAGGAAATCTCTTCCTGGACATTCTTCTCGTTCCAACGGCGCCCTTCTCGCGCCTGACCGACGTGCTCGTGCTCGCGCCCTTCCCGGCGCGCGAGCCGGGGGAAGGAACGAGTGCCTCGCGGTGAAGCTCGGGCGCATCGCCCTGCTGCTCGCCGGGGCGACGGCTCTCGAGTTCTTCTTCGGCGGCACGAAGTACCGGGGCGTGTGGCCCGTCGACTGGCTGCTCGTCGCGACCGCGATCGTTGCACGCTCGGGGGGGTTCGGCCGCGCGGTCCTGACCGGAGCCGGGGCGGGGTTCATCGAGGATGCATTGACGGAGACGCTCCTCGGTCTGAACGCCTTTGCGAAAGCGGCAATTGGCTACCTGCTCGCCTTCGTGTCAGTACGGGTGGTCCTCGGTGGAGCGCTCGCGGTAGGCGGCGTCATCGCCCTGTGCTCGCTCGCGAACGACGCGATCGTCGCCGTTCTTCGATCGCTTCTGCTGGGCTCTCCGGTCGTCCTCGGTGCTCCCGAGGCGCTGTGGCGCGCCGTCGCGACCGGCACGACCGCCGGAGTCTTCGAGGCCACGTGGAGCTTTCCATGGCGCGAGTGGCGCGAGAGACGGCGCCAGGGGAAATTGCGGTGAGGACGTCTCCCACGTGCTGAAAGTTCGCGAGAACCGCCGGGAGCTCTCTTCGCGCATCGAGGTCGCGCGCATCGCCGTGGGCGGCGTCTTCGCCGTCCTCGCGATCGCCTACTGGTACGTTCAGATCGCGCAGGGTGACCATTACTTCGAGCTCTCCGAGAACAACCGGATCCGTTCGGTCAAGCTGACCGCGCCGCGCGGTTACGTGCTCGACCGGAACGGGTCCGTCCTCGTCGAGAACGAGCCGGCGTACTCGCTGCAGCTCTATCGCCGCGAATCGAAGGACCTCGAGTCTTCAGTCGAGTTCGCCGTGCGGCTGCTCGGGCTGCCCCCGGACCAGGTCCGCGGGCGGCTCGCTCGGGGCCGCCGCTATCCCGAGTTCGTGCCGATCCCGATCGCGGAGAATCTGACTCTCGAGGAGGTCGCGGCGGTGGAAGCGCGGGCGCCGGAGCATCCCGAGTTCGCGATCGCGATCTCGCAGCGCCGTCTCTACAAACGCGGCGTCTCCGCGGCACACGTTCTCGGCTACCTCGCGGAGGCGTCGCCCGACCAGATCCGCGCTTCCAGCAACCAGTACCGGCTCGGAGACTGGATCGGGCAGAAGGGGATCGAGAGCTCCTACGAAAAGCTCCTCGGCGGAACCAACGGGGAGCGGCGCGTGATCGTCGACTCGCACGCGCGGGAGATCGCCGAGGAGAGCCGGGTCGAGTCGCGGCCTGGCCAGAGTCTGTTCCTGACGCTCGACCGGGATCTCCAGCAGCTCGCCGAAGAGTCGTTCACCGACAAGGTCGGATCCGCGGTCGCGCTCGATCCGAGAACGGGTGAGATCTTGGCTCTCGTCTCCTCGCCCTCTTACGATCCCAACTGGTTCACGCGGAGGGTCACGACCGAGGAGTGGTCGGGCCTGCTCAACGACGAAAACCGGCCTCTCCAGAACCGCGCCATCCAGAACACGTACTCGCCCGGATCGGTCTTCAAGATTTTCCTGGCGTACGGGGCGCTCGCGTTGAACGAAGTGGATCCGAACGCCCGCGTCTTCTGCCCCGGCTATGCCTCCTTCTACGGGCGCACATTCCACTGCCACCGCAAGGGCGGGCACGGGTGGGTGGACCTGAGAAACGCGATCAAGCTGTCGTGCGACGTCTATTTCTACAACCTCGGCCGCCGCCTCGGTGTGGATCGAATCTCCGAGATCGCTCACTCCTTCGGTTTCGGCGAGCCGACCGGCCTCGACCTCGCTCACGAGAAGCCGGGCCTCGTCCCCTCCGAGGAGTGGGCGCGCACGAAGCGCGGCGCGCGCTGGTACCCGAGCGAGACGATCTCGGTCTCGATCGGTCAGGGTCCGCTGCTGGTGACGCCGCTCCAGGTCGCGCGCGCGGTCTCCGGCCTGATCGAGGGGGGCCGCCTGCCGACGCCGCACCTCTTCCTCGCCTCCCAGGATCCGAAGACGGGAGTCCGGCTGCGCTACGACTCGCCGACGAAGAAATCGCTCGCGATCGATCAAGAGCGACTCTCGATCGTGAAGAACGGAATGTGGGCGGTCGTGAACGAACCGGGGGGAACCGCCTTCGGCTCGAAGGTTCCGGGGATCGAGGCGGGAGGTAAGACCGGAACCGTGCAGGTGACCGGGCGGGAGTCGGTGGCGCGCGCGGGCGTCGACCGGCACATGCTCGAGGACCACGCCTGGTTCACCGCATTCGCGCCGATCGACGATCCGAAGATCGTCGTGGTGGTCTTCGTCGAGCATGGCGGGCACGGCAGTGCCGCCGCGGCGCCGATCGCACGTCGTCTGCTCGCCCGGTATTTCGGAGTGCCGCTCGCGCCGCGCCCCGGCGAGCCCGGCTTCGTTCGGGCGTCGTCCCCACGCGCACCGGCGCCACCCGCCGCGAAGGTGGTCTCTCCATGATCCGCCGCGTCTTTCCGGTTCCGCGGCGCCTCGACCTGATCGTGCTGGCGTGCGGGATCTCGCTCGCGGTCCTCGGAATCCTTTTCGTCTCGTCGACGACCGAGGGAGGACGCTTCTCCGGTCTCGCCACCCGGCAAGCCATCTGGGTTCTCGTCGGGCTGGGCGCGATGGTCGCCGCGATCCTCTTCGATTACCGGGTGCTCTTGAAATTCTCGTTCGTCATCTACTGCGTGAGCCTCGTTCCCCTCGTGTACCTTCTCTTCTTCGGCCAGAGAATCGCGAACGTGAAGTCGTGGATCCGGATTGGAAGCTTCCAGTTCCAGCCCGCCGAGCTCGCCAAGGTCGCGACCGCTCTTTTGATCGCCTATCTCTTCGAGAACGAGGACGACGCGCGGATGAAGCTGGCGACGCTCGCGAAGGTCGGCACGATCGTCGCGATCCCGTTCCTGCTCGTCTTCCTCCAGCCGGACGCCGGGCTCGCGGCGACGTTCCTTCCGCTTCTCGGCATGGCGCTCTTCTTCGGCGGGCTTCCGGGAAGAGCGTGGATCGCGCTCGTCGTGGCGGTCGCGCTTCTCGCCGGAATCGGCTGGTTCGTTCTCGCGGACTACCAGAAGCAGCGGATCGGAACGTTCTTGAACCCCGAATCGGACGTGCTCGGCTCCGGGTACCAGGTGCGGCAGTCGAAGATCGCAGTCGGCTCCGGCGGGTTCACCGGGAAGGGATTCCGCTCCGGCACGCAGAGCCAGCTGCGGTTCCTACCGGTGCAGCACACGGATTTCATCCTGGCCGTGATCGCGGAGGAATGGGGGTTCCTCGGGGTCTGCCTCGTGCTCGCCCTCTTCGCAGGGCTCTTGCTGCGCGCGATGTCACTCGCCCGGGTGGCCCGGGACCGCGGCGGCGTCTTCTTGATCCTCGCGATCTCTTCGATGCTGTTCTTCTCGGTCGTCGTGAACGCGTCGATGATGATCGGACTCCTGCCGACGACCGGAATTCCGCTGCCGCTCGTGTCGTACGGGGGCTCCTCCGTTGCGACCTCCTTCCTCGGAATCGGTCTCATCCTCGCCGTCGAATACCGCCGATTCGCCAACGCTTGACGGCACGGCCGATCGCCCGTTCGGCAAACGCGTGAGGAAAGAGCTCCTCGTCAACGCCACGCCGCCGGAGACCCGCGTCGCTCTCCTCGAGGACGGCCGGGCGGTCGAGGTCCTCCACGAGCGGCGCTCGCGTCAGGGACTCGTCGGCAACGTGTATCTCGGCCGGGTCCACCGGGTCCTCCCCGGCATGGAGGCCGCCTTCGTCTCGATCGGCCTCGAGCGGGACGCATTCCTGTACGTCGAAGACGTCCTTCCTCCCTCGTTCGACCCGAATGGAAACGGAGAGGCGGCGGTGGAAGACGTCGACCGCGGCGACCGCCCGCGAATCGACGATCTCGTCAAGGAAGGACACGAGTTCGTCGTGCAGGTCACGAAGGACGCTCTCGCGGGCAAGGGCCCGCGCGTCACGGCAAACCTGTCGCTGCCCGGACGCACGCTCGTCTATCTGCCCGGGGTCCGCGAGATCGGGATATCGCGGCGGATCACCGACGAAGACGAGCGCGAGCGGCTGCGGCAGATTCTCGAATCGCTGCCGGCGGAGGGCGGCTTCATCGCTCGGACCGCCGCGCAGGGAAGCTCGAGCGCGGAGTTCGCCGCCGACCGGCGGTACCTGACGGAGCTCGCCGACCGGATCTTCCGCAGGGCGGAAAGTGCGTCGGCGCCCGCGGTTCTGCACCGCGAGCTCGACCTTGCGTTGCGCTCGGTTCGGGACCTCGTCACCGGCGACTTCGAAGCGATCCGCGTCGACGACGAGGAGACCCACGCTCGCCTGGCGGAGTTTCTCGGTGCCGTCGCTCCGCCGCTCGTCTACCGGCTCGAGCTCTACCGCGGCGTCGAGCCGCTCTTCCAGGCCTACGGCGTCGAGGCGGAGATCGAGAACGCCTTGAAGAGCCGCGTGCCGCTTCCCTCGGGCGGCTCGATCGTCATCCACCAGACCGAAGCGCTCGTCGCGATCGACATCAACACGGGTAAGTACGTCGGCAAGGAGGACCTCGAGGAGACCGTCTACTCGACGAACCTGGAGGCAATCCCCGAGGTCGCGCGTCAGATCCGTCTGCGCGACCTCGGCGGGTTGCTGGTAGTCGACTTCATCGACATGCTCGACCTCGACCACCGGCGCGAGGTGTTCGAGAGATTCGAGGCGGAGCTCGCGAAGGATCGGGCGCGTTTCCGGATGCTCCCGGTCTCCGAATTCGGGTTGATCGAGATCACGCGCCAGCGCTCTCGAGGCAACCTCGAAAAGCTGCTGACCCGCTCCTGCCCGGACTGCGGCGGCAGCGGACGAGTCAAGACCGACCTGACCGTCGCCCTCGAGCTGCGCCGCGCACTGCTCGCGCCGCCGGTCCTCTTCGTCGCGGGCGAGACGGTGCAGGTGCGCGTGCGCCCGTCGCTCGCCCGATTCCTCGCCGAGGACGAACCTGAGCTCCTCGCCGACGTCGAGCGGGGGCTGGGCGTCACGGTCGAGCTCGCGACCGACGAGACCCTGCCGCCGGCGCGGTACGAGATCGTTCGTTAACAGGAATGAGATTCGAACGGGAACCGAGGTCGCGTTTCCTCAGCCGACTGTTTGGGCGATTCGTTGCGGGGTGATGAAGCGCAGGTGCTCGAAGTCCGTGACGTTTTCCGTGACGATCGTTCGCACCCCGGCGTCCCGCATCGTGAGAGCGAGGAAAACGTCGTACCAGGCCGCGCCCGAGACTCCGAGCTCGCCCCCCTCGGCCATCGCCCTCGCCACCGTGCCCCGCCTCGGGTAGATCTTCGTCAGAGTCCGAGAGCGATAGAGCAAATCGGTGATGCGGAGAACCTCTTTGTCTGAAAGCGGGTGGTCACCAGATCTCCGACGAGTCGTCACCGCGGCGAATTCGATCAAGTTTTGCGGGGCGATGCAGTAGAGGCCGCGTTGTTTCAGGCCACGGTCGACGAGGATCGCGGCCTGCTCGTGAAGGGGCGAACGACGGTAAGTCGCATACACCAGAACGTTGGTGTCGAGAAGTGCCGGCGCCACTCAGCGCTCAGTCTTCTTCGTAGAGGTCCTTCCGGCCCAGCCCGACCGGCGGCTCTGCGTCGACGGCGCCGAGTGGATCCGGTGTCGTTTTGGTCTGCTTCCGATGTTCCCAGGGCTTGACGCGATGTGGAAGTTCCACCATCTTCGCGTATTCGTCGTAGCCGAAAACCCGGCTCGGCTTTCCGTCACGGCTGGTCACGACGACCGGCTGGTTGCTTTCCGCAATTCGATTCGCGATTCGCTTCGCGACGTTGCGCGGCATGTGGCTGTCCGGCGGTCGATCGTCCCGCATAATTCTCGGCCTTTCATATCAGCATTTATTACATATCATTCTATCGAGCTACGATACTTATTATTCAGCCGGCCCACGGCTGGATTGCGGTCCCTGGATTTCCCCGCGCCCCGATGTCAACTAATCCTTGTGGATCAATTGGTTACCGACGTGGAATCTTTTAATTCGGGGGCCGGTTTTCCGGATCAGCACGCGATACCTTCCTTCCCGGCCCCGACCATTTGAGTCGGGGCCGCCTTTTTTGGGGCAAAGCGGCTTGTCATTCGGAGGCCGGGGAATCGATGCTGAAAGAGAGATCCCTCGCTTCGCTCGGGATGAAGGAGTCTTCGCTCGGGATGACCAGGGAGGAGTCACCGCTCGGCGATCCGCTCATAAATCTCCGCTACGGTTTGCAGCGTGTCCACCTCTCCCGCCGTCTTGTCCGGCCGCAGCCGCACGATCCGCGGAAAGCGCAGCGCGAAGCCGGACTTGTGGCGCGTGCTCTTCTGGATCGAGTCGAACGAGACCTCGAGGACGACCTGCGGCTCGACGGCTCGAACGGGACCGTACCGCGCGACGGTGATCTTCCGGAAAACCGTCCCCATGAGGCGGATCTCCTCGTCCGTCAATCCCGAGTACGCCTTGCCGATGTTCACGAAGCGGTCTCCGTCCTTGACCGCGAACGTGTAGTCGGAGAGCATCCCGGCGCGCTTTCCGTTGCCCTGCTGGACAGCCGTGACGACGACGTCCAGCGTCGCGAGCGCTTTCTTGTACTTCCGCCACGCGCGACCGCGCTTGCCCGCCTGGTACGTCGAGTCGACGCGCTTCAACATCAGCCCTTCGTTGCCGCGCTCGCGGGCTTCGTCGAAGAGGCGGTCGAGCTCCGCCGGAGTCTCCACCCGAAAAACGGTGGATACCCGCAGGGCGCCGTCCGGCGAGATCGCCTCGAGCTCGCGGCGGCGCTCCGTCCACGCTTCCTCGAAGAGTGGACGTCCCTCTCGCGCCAGGCAGTCGTAGGCCATGAACGCAACCGGAATCTCTTCGAGGACCTCCGGATCCGGCGCCTTCCGGCCGAGCCTCCGCTGGAGGCGGAAAAAGGAGTCGGGCCGGCCGTCGCGCCAGGCGAGAACTTCCCCGTCGAGGAGAAAAGAGCCGGGCAGCGTCGCCAGCTCCGAGGCGATCTCCGGGAACTGCGCCGTCACGTCGTCGAGCGTGCGAGAGAAGAGAGCGACGCGGCCGTCCGACTTGTGAGCGTGAGCGCGGATGCCGTCGAACTTGTCCTCGATCGCGAAGAGCGGGAGCTCGCTGGCGACCTCCTCTGCGACTTCGATCGGTGTAGCCAGCATGAATCCGATCGGGTGGAAGAGCCGGAACCGGATCTCCGCGAGCCGCCCCTCGCGCGCCGCAACGGCGGTTTCTCCGATGTCGCCGCAGTCCCGCCGGGCCCGCGCGACCGCCTCGCGGTCCGCGCCGAGCCCCTGGGCGATCGCCTCCTCGATCGTCGTGACGTCGGCCCCGATCCGCAGGCTGCCGGAGAGCGTCTTGACGAGGTACTTCGCTTCGACCGGCGACGAGCGCCGGAGCATCTCCGCGACGGCGGCCTGTTTCCCCGCGGCTTTGCGCTCGCGGGAGAGCTCGCGCAAGCGCGCGTCGACCTCGAGAACGCTCAATCCCTCCGTCGGCGCATCGGTCAAGAGCAGGCCGACCGCCTCGCCCAGATCCCCGATCGCCGTCGCGCAGGCGCCGATCGTCTCCAGATCCCACCCGGTGACCTCGGACGCGGCCTTCGCCATCGTGACCCAGCCGACGGACGTGACTGCCTGTTCCCACTCGGCGAAGGGGCTTCCGGAGAGGAGCCGCGCCGAGACCGCCAGCTCCTCGCCCACGAGACCGCCGAGCGTCTCCGCCAGCCGCTCGATCTTCGCGAGCTTGCCCCGTTCTTTCGCGACCGAGTCGAGCGTCTCCGCGAGCCGGCGGTACTCGGTCACGCCTCTTCCTCCCGCGCGAGGCGTTCCGTTCCCGAAGGCAGCGGCTCCGCGGGGATTCCGCGCGCGAGCAGGATCCGCGCGAAGTCGCGCGCGTAACCGTGCAGCGTGACCACCCGCCGCGGCGCCACGTCGGAGACGTGCTGGAGGAGCTCCGGGAAATCGGCGTGGTCCGACATCGGGAGGAGAACGTCCGCGTCGAAGTCCGCGCGCGACGCCTCGCGAGTCGCCCAGCCGGAGAGGTAGACGGTGCGTCGCCGCTTGACGTTGCGGACGACGGGGGTGCGCGCGCAGCTCGGCGGCACGACGAGCGCCTCGCCCGGCTTCGCGGGGCCGGTCTCGTACGCGCGCGACAGCGGGAAGGAGTGCCCGGCCGCCTCGAACTCGGGCAGGAGCTTCCAGGCCGCGCCGTGGAGCACCGTCGGGATCCCCGCTTCGCCGAGCGCCAGCGCGACCTCCTGGGATTTTCCGAGCCCGTAGGCGAGGAGGATCGGCGTCTTCTCCTCCTCGAACGCGCGACGGCAGGCGGCGAGAAGGCGCTCTTCGATCTCTTTTCGCGGCGGGAAGCGGAAAACCGGAAGTCCGAAGGTCGCCTCGGTCGCGAGAATCTCCGCGGGCCGCGCGGCGGCGGGAACCGCGGTGCGCGAGACGCGGCGTTTGAAGTCGCCCGTGAAGAGGAGAGACCGTCCGTCGCACTCGAAAAAGATTTGCGCGGAGCCGAGCACGTGTCCGGCCGGATAGAGCTCGAGCGTGACCCCCTGCCGTTCGAGACGCTCCCCGTAGCGGAGTTCGCGGGCCCGCCCGGCCCAGTCCGGGTTTCTCCGGCGGTACAGCGCGATCGTCTCGGGCGTCGCGCAAATCTCTTCATGGCCTGGCGCGGCGTGATCGCTGTGGGCGTGGGACACGATCGCCCGCGAAGCGGCGACCGGCGGGTCGATCGCCGCTTCGAAGGCAGGGCAGTAGAGGCCCTCCGGCCGGGTTTCGAGAAACGGCGCGAGCGGCTCGTCCGTCGCCAAGGCGATCGAGCTCCTACCGCTGCGGCAGGAGACCGAAGAGCGGCAGCGTCACGACCGTCTGGACGCCGGGCGGCGCGGCGACGATGAACGGGATGGCGTTGACGACGCACCCCACGGTGGCGCGATCGCCGTGGAATCCGCCGGTCACTTCGAGGTTGACCGGAGGATCTCCCTGGATCTCGATGCGATCGAAAGCCTCGGGAACTCCGACGGCCATCGTCAGATCCAGCTCGACGCTGATCTCTCCCCCGGCGCGCACCTGCGCGATCTGGTGGAGCCCGAGAACCCGCCCCGTCTCGACGCCTTCCGTTCCGCGCATCGCGAGGACCGGCTGGATCGTCTCGGAGATCTCGTCGATCGGCAGTCCCAGTCCGAGCGCGATCATCGCGGCCGACTCCGACAGGCCGACGTGGCCGAGCTTGCGCGCGGCGACGCCGCTCTCGAACTCCTCTTTCGAAAGGCCCGCTCCCACCTTCGCGCGAAGCGGGCCGCGGCGCTTCGCGGCGTCGACCACGCGGGTGACTTTCAGTTTCTCGACTTTCACGCACGCGCCTGCGGCGGCGAGCGCGAGGCGGTCCATCACGAGGCCCGGGTTAACCCCGGTGCCCAGCACCGCGACGCCATGCTTCTTCGCTCTTGCGTCGAGCGAGCGGGCCAGAGCCGGGTGATGCAGATCGGGGAAGGAGAGCTCCTCGCAGGTCGAGACGACGTGGAGGCCCGCGGCGACGGCCTCTTCGATCTGCGGGGCGACCGAATCGAGGCGCGATCCCGTGCAGAGGAGGACGACGTCGCGCTTGGTCCGCGTGGAAGCGGACTTCTCGTAGAGCTCGCGGGCGGAGGAGGCGATCGGAAACGGCCCGTCGCCCTCCTCGGAGCTCACCAGTTCCCGCAGGTCCTTTCCGGCCTTGTCGGGGGCCGGGTCCGCCGCCCCGAGGATTTCGATTCCCGGCCGCGCCAGCACGGCGCGCGCGACCTCGACGCCGATCGGTCCCAGGCCCACCAGCGCCACGCGCGCGATCGTCTTTTCGCTCATTCCGCCTCCTGAACCGAGGGAGGCGCAAATCTACCTTGAACGGTCCGGCACTCCGCGCAAGAGCGCGATCGCTCCGAGCATGAAGAGGATGAGCGACGCGACGGCGGCGCGGTAACCGACGCCCACCCCGAAGGAGCCGAAGAGATGATCCGCAACGAGCGCCCAGACCAGAGGCCCGACGATCGCGGCGGCGCGGGCGGAGAGGACGAGCAGACCGAAGAACCTCCCCGCCTCGGCGTCGGGCACGAGCGTCAGCAGCAGAGGCCGCTCGACCGACCAGATTCCTCCGAACACGAAGCCGAGCAGAGCGCCGCCGACCCAGAACGCCGAGAGCGTCGGCGCGAGCGCGATCGCGGCGAGGCCGGCCACCCAGCCCCAGAGGACGAAGAGCAGCGTCCGCCGCGGCCCGAGCCGGTCGCTCACGAGCCCGGCGATGTACGAGCCGATGATCGCCGGCACGGTCAACGCGGCGAAGAGGCGCGCCTCCTCCCCCTTCGCGAGGCCGAGGACCTTCACTGCGTAGATCGCCATGAACGCGATCGCGGTGCCGAGCGCGTCCTGGTAGAGGTAGGACGCGAAGAGAAACCGGCGCAGGCCCGGGTACTTCCTCGTCTCGCGGAACGCTTCGGCGATCTTCGCGGCGATCTCGGCGAAGCTCACGGCGCGCCGTTGCGATCGCGGCCGCGGGACGTGGTCCCGGCAGAAGAAGAAGAACGGAAGCGAAAAGAAGAGGAAGAGAGCGGCCGTCGGCAGAAACGCCGCCTGCCGGCCGGAGGAGCCGCCGAAGTTCCACTTCCCGGAGACGAACGGCGCGACGAGGAGCACTCCCGCAAACGAGCCGACGTAGCCCAGAGCAGTGCCGAGACCGGAAAGGCGCCCGTGCTCCGCCGGCGGGACGAGCTCGGGCATCATCGCGTTGTAGAAGGGGAGCGCGAGCTGGTACGCGACGTCGGCGAGCGCGAACGTCGCGAGAAGGATCACGAGGCCTGCGGCCGGCGGGAGGGACGCCCGCGAGATCGGGTCGAGGAGCGCCGTCGCGGCCACGCAGGCGAGAGTCAGCCCGACGACCCACGGTTTGCGGCGGCGCGAGACATCGGAGCGCGCGCCGAAATAGGGCGCCGCGAAGAGTACGACGGTCGAAGAGGCGCTGGTGGCGAGCGACCACGCTGTCGCAGTAGCGCCCCGCTCCGCGACGATCCACACCGGGAAGTAGAGCGTCGCGATGTTCATGGAGAAAATCGTGTTCGAGAAGTCGTAGAGCGCCCAGCTCACGCGCTCGACGAGCGAGGCCCGCCCGAGGATGGAGAGCTCGCCCGAGGGAAGAACCTCGACCCGTCGGCTCATTCGGACAGGACTACGATAGTGGCTCTTTTGCAGCTGTCATCCCGCTTGGTGGTGTCATCCCGAGCGAAGCGAGGGATCCCTCGGTCCTTCGGACCTCGGGATGACGGCTCGGGGAGGTCACCTCGGCATGACATTGGGGAGGTAGTCACTATGTGGCGTCGCGTTCCGACGATTCTGCTCTTCCTCGTCTGTACCGCCGCGGCCCTTCCTGCCGCCGAGCCCTCTTCGAAAATCACGCTGGCCCTCGTCGGCGGTCGCATCGTTGACGGCTACGAGGGGCGCCCCATCGAAGACGGAGTGATCCTGATCGCCGGAGATCGCATCGCCGCTCTCGGGCCGCGCGCCGCGATCCGGGTGCCCGACGGCGTGACGACGATCGACACGCGCGGCATGACCATCCTGCCGGGCCTTGCCGACATGCATGTCCACTTGATGATCCTCGGCCACGGCGATTACGAGCACTGGGACAAGACGTACCGGCCGCGCTTCCGCGACGAGATCATGCCGGCGGCGGCGCGCCAGCTCGTGACGAGCGGCGTGACCTTCGCCCGCGACCTGGGCGCCCCGCTCGAGGACATCCTGTTCGTCAAGCAGCGGATCGAGAAGGGGGAAATCGCCGGGCCCCGGCTCTTCGTCTCCGGTCCCTTCATCCAGCACAGGCCGTATTTCGATTACGAGAAGGAGTTCCGCTGGGGCGTGACGGGCGCCGCGGACGCGCGGGCGAAGGTCCAGAAAGTGATCGACGCGGGCGTAGACGTCGTCAAGTTGATCGACCAGGACCAGATGACCGAGGAAGAAGTGAAGGCGATCGTCGAGACGGCGCACAAAGGGGGAAAGCCGGTCGTCACGCACGCCCATCGCGAGGAGGAGATCCGCCTCGGCCTGAAGTACGGCGTGGACAGCTTCGAGCACACCGGCCTCGCCACGGAGCCCGGCTATCCGGAGGACATCCTCCAGGGCATCAAGAAACGCAACCAGAGCCTCTTCTGGTGCCCGACGATCGAAGGCCTCTTCCTCTCCGAGTACACGGCGGACGTCTTTCCCGAGCGATTGAACGATCCGCGATGGCAGGAAGGACTCGCGCCGGACATCGTCGCGGACATCCGCAAATCGCTCGATAACATCACCGGGCTTCCGTACTTCGCGCTCGTTCGGCGCCGGATTCCGACGCTCGCGAACAAGTTCCGGCAGCTCCGAGAAACCGGCGTGACCCTGATGGTCGGGACCGATTCGGGCATCCCGGGAAATTTTCACACCGACTCGACGTGGCGGGAGCTCGCGACGTGGGTCAAGCTCGGGATGACGCCGATGCAGGCGATCGCCGGCGCGACCCGCTGGCCGGCGGTCTTCCTGAAGAAGGAAAAGGACATCGGCACGCTCGCGCCCGGGCGGTATGCGGACATCGTCGCGGTCCGCGGAGACGTGCTCACGAACGTCGAGCTGCTTCAGCGGCCGGATATCGTGATCAAGAACGGGGCGAGGGTCCGGTAAGGCTCTTGCACCGGCAGACAGGGAAGGGAGGACGACCATGGACGAACAACCGGGAAGAGGCGACACCGAGCGCTCGTTGATCGACGAGATGCGCGAGCTCGGCCAATCCTTCGCCGCGCTCGGTAAGACGGCGTTCAAAGGCGGGCGCGTGCTGTCGGTCGAAGTGCTCCGGTCGATCCGCGCGATCGTCGACCGCGCGCGCGAAGAGATCGAGCGGATCGCGGAGAAGAAGTGACAGTCCGATCGACTTTGCGCGTCGCGTGCGTCGCTCTCGCTCTGGCCGGAGTCGCCGGGTGCGCGAGTTCGAAGCGGGACCCGAACCTCGGCTCCAAGTCGCTCGACGCGACTGTCGTCGAGCGCCAGTACGACCCGCCGGGCTCCGGCGGAGCGAGCTACGCCGGCTCGGGCAACTACTACCTGCTCTTCGAGACCAGGGAGGGAGACGCGACCGCGCACTATCGGTTCCGGGTCACGCAGCAGCAGTACATCCGGTTCACCGAGGGGACGCACGTTCAGCTCTTCATCATCGACAACAATCTGCGCGACATCCGACGGATCCCGTAGATCCAGGATGGCGCCAGAGCGACTTCCCGCCAGACCGCGTCCTCTCGAGCCCGAGGTCCTGCCGCGGGGCGCGCCCGATCCGTGGGTCGAGAGGCTCGCGTGGTTGATGGACCGCTCGATCCCGATCGGCGGGAGGTGGGCGATCGGCCTCGACGCGATCATCGGGCTCGTGCCGGGGCTCGGTGACCTCATCGGCGCCCTCGTTTCGGCGGCGATCGTCGTGTCGGCGGTCCGGGCGCGACTGCCTCGCTCCGCGATCGCGCGCATGGTCGCGAACGTCGCGATCGACGCGGTCGTCGGCGCCGTGCCGCTCGCGGGGGACGTCTTCGACGCCGCCTGGCAGGCGAACGTCAAGAACGTCCGGATCTACCGCGAGGCGCTCCGGCAAGAGCGCAGCCGGACCGTCGATTCCTTGTTCGTCGTGGGTGTGATCCTGGCGTTTGTCCTAATGCTCGCGATCCCGGTGGTCGTGATCGTGCTGCTGGTGAAGCGGCTCTAGCCTCTCTCTCCTCCGGGGGAAGCCATCCTCCTGGCGTGGCGTGTCCGGCCTCCGGCGTCGCGACAAACAGAGAAGAGAGGTGGTCGGGATTGACCGAGATCGAGAGGCGCGCGACCCTTCACGTAATCAGGTGCTACACTCATTTCCGTGAAAAGGAGCTCGCCGCCGGTCGAGAGCCGCAACGTCACCCTGGCGCTCCCGCGCGCGCTACTTCGGAAGGTGAAGCTCCTCGCGGTCGAGCGGGATACGTCGATTTCCGGCCTGCTGGCGGATTTCCTCGAGGAAATCGTAAAGAAGCAGGACGACTACGAAGGAGTTCGCCGCAAGGCGATGCGCGATCTGCGCCGACCTCCTGATCTCGCGACCGGCGGACGCGCCACCTGGAAGCGCGACGACCTTCACCGCCGGAGTTGACCGATAGTGGTGGTCGCGGAGCGAGAGTCCCCGCGCAGACAGTTCGTTGACACGAACGTGCTCGTGTATGCGCACGACCGCTCGGCCGGTCGGAAAAGGGAGGCTGCGTCGGATCTGCTCGAACGCCTCTGGGACAATCGCCTTGGCTGCGTGAGTCTTCAGGTGCTGCAGGAGTTCTACGTGACGGTGACGGGGCGGACCCGGCGGCTCGTCTCACCGGTCGAAGCCGCGCGGAGAATCGGCTGGTACGCCGAGTGGACCCTGCACGAACCTGGGCGCCAGGATCTCATCTCAGCGATTGCCCTCCACGTTTCACTGGCGATCTCGTTCTGGGACGCAATGATCCTGCAAAGTGCCAGACGACTCGGCTGCGGCATTCTCTGGACCGAGGACCTGACGCACGAGCAGAACTACGCGGGAGTTACCGTGCGCGATCCGTTTCGGTAGCGACGGCGGCTGTCCTCGTCGCGGAGCGGCTCGGTGTCTCCGCAAGCCCGAACTCCGCGGAGGGGCCGCTCTAGAATGCGCCGGTGACGCGGCGTCCCGATCCGCTCGACTCCTTCCGGCCCGCGGTCCGCCGCTGGTTCGAGGCGTCCTTCGCGGCGCCCACCGCGGCGCAGGTGAAGGGATGGGCCCCGATCTTCGAAGGGCGCTCGACGCTTCTGCTCGCGCCGACCGGCTCGGGCAAGACACTCGCCGCCTTCCTCGCCGCGCTCGACCGCCTGATGTTCTCGCCCGAGCCGCCGAAGAAGGAGCGGTGTCGCGTGTTGTACGTGTCTCCGCTGAAAGCGCTCGCGGTGGACGTCGAGCGGAACCTGCGGGCGCCGATTGCGGGCATCTCCGCCGCGGCGGCGCTCGACGGGGAAGAGCAATTCCGGGTGCCGGCGCTCGCGATCCGGTCCGGAGACACACCGGCGGCCGACCGCGCCCGGATGGCCCGCACGCCGCCCGACATCCTGATCACGACGCCCGAGTCTCTCTACCTGCTCCTGACTTCGTCCTCCCGTGACGTCCTTCGATCGATCGACACCGTCATCGTCGACGAGATCCAC
>DASXSX010000068.1:0-40955 GCA_036505815.1 Thermoanaerobaculia bacterium
TGACGAACGCGGCCGGCGCGCGCGCCGACGGCCTGATTTCGGGCCCGCAGGACTCCTCCTTCGACTGGGACGGCGTCTGGCAGGTCGCGACCCGCGTAAACCGGGACGGCTGGACGGCGGAGTTTGCGATTCCCGCCGCCACACTGCGCTTTACACCCGGCTCTCCGGCGTGGGGATTCAACATCGCGCGTCAGGTCGGCCGAGAGCGGATGAGGCTCTTCTGGTCGAGCCCCACGCTCGACTCGCACATCGACGATCTCTCCCGCGCTGGGCGTCTGACCGGAGTGTCCGCGCTGCGGCAGGGGCTGGGCCTGACTGTCGCGCCGTACGTCCTCGGCCGGTCCGAGCGCGACCGCACCTCGCGTACCTCCCGCCGGCTCGGGACGGCGGGCGGCGACGTCGGCTACAACCTGACGCCCCGGACGACCGGCATCCTCACGGTCAACCCCGACTTCGCCGAGACGGAGGTCGACACGCGGCAGGTCAACCTGACGCGCTTCCCGCTCTTCTTCCCGGAGAAGCGCGCCTTCTTCCTGGAGGGCTCAAACCTGTTCGGCTTCGGCCTGGGGCTCGACACGACGTTCATCCCGTTCTACTCGCGCCGCGTTGGTCTTCTGGAGGAGCGCATCGTGCCGCTCGACGCGGGTGTGAAGGTGCTCGGCGGCGCCGGGAGGTGGGGAGTCGCCGCTCTCGACGTCGTGACGCGGGAGGAGCGCTTCGCGCCGCGGACGAACCTCTTCGCGGGGCGCGCCACCTTCGACGTGGACCCGCACCTGCGGCTGGGCGCCATCGCCACCGGCGGCGATCCCGACGGGATCCACGACAACTCGCTCGCGGGGACCGACGCCGTCTGGCGCACGTCGACGTTTCAGGGGGACAAGAACCTCTCCGTCGGAGGGTGGGCGGCGCGCTCTTTCGGCGACCTGCCTGGGGGATCGCCGTGGGGGTGGGGCGTGAAGGTCGACTACCCGAACGACCTGTGGACCGTGTCGGCAATAGTGAACCACTTCGGCGCCGGCCTCGACCCGGCGATGGGATTCCTCCCGCGGCCGGGAACGACGCAGTCCGACGTCGGGCTCGCCTATCAGCCGCGTCCGTCGCCCTCGGGTCACTTCGGCTGGGTCCGGCAGTTCTTTTTCGAGCTCGAGGGCCGGTACGTGCGGAACGCCCGCGGAGAGGACGAGTCGTGGAGCGTCTTCATGGCGCCCGTCAACGTCCGGATGCAGTCGGGCGACCGGTTCGAGCTCAACTGGATTCCCCAGCTCGAGCGGCTCGATGCCCCGTTCGAGATCGCCAAAGGAGTCGCGATCCCGCCGGGCCGTTACCGGTTCGATCGCTTCCGGGCGGAGGCGATGACCTCGGAGACGCGCGACTGGCAGATCGGGTCGACCGTCCGGTTCGGCACTTTCTTCGGCGGCCGCCTGACCGAGTCGGACGTCTTCGGGAACTTCAGTGCCGCGAGCGGCCGCGTTCGCGTGGAGCTCGAGGCGATCGACGACTTCGGCTACCTGCCGCAGGGCGACTTCATCCAGCGGCTCTGGCTCGGGAAGATGTACTACGCGTTTTCGCCGGATCTGCTGCTCGCCTCGTTCGTCCAGTACGAGTCGGCTTCGCGTGAGATCGGACTGAACGCGCGCCTTCGCTGGACGATTCGGCCGGGCGACGATCTTTACGTCGTCTGGAACCGGAACTGGAAGCAGTCCATCGGCGACCGCGATGCGACCGTCCCGACGTCGGACCAGGTCGTGGTCAAGCTGCGGATGACGTTTCGCAAGTAAAGGAGGCGGGGTAAACCCCTCTCACCCCGACCCTTCCCGCACGCGGGCGCGATCACCGCACGGCTTGCGCGATGTAGAGGTCCGATAGGCCGGGTGCAGGCCAGCGCCTCTGCCTCAGCGCCAATCCTCGACTTTGAGACCGGAGACGCGCGAGAACTCCCGCACGTTGTGGCTGACGACCGTGAGCCGGCGGGACTTCGCGATCGCCGCGATCAGCAGGTCCCGTTCGCCGATGGGCTGCCCGGCCTTTTCGAGCTGAAGACGGATCTCCGCGTAGTCCTCGGCGGATTCGCTGGCGAAGGGCAGGATCTCGAACGGTTCAAGGAAGGCGTCCACGCTCGAGCGGGTGTGCTGCGGCCGACTGCTCTTTGCCGCGCCGAACCATAGCTCCGCAACGGTAATTGCGCTGATGCCAAAGTCGTCGGGGGAGTGCTCCTGAAGCCGGCGGGTGAGGTCCCGCTCGCGCTTGATGGCGTAAACGCAGGTATTCGTGTCGAGGAGGTAGATCAACTCTCGTCGAAGCCGACCGGTGAACGGCCTGCGGGAAGCGGGTCCGGGGCTCGAAAGTCGGACGGAACCTTGCTCCAGCTCTTCCAGAAGCCCGGCGGCCATTGCCGGTGCTTCTTCGGCTCGAGAATCACTTTCTTACCCACGCGGCGGATGCTGACCTCGTCCCCCTCAAAGCGGAACTCCTTCGGCAGCCGCACGGCCTGGCTCCGGCCATTCCGAAAGAGCTTTGCGGTCGGCATGGTAGATATCAGTATATACCAATACCATCAGAGGCCCATGTTTGGGCCTTCATCTCTATCTTGTCGTACGGCATCGACGACCCGCCGGGCGGAACCCGTCTCCGCCGGAGGGAGGGCCTAAGCTCTCCATTGACTCCTCTCTCCGTCAGTCACCAGAGAAAAGGAATCAACCGGTCGCGCACCCTCTCCGTATAGGCCTCGTAACCCTTCAGCTTCTCCCTGAGAAACCTCTCTTCGACGGCGATCCGCGCGGCGAGAGTCGCGGCGGGGGCGCTCGACAGCAGAGCCGCGGCGTACGACTCCAGCCAAAGGGACATGCCGACTAGAACCAGGATTGCGCCCGCGTACATCGGATGGCGCACGATTCCATAGACGCTGGTGTCGACAACAGTTTGCCGCCGCTCCTCCATGTACTTGACGACCGGCGCGGCGAAGGCGTTCGCTCGAAGCGCAAGGGTGATGATCCACCACCCCGCGACGAAGAGAACGAGACCCAGCGACGAAACGAGCGGGCCGGGTTTCTTCATCAGGTGCCATCGGAAGACGTCGAGTGGGATGACGAGGATCACGCCGACGAACGTCACGAGAAGAACGAGCACGAGGATCTTGTCGGCGAGCGGCTGCCCTTTCTGTACGGGCGCCCTATAGCGTTCCGCGAGAACGGCGGGGTTCACGCGCATCACGCTCACGGTGCTCGCGACGGATCCCACGAGGACCACGCCGAGGAAGACCCAGGCGCGCCACCAGTGGAGCGTCCCGGCCGGCAGGAAGAGAAGGACGCCGAACACCGCCACGTTGGAGGCAATGCCAACGGTCAATTTGAGAGGCGACATCCGCGAGTTACTCGCGTCGCAGGCTCTCCATGTCGATGACGAACCGGTATCGGACGTCGCTCCGGATGGTTCGCTCCCAGGCGTCGTTGATGTCCTGAATCGGGATGACCTCCACATCCGCGACGATCCCGTGTTGCGCGCAGAAGTCCAGCATCTCCTGAGTCTCGCGGATCCCGCCGATGGCAGACCCCGCCAGGCGTCGCCGCTTCGAGATGAGCGACATGGCGTCGATCGACCCGGGCTCGTCGGGAGCTCCGACCAGCACCATCGTGCCGTCGCGGCGGAGCAGCCTCACGTAGGCGTCGTAGTCGTGCTTTGCGGCGACGGTGTCGAGGATGAAGGCGAAACGGCCGGCGTTCTGCTCGAACACAGCGGGGTCTTTCGTGGCGATGAAATCGTCCGCGCCCAGACGGAGCGCGTCCTCCCGTTTACCCGGTGAGTGGCTGAGCACTGTGACGTGCGCTCCCAGCGCCTTCGCGAGCTTCACCCCCATGTGGCCGAGGCCGCCCAAACCGACGACGGCAACGTTGTCGCCTGCCTTCACGCCGAAATGGCGCAGCGGTGAATATGTGGTGATGCCCGCGCACAGGAGCGGCGCGGCCCCTTCGAGCGGAAGGCCCTCGGGGATGCGAACGACGTAGTTCTCGTCCACCGTGATCCGCGTCGAGTAGCCGCCGTACGTCGGAGTCGTCCCGTCCTGCTCGAAGCCGTTGTAGGTGAAGCTCGCTCCCTTTTCGCAGTACTGCTCTTCACCGGCCCTGCAGGCCTCGCACACACGGCAGGAATCTACGAAGCAGCCGACCCCGACGGTGTCGCCCGCCTTCCACTTCCGAACCTGGTCGCCGACCTCGGCCACGCGGCCGACGATCTCGTGCCCCGGCACCATCGGGAAGGTCGAATCGATCGCGTCCCACTCGTCGCGCGCCTGGTGGATGTCGCTGTGGCACACTCCGCAGAAGATGATGTCGATCAGGACGTCGTGCGGACCGGGCGCGCGTCGCTCGAAACTGAACGGTCCGAGCGGCGCTTTGGCGGCCGGAGCGGCATAGGCCGCGACCGGGATCCTGGAGGGTTCTTCGGCGACCGCCGTGGCGCCCGATCCAGCGGCCTCGATTACTTTCTCGCTCATCGTCTATTCCTTTCTCCTGCGCGATTTCCGGTCGCTCGCCGATCGGTCGACGGCGAGACGGATCTCGTCGCTGAAGGAAGTAGAACGCGATGTCCCGAAGAGGTTCGTCGGCGCCGCCCGGCTTGTTCCTTGCCGACCGCCGGGTTGATGAGCTTCGACCGGAAGAGAAGACCGTTCTCACCACCAACGTGCACCGAATCCGCCGGGTTGTCGATTTCTCGACAGCCTTTTCGCTCGAGTTTTCTCCCCTCGGCGCCGAGCCAGCCGAGCCGAACCCCCTCGGCCGCGGCGCTTCGGCGACTCCGCGAGGACATGGGGCGTGGCGGCACGGCGATTGACTGAGCGAAGAGCACGTTGACGACCGACAAAAGGTGCAAATACACTCACTACGATGGGCAAACGACTTCGGTACGCGGACTTGTCCCGAGCCGCGAGCCAGTGCACGCTCTTCAACATCCGCCGGGCATCCCGGGCGATCACGCAGATCTACGACGCGGCCTTCGCGCCCCTGGAGCTCAAGGGGAATCAGTTCACGCTCTTGACCGCGATCGCCCTGATGGGAGAGCCCACGATGACGCAGCTCGGCGAACGCCTGGGGACGGACCGAACGACGCTCACACGGAACCTCGCGCCGCTCGAGAGGGCCGGTCTGATCCGAATCACGATCGGCGCGGACCGGCGGTCGAGGATCGTCCAGGTCACGCTGCAAGGCTCCGATCGCCTGGCGAAGGCCTATCCGCTCTGGAAACGGGCCCAGGCGCGGGTCGTGGACGCACTCGGAAAGTCGCGGTGGAAGGGTCTACTCGACCACCTCTCGGAGGTCGCCGAGATCGCCCGGGAGTGAAACCACTCGGCTCGGCGCGGTGGTCGCCCGGACCCGCCGGCTCGACGTCCTCGTCAACAACGCGGGCTACGCCACCCGGGCCAGCGCCGACTCATCACGGGTCACGTCGCCGGCCCTTGACGCGGATCAGAGCGCGTCGGGTATTTGCGAAAGGAGGTCAAGCTCGATGGATGAGCCGCGCGGGAAGAACATTGAGAAGATGCGGCGGCAGGGCCTGAGCGGCTTCGCGCCGCCGATCGCGCAGTTGCTCGGCATGCGTGCCGTCGCCTTCGACGAAGGGAATGCGGTTCTGGAGCTCGAGGCCGACGGGCGGCACGCCAACCCGATGGGCACGCTCCACGGCGGGGTGCTTTGCGACCTGGCCGATCTGGCAATGGGCGTCGCTTGCTACAGCACGCTCGAAGCCGAGGAATCGTTCACGACGCTGGAGCTCAAGATCAACTTCCTCAAGCCCATCTGGACCGGTCGGCTCACCGCTCGCGCGCAGGTCAAGAAGGGCGGTCGCGCGACCGTGCTTCTCGAGTGCGAGATCCGCGACGACAAGGACTCGCTGGTGGCGTTTGCGACGAGCACGTGCATGGTCTTGCGCGGCGATGCGGCCAAGGGGCGTTGACGAGGAATCATGGATCAGGGACCGTTCGAATCGCCGAGCGCGGACATGCAACCTCAGGATTGCTTTTTGATTCTCCCAGCCCTAATATGCAATCAGGAGATTGCGCATGAGCAGCACGGACCGCATCGAGAAAAGCGTCTTTCTGCGCGCGCCGAGATCCCGGGTCTGGCGCGCGATCGCGAACGCAGAAGAGTTCGGCGCCTGGTTCGGAGCCAAGCTCGAGGGCGCCTTCGCGCCGGGCGCCCGCGTCACGGGCCGGATCACAACGCCCGGCTACGAGCACCTGATCATGGACTTCACCATCGAGCGGGTCGATCCCGAGCGACTGTTTTCCTGCCGCTGGCATCCCTACGCGATCGAGCCGGGCGTGGACTACTCGAGCGAGCCCACGACCCTCGTCGAATTCCGTCTCGAGGACGCCGCCGGTGGGACCCGACTCACGGTGATCGAGTCCGGATTCGATCGCATTCCGGTGTCACGCCGGGCCGAAGCCTTCCGGATGAACGACCAGGGCTGGGCCGAGCAGATGAAGAACATCGAGCGATATGTCGGGGCGTAGCGCGGGAGCGGCCGGCCTCGCCCGGGCGGGGCCGGTCTTTGCGGCGCTCGGCGAGGAGACCCGGCTCGCATTAGTGGCCCGGCTCTGCGCGCGCGGCCCGCAGTCGATTACGCGGCTCACGACCGGCTCCGACGTCACGCGCCAGGCCATCACCAAGCACCTGCACGTCCTCGCCGGCGCCGGCCTCGTCCACGATGTCCGGCGTGGGCGGGAACGCATCTGGGAGCTCGACGCGAACGGGCTGGACCAGGCGCGCCGCTGGCTCGACCAGATCTCGAAGCGGTGGGACGAGGCGCTCGATCGCCTGAAGAAGTTCGTCGAGGAGTAGCGAGCCGAAAAGCGCGACGATGCAATCGGTAACCCAACGAGCACCATGGTGCTGTCGCGCCCGAGGAGCTTGAGGTTCGAGCCGCGCGGAATCCGACACGTTGTCGATTTCTCGACACACTCCTTTTCGTCTCCCTGACGCCCCGATCCTGTCGGCCCGACCCCAACTCATTCGACTAAAGGGCGTTGGAGACGCCGTGGCCCCGCGGCGCGTACACCGCTATGTGGCACGCGCTCTTGCTAAGAGTCGAACGAGGTCAGTTCCAATGAGGGAAGGAGACCCATGGAGACCATGAAGGCGGTTCGAGTTCACCAGTACGGCGGCCCGGAGGTCTTGAAGTACGAGGAGGCACCGCGGCCCAAACCGGTAGCCGGCGAGGTCCTGGTCCGGATCCACGCGGCCGGCGTCAACCCGGTCGACTGGAAGGTGCGCGCCGGGTACTTCAAAGAAGTCATCGCTTACCCGATGCCGATGATCCCGGGATGGGACGTCTCGGGCGTCGTGGAAGCCACGGGTCCCAACGTCACTCGGCTGAAAAAGGGGGACGAGGTCTATGGCCAGCCGGACGTCGTGCGCAACGGGACCTATGCCGAGTACGCCGTCGTCCCGGAGTCGGAGCTCGCTTTGAAGCCCAAGTCGATCGACCACGTCCATGCCGCTTCCGTCCCGATCGCCGCGCTGACCGCCTGGCAGGGACTCTTCGACGTGGGCGGGCTGCGCACCGGCCAGAAGGTGCTGATCCACGGCGCCGCGGGCGGCATCGGAAGCTTCGCGGTGCAGCTCGCGAGGTGGAAGGGCGCGTTCATTACCGCCACGGCCTCTGGACGCAACCAGGAATTCCTCCGCAATCTGGGCGCCGGCCAGGCGATCGACTACGAGAAGACCCGCTTCGACCGCTTTGTTTGCGACGTGGACGTCGTCTTCGACGCGGTCGGGGGAGACACGCTGAAGCGCTCCTGGAAGGTTCTGAAAAAGGGCGGGATCCTGGTTTCGACGGTCGAGAAACCTTCTGCCGAGGAAGCCGCGGCTCACGGCGTGCGCGCAGCGATGGTCTCCATGCAGGTGGATCCCGATCAGCTCGCCGAGATCGCGAACCTCGTGGACGCGGGGATGGTGCGGCCGATCGTCGAGGCCGTCTTTCCCCTGAACGAAGCGCGGCACGCCCAGGAGCTGTCTCAGACCGGCCACGCCCGCGGAAAGATCGTCCTGAAAGTGGCGTGAGGGTCGAAGAAGAAACGACGAGGTAATTGATGCGCTATGTCCCATTGATTGGAAGAATCCTGTTTACCGCCATTTTCTTGACGTCCGTATCCGTCAATTTCTCGGAGCAAGGAATCGCTTACGCCGACGCGGCGGGAGTACCGTTCCCGCAAGTGGCGGTTCCTCTCGCCGGATTTCTTTCGCTCGCCGGCGCGCTCTCGGTTCTCCTGGGCTACCGCGCCCGGGGCGGTGCCTGGCTGCTCGTCGCTTTCCTCGTTCCCGTCACGCTCCTGATGCACGCCTTCTGGACGGTCGAGGACCCGGCGACGGCGCTGATGCAGCAGGCTATGTTCCTGAAGAACCTTTCGATCCTGGGCGGCGCGCTTCTCATCGCGTGGTTCGGCGCGGGGCCGATCAGTCTCGATGTGCGCCTGGCAGCCCGTCCCCGAACCGCTCCGGAAAGGATGGCCGCGTAATGAATTTCCATCGGAAGACACTGGTGGTCACGGGCGCTTCCGGCCATCTCGGCCGGCGCGTAATCGAGCTCCTGCTGGACGCCGAGGCGGGCCGCATCGTCGCGGCGACGCGAAGCCCGGAAGAGCTCGCCGCTCTCGCCGACCGCGGCGCAGAGATCCGCCGGGCCGATTTCGACGATCCCGTCTCGCTCATCGAGGCGTTCGCCGGAGCGGACCGGCTCCTGCTCATCTCGACCGACGCGCTCGGCCGCCGCCTGCCGCAGGACCGCGCCGCGATCGACACCGCTCTCCGTACGGGCGTGAGGCACGTCGTTTACACGTCGCTTCCGAACCCGGACAAGTGGGAGGGGGATTTCGCGAGCGAGCACGCGGAGGCCGAGACGGCTCTCCGGGCGAGCGGCCTCGGCTGGACCATGCTGCGCAACAACCTCTACACCGACTACCTCGTGACGAAGCTCTCCAACGCGATCGCGTCGGGCCAGCTCGTCGCCGCGGCCGGCGACCGCGGCGCGGCTTACGTGACGCGCGAGGACTGCGCGGGCGCGGCGGCTGCCGCCCTGGCGTCTTCAGATTTCGACGGCCGGACCTTCGACGTCACTGGTCCCGCCGCCGTCACCCACGCCGAGCTCGCGAAGATTGCGAGCGACATCAGCCGCAGCCGGGTGGAGTACGTCCGCACGCCGTCGGGGGACAGTTTCGACGTCGCCATCGCGAAGGGCTATCTGGAAGCGGTAACGGGCTCCGTCGAGGAGCTCACCGGCTACCCGCCGACGAGCGTCGCCGAGTTCCTGACCGACCACGCCGAAATCCTGATCGAAGCGGCAGAGCCGCCGCGTGCTTTCGGGGGATGATGACCTTGTGACGGTCGCGGGCCGGGCTCTGTTTTTCGCAGCCGGCGCTCTGCTGGGAGCCGTCGCGTACGGCTGCATTGCTTCGACGCGCCGCTACCGCGGCGCCGTGTCGGACCACTTCGACGGCCGGTCGTTCCGCAACGAAACGCCGACCGAGCACGCCGGCTTCGGTGACTTCGTCAAGTGGATGCGGACCCGCGAGCCAGGCCCGTGGCGGAAGTGGACGGACGTCGCCCCGGCGCCCTCTCCTCCCCGGCGCGTCGGGCGCGGCGAGATGCGGGTCACGTTCGTCAATCACTCGACCGTCCTCGTTCAGATGGACGGCGTCAACGTCCTGACCGATCCGATCTGGTCCGAGCGTTGCAGCCCGGTCGCGTTCGCGGGGCCCCGGCGGGTCCATCCGCCCGGTCTTCGATTCGAGCAGCTTCCGCCGATCGACGTCGTGCTGGTCAGCCACAACCACTACGACCATCTCGACATCCCGACACTCGAACGGCTCGCGGCCGAGCACCGCCCGCGGATTTTCGTCCCCCTCGGCAACCGCGCGGTTCTCGATCGAGCGAAAATCCGGGACGTCGAGGAGCTCGACTGGTGGCAGTCAGTCGAAGTCCGCGAGGGAATCCGGATCGCCGCGGTCCCCACGCAGCACTTTTCGGGGCGGGGGCTGTTCGATCGAGATCGAGCACTGTGGGCCGGTTTCGTGGTGACCGGTCCGGCGGGCGCGATGTACTTCGCCGGCGACACGGGCTTCGGCCCGCACTTCGGGCAGATCCGCGAGCGTTACGGTCCGCCGCGGCTCGCCTTGCTGCCGATCGGCGCGTACCGGCCCCAGTGGTTCATGTCGCGCGTACACATGTCGCCCGAAGAAGCGCTGCGCGCTCATCGGATCCTCGGCGCCGAGGCGAGCGTGGCGATCCACTTCGGAACTTTCCGCCTGGCGGACGACGGCGAGGACGAGCCGGCTGAGCGAATCGCGACGATGCTGCGAGAAGGGGAACAGCCGCCCCCGAAGTTCTGGGCCCTCGGCCCGGGCGAAGGGCGCGATGTCCCGGCGCGAGCTCGGGTGATGCTCGCGGCGAGATAGATCCCGGCAGCCATTTAACTCAGGTCGACGATCGGCGGGCCAGGACCACCACGGAGTAACCCACGGCCGTCCGGTTGCCGGCGTTCGTGTACGAGTGGCGTTGATCTCCCCGGAACACGACGACGTCGCCCGGAGTGAGGCGCCAGCGCTCGCCGCCCGCAGCGAGTGAAATCGTCCCCGACTCGCACGTCAGATACTCGCGGGTCCCGGGCATGTGCGGCACGCCGATGATCTGGCCGCCCGCCGGAATCTCCATTCGGTCGATGAGCATCCCGGGAATCGGGTCGGGGAGGAGCTTGCGCACGATCCCGTCCCCCTGCTTGCGTGAAACCAGCGCCGCCTTCGGGTACAGCCGGCCCGAGGATCGCGGCGCCGCCGTCAGCTCCTCGATCGGCACCTGGAGCGCGGTCGCAACCCGGTCGAGCACCGCGAGCGTCGGGTTGGCGCCTCCGGACTCCAGGTGGCCCCAGGTGGCCCGGGGAATTCCCGACACCTTCGCCATCTGCTGCTGGGTGAGCCCTCGCGTCTCTCGCAGGTGACGGATGTTCCTTGCCAGCCGCGCCGGGAGCTCGTCGCGCATGTCCACAGGATAGCGAACTGCCAAAAGATTGGCAATTTTGTCGGGATATTGGCTGCGGCGCGTTATTCGTAGCAGAGGAGATCGAACCATGGAGATTCGGGGACTCGGAACGCTCATCACGGGGGGAAGCCGAGGGCTCGGCGCCGCCCTCGGACGCACATTGGCCCGGCGGGGGGCGCGGGTCGCCCTGGTCGCGCGAGGCGCCCGCGATCTGGACGCCGTCGTGGGCGAGATCCGGGCCGCCGGCGGGGAAGCCCACGGGATCGTCGCGGACGTCGGAGACAAGAACGACGTCTACGCGATCGCGGGTGCTGCCGCCGCGCTGGTCGGCCCGATCGACCTTCTCGTCCACAACGCGAGCAGCCTGGGACCGACGCCCCTGCCGCTCCTGCTCGACACGGCCTGCGAAGACTTCGAGGCGGTGCTCGCGACGAACCTCGTCGGTCCCTTCCGGCTCACGAAGGCGATCGCCGGCTCCATGGCCCTGCGGCGGCGCGGCCTCGTCGTCCACGTCACGTCCGACGCCGGCGTCGTTCCGTACGCGCGATGGGGCGCTTATGCGGTGTCGAAGGCGGGGCTCGATCACCTGGGAAGAATCTGGGCCGAGGAGCTCAAGGACGCAGGGGTCCGGTTCTTGACGATCGATCCGGGAGAGATGGACACGGCCATGCACGCGGCGGCGATGCCCGACGCCGATCGCTCGGCGCTCGTGCGCCCGGAAGACGCCGCCGCTCGAGTCGCCGATATTCTGGCCTCCGCCGAAACGATCGAGAGCGGCTCGCGCATCGAGGCCTTCGCGTCGCGGCCGGCGGCGTGAAGCCCGCGACCCGGCCACCCGATCGATCCCTCGACGAGCGCCTTCTCGTCGTCGACCCGGAAAGCGGCCGTTTCGAAGACCGGCGGATCCGGGAGCTGCCCCGGCTGCTCCGCCGCGGCGACCTGCTCGTCGTGAACGATGCCGCGACGCTGCCCGCCTCGCTTCAGGGGACGACGTCTTCCGGGGAGCCGATCGAGGTGCGTCTCGCGCGGGTCGAAGACGGGAACGGTAAATGGACCGCCGCTCTGCTCGGCCGCGGGGACTGGCGGATGCGAACGGAGGATCGTCCTCCTCCGCCGCTTCTGCCCGCCGGCGAAGTTCTGCGCTTCGCGGAGGATCTCATCGCGACGATCGAGAGCGTCTCTCCGGCCTCACCGCGCCTCGTGAGCCTGGCGTTCGACCGCAAGGGCGACGCGTTCTGGGAGGCGCTCTACCGCCGGGCACGTCCGATCCAGTACTCCTACCTCGAAGCGCCGCTCGCGATGTGGGACGTGCAGACCGCTTACGGGTCGCGGCCGTGGGCGGTCGAGCTCCCGTCGGCCGGCCGGCCGCTCAACTGGGAGCTGCTTGGCGCGCTGCAGCAGAACGGCGTCGCGCTCGCGTCGATCACGCACGGCGCGGGCCTCTCTTCGATCGGCGACGCCGCCGCGGACGCCTTTCTCCCTATACCCGAGCGCTTCGAGGTCCTGGCCGCGACGGTCGAGGCGGAGCGCGAGACGCGCCGCCGGGGAGGGCGCGTCGTCGCGGTGGGGACGTCCGTGGCTCGCGCGCTCGAGGGCTGCGCCGCCGCACATGGCGGCCGACTGGCGGCGGCCGCCGGCATCACGGACGTCCGGATCGACGTGCGGTTTCCCCTTCGGGTGGCGGACGGGCTGCTGACCGGCCTCCACGAGCCCGGCACCAGTCACTTCGCCCTGACGACGGCGTTCGCTGCCGAAGACACCTTGACGGACGCGTATCGACATGCCGAGGCCGCCGGATATCTCGGCCACGAGTTCGGCGACGCGATGTTGATCCTGCCCGACTGGGGGCCCGACTGAGGGCCAGCGCTGAATTCCTGCATTCAGCGATTCAGCGTTGACCCCAATGCATCAATTCAGCGCTGACCCCAATTCGGTCGATTTCGCGGGCGCAGGTTCGACTACAGAACGAGAGGCGCATGACGCCTCGAGAAACTGCGGAGATACCGACAACATGTCGATTTCTCGACAGCCTCACACGGCCGAACTTCTCCGACGGAACTCGGTAGCACGAGCGGAACTCTCGCGGCTGCAGGGTGTTGGCGGCGGCGCCTCGGCGGCCGGGGCGTCCGGAACCCCTGGCACGCAGCTTGGCTATAGGTCCAATCCTAGGCACGGGGAGGTTTCATGAAAAAGCGAATGATCCTGACTCTCATCGGAGTGGCCGTCTTCATCGCGGCCATCGCCGTCGTGAAGATCCGCCAGGTCCAGGCGGGAATCGCGAAGAACGCGTCCTTCCAGCCGCCGCCGGAGGCCGTGACCACGGTCCGCGCGCAAAAGGAGCGCTGGCCGTCGACCGTGAACGCCATCGGAACCGTCGCCGCGGTCCACGGGGTGACGGTCGCCGCGGATCTGCCGGGGCTCGTCTCGCGGATCGAGTTCGATTCCGGCAAGAGAGTGAAGGCGGGCGACGTGCTCGTGCGGCTCGACACGCGGCAGGAGCAGGCGCAGCTCGCCGCCGCCGACGCGCAGCGCAACCTGACGAGCGTCAACTTCGAGCGTATGCGCGGCCTGCGCGAGAAGGGCATCACCTCGCAGTCGGAGTTCGACAAGGCGTCCGCCGAGGACAAGGAGGCGGTCGCGAAGACGGGCGAAATGCGCGCCACGATCGGGCGCAAGACGATCCGGGCGCCTTTCTCGGGGGTCCTCGGCCTCCGCCAGGTGAACCTCGGCCAGTACCTGAATGCGGGCGATCCGGTCGTTTCGCTCCAGTCGCTCGACCCGGTTTACGTGAATTTCTCCGTCCCGCAGCAGCAGTTGGGCGAGCTTCGAGTCGGCGGAGAAGTCCGCGTGACGGCTCAGGGGATCGAGAGCTCCGATGCGACCGGAACGGTCACGGCGATCAACTCGATCGTCGACGAGGCCACGCGCAACATCCAGATCCAGGCCACGCTGGTCAACCCCGAAGGGAAGCTGCGGCCCGGGATGTTCGTCGAAGCGCAGGTCGTGCTCGGCGCCAGCACCCCGGTCGTCGCGCTCCCGACGTCGGCGATCAGCTACGCGCCTTACGGCAACTCGGTCTTCATCGTCGGCGAGATGAAGAGCCCGAAAGGCCAGACGTACAACGGCGTTCGACAGCAGTTCGTGAAGTTGGGCGGCTCGCGCGGGGATCAGGTCGCGGTCGTCTCCGGCGTGAAGCCAGGCGAAGAAGTCGTGACCTCCGGAGTCTTCAAGCTCCGCAACGGCGCCGCCGTCGTCGTGAACAACAAGGTGCAGCCTTCCAACAACCCGGCCCCGAAGCCGGAAGACAGCTGAGACGCGCACCCTTCGAGGTGGTTGAAAAAGACCAAACTACCGGCCTGACCCCATGAGGAACCGATGAAATTCACCGACCTTTTCGTCAAACGGCCCGTCCTCGCGATCGTCGTCAACCTCGTCATCCTGATCGCCGGACTTCAGGCGATCCGATCGCTCTCCGTGCGGCAGTTCCCGCGCAGCGACATCGCGGTCGTGCAGGTGACGACCGTCTACGTCGGCGCGAACGCCGATCTCGTTCGGGGCTTCATCACGACGCCGTTGGAAAGGGTGATCGCGAGCGCCGACGGCATCGACTACATCGAGTCGTCGAGCGCGCAGGGCGTCTCCACGATCACCGTTCACCTGAAGCTGAATTACGACACCAACGCGGCGCTCACCCAGATCCAGGCGAAGGTCGCGCAGGTCCGCAACGACCTGCCGCCCGAGGCGCAGGCGCCGGTCATCGACCTCCAGACCGCGGACACGCAGTTCGCGGCGATGTATCTCGGCTTCTCCTCCAGCGAGCTCGATCAGAACCAGATCACCGATTACCTGACCCGTGTGGTGCAGCCGAAGCTCTCCGCCGTGAGCGGCGTGCAGCGCGCCGACATTCTGGGCGGCCGCACGTTCGCGATGCGCGTGTGGCTGAAGCCCGACAGGATGGCCTCGCTCGGCATCTCGCCGTCGGACGTTCAGGAGGCGCTGTCGAAGAACAACTACCTCTCGGCGCTCGGCGCGACGAAGGGATCCATGGTGTCGGTGAACCTCGTCGCCAACACGGATCTCAAGACAGCGGAGGAATTCCGCCAGCTCGTCGTGAAACAAAAGCAGGGCACGGTCGTGCGGCTCGGCGAGATCGCCGACGTCGTTCTCGGCGCCGAGAACTACGAGCAGGACGTCAAGTTCAACGGGCAGACCGCCACGTTCATGGGCATCTGGGTGCTCCCCAACGCCAACACGCTCGACGTCATCAGCCGCGTTCGGAAAGCGCTGCCCGAAATCCAGGCGCAGCTGCCTGTCGGCATGAAGCTCGGCATCCCCTACGATTCGACCGAGTACATCCGCGAGGCGATCCGGGAGGTGGTGACGACCCTCGGCGAGACGCTGCTCATCGTCATCCTGGTGATCTTCCTCTTCCTGGGCTCGTACCGCTCGGTGCTCATCCCCGTGGTCGCGATCCCGCTCTCGCTCGTCGGGGCGGTCTTCTTGATGATGCTAGTGGGCTTCACGATCAACCTGCTGACGCTGCTCGCGATCGTGCTCTCGGTCGGTCTCGTGGTCGACGACGCGATCGTTATGGTCGAGAACGTCGAGAGGCACATCCAGCTCGGCGAGCGTCCGTTCCCGGCGGCGATCAAAGCGGCGCGCGAACTCGTCGGTCCGATCATCGCCATGACGATCACGCTCGCGGCCGTGTACCTGCCGATCGGCATCCAGGGCGGGTTGACCGGCGCTCTCTTCCGGGAATTCGCGTTCACTCTCGCCGGCGCGGTGATCATCTCCGGCGTGGTCGCGCTCACGCTTTCGCCGATGATGTCCTCGAAGCTCCTGCGCTCCGGCGACCCGGAACGCGGCTTCGCCGGCTGGATCAACCGGCGGTTCGACTCCGTCCGCTCGACCTATACGGGGCTGCTCACGAAAACTCTCAACTACCGCCCGGTCGTCTTCGTCGTCTGGGTGATCGTGGCGCTGCTCATCGTCCCGTTCTACATGTTGTCGCAACGGGAGCTCGCTCCGAAGGAGGACCAGAGTGTCGTCTTCGGAATCATCCAGGCTGCCCCGAACTCCACGCTCGACCAGACGAAGCTCTTCTCGGCCCAGGTCGCCGACGTGTACCGCTCGTTCCCCGAGAACGGGAGCGTCTTCCAGCTCACGAACCCGACGGGGGGGTTTGGAGGCATGGTCACGAAGCCCTGGAGCGAGCGGAAGAAGAGCACGGAGCAACTCCAGGTCGAGGCGTCGATGAAACTCGGGCAAATACCGGGCATTCGCGTTATCTCGCTCGTGCCGCCGCCGCTTCCCGGCGGCGGAAGCTTCCCGGTCGACTTCGTCATCGCCTCAACCGCGGAGCCGCGCGAGCTCGCCGGTTTCGCCAATCAGCTCGTTGGGAAAGCGTTCCAGAGCGGCCTCTTCATGTACGCCGACTCGGATCTGAAGTTCGACCAGCCGCAGGCCGAGGTCGTGTTCGACCGCGACAAGCTCCGGTCTCAGGGGGTCGACCTCTCCAAGGCCGGGGAGGACCTCTCGACGATGCTCGGCGGAAACTATGTCAACCGCTTCAGCATCCAGGGAAGGAGCTACAAGGTCATTCCGCAGATCAAGCGTGCCGAGCGCCTCACGCCGGAGCAGCTCGAGGGCATCTATGTCACCGGGAGAGACGACAAGCTGGTGCCGCTCTCGACCTTCGCGACACTCAAGACATCGACCGAACCGCGCGACCTGAAGAAATTCCAGCAGCTGAACGCCGTGCGCATCCAGGGCGTAATCCCGCCCGGCGTTTCACTGAACACCGCGCTCACGATGCTCGAGAACGAGGCGAAGAAGGTCCTTCCGAAGGGTTTCACGGTCGATTACGCCGGCGAGTCGCGCCAGCTGCGCACCGAAGGCAAGAAGTTCCTCGGCACGTTCTTCCTCTCCGGGATCCTGATCTACCTGGTGCTCGCCGCTCAGTTCGAGAGCTTCCGCGACCCGTTCATCATCCTCGCGGGCTCGGTGCCGCTCGCGCTCTCCGGCGCGCTGCTCTTCCCCTTCCTCGGCGCGACGACCTTGAACATCTACAGCCAGATCGGACTCATCACGCTGGTCGGCCTCGTGGCGAAAAACGGGATCCTGATCGTCGAGTTCGCGAACAATCTGCAGGAGCAGGGGCGCGACAAGCTCGCCGCCGTCATCGAGGCGGCCTCGACGCGGCTGCGTCCGATTCTGATGACGACCGCAGCGACGGTCATGGGACATCTCCCGCTCGTTTTCGCGCGGGGGCCGGGAGCTGGCGCGCGGAACTCGATCGGTATCACGCTCGTCTCGGGCATGATCATCGGCTCGGTGTTCACGCTCTTCTTCGTGCCCGCGATCTACGTGCTCGTGGCGCGGACGCACGAGAAGGTCGAATCCGCCGAGGAGAATCCGGCGGAATCCGCTCCGGAGCTCGTGGAGGTGGCGGTGTGAACAGGGGTTTTTGTCATTCCGAGGAGCGGAGCGACGAGGAATCTCTCGCCTTTATGAGATCCCTCGCTTCGCTCGGGATGACAGGTTGCTGACGTGACGAACACGGCCGATCGAGGGTCGTCACACCCGCGTCATCAACGCGCTGAGGGAGCTCGTGGTCAGGGCATGGCGCCTGAAAACCCGTTGCAGCGGACCCGGAGGGCTGGCGTTTTGCCTAGAATGAGGCTCGTGGAATATCTCGAGACCGCTCCCCGTCCCGCTCGCCCCTCACGGGAGGAGGGGCTCGCCCCTGCCCTTTCCGCCATCGCCCGGGCGGTGGCCGAGAGCATGAGTCTCAAAGATGTGTTCTCGCGCGTCGCGGAAGCGGCGCGGCTGGCGCTGCCGTTCGACACCATGGGCGTCAACGTCACGGAGAACCCGGATCTCCCCTTAGACGCTAGGCCCGAGGACGAGGCGTTCTCCGTCTACTCCGCCGTGGGAAAGGAAGGCGTCGAGGAAATCGGCTTGCGGTACCGCCGGTCCGACGTCTCACCGCAGCTCCGGCTCCCCGAAATGGGTGTGGTCGTCCGGCACTCCGACGTCACGACGCAGCTCGATCCGTCGTTCGCCCTCGACCGCCAGGCGATCGAGCTCGGCTCCCGCTCGCTGATCGTCACGCTCTTGCCCGGAACCCGGCCGCTCGGGAGCATCTGGTTCTCTTCGAAAGAGACCGACGTCTACCTGCCGGAGGACGAGGAGACGGTCCTCGCAATTGCGGATCTCGTGGCGCTGGCGCTCCAGCACGAGGAGCTCTTTCGAAAGGAGCGCGAGCGGCGCAAGAGGAGCGAAGCACTCGAGGCGCTGCTGCCCACGCTTTCGAAGGCGCTCGACATCCGTGAGGTGTTCGATCAGCTTTCGGCGGCCGTCGGCGGGATCCTTCCGCACGACCGGATGGCGCTCGGGCTGCTCTCGAAAAACCGGCAGACGATCCGGATCCATGCGTATACCGGCCAGCGGATGCCGGATCTCCCGCAGACCATACCCATCGACGACGAAGCGCGGGAGAGCGCGGAGTGGAGCTTCTTCCTCGTGCGCGACATCCGCCTGGAACCGGGCTGCTGCACCGAGAAGTTCGAGCTCATGAAGCGCGACGGGATCCGTTCGCTCCTTCGCGTGCCGATCCGGCTCGAAGGGGAGATCGTCGGGGGCCTGAACTTCCTCTCGCGGACGGTCGCACGGTACCGGGAAGAGGACGCGGACATCGCGCGCCGAATCGCCGACCAGGTCGCGCTGGTCCTGTCGCACGAGAAGCTCGCGGAGGAGGCGCGGATTGCCACCGAGGCGCGCGAGGAGGCGATCCGGCTCGAAGGGCGCGTGGCCGCACTCACCGAGCAGCTCGCCACGATCGGCGGAGCGCGGCAGATCATCGGTAAGTCGAAGAGCTGGCGGGAAGTGCTCGACCTCGTCTCCAAAGTCGCCAAGACGGAGACGACAGTGCTCCTGACCGGAGAGTCCGGCACGGGCAAGGAAGTCGTGGCGCGCGCGATCCACGCGGCGTCGCCGCGATCCGGAAAACCGTTCCTCGCGATCAACTGCGCGGCGCTGCCGGAGCAGCTCCTGGAGTCGGAGCTCTTCGGATACGAGCGCGGCGCCTTCACCGGAGCGCTCCAGTCGCGCGCGGGAAAGATCGAGCAGTCCGCGGGCGGGGTTCTCTTCTTGGACGAGGTGGCCGAGATGTCTCCGTCGGTGCAGGCGAAGTTCCTGCGCGTGCTGCAGGAGCGCGAGTTCCAGCGCCTCGGGGGCTCGCGCGTCCAGAAGGCCGACGTCCGCGTGATCGCAGCGACCAACCGCGAGATCGCGACGGCGCTCGCTGCCGGACAGTTCCGCGAGGATCTGTATTACCGGCTGAGGGTCTTCGAGATCGCGCTGCCGCCGCTTCGCGAGCGCAGGGAAGACATCCTTCTTCTCGCGGGAGCGTTCGTCGAAGAGCTCGGGCCGACCGTCGGCCGGCCTTCCCCCGGGATCTCGAAGGAGGCGCGAGACGCGCTTCTCGCGTATGCGTGGCCGGGCAACGTGAGGGAGCTCCGCAACGCGATCGAGCGTGCGGTCATCCTGTGCGAGGGCGGGCTGATCACCACGGAGCACCTGCCGCTTCCGCGCGGCGGGAACGGGCGCGGCTCGATGTCGCCCGGCGCCGGGCAGACGCTGGAAGACGTCGAGCGCCAGCTCGTCGAGAACGCGCTCCGCGATGCCCGCAACAACAAGGCGCAGGCGGCGCGGCTGCTCGGGATCACGCGCGCGCAGCTCTACTCGCGGATCCAGAAATACGGGATCGTCTAGACGGAATCCGGATGAAGACGAGCGCGCAGACGGAGGAGAGAAGAGCGAGCGCCGCGGCGATCTTCATCGACACCCGGAAGGAGTCGGCGAGGGCGGCAGCGATCGCCTTCTGAGCTCCCCGCGTCTCCGAGTCACTCGAGTTCGGCGGCGTCTGCGCCGCGCCGAGCTTGTGGCGCTCGGCTGCCGGAATCTTCGCGGCGACCGCGGCGAGTCCCGCTTCCGAAAGGCGGCGGTCCAGCGCACGATCGAAGACCTGGGACGCGACGACCCCGAACGCAGCGATTGCGACGAGCCCCCCGACCCGAGCGACTGCGTTGTTGATTCCCGAAGCCGTTCCCGCGTCCCGTTCGCCGACGGCGTTCAACACAGTCGTCGTCAGGGGCGCCACCGTGATCGCCATGCCGAGCCCGAGAACGGAGAGCGCGGGCAGGAGGCCAGTGGCGTACCGCGCATCGTGGTGCGGCACGGACAGGAGAAAAAAACCGACCGCCGCGATCGCGGGGCCGACAGTCAGTGGCACGCCGGGACCGAATCGGTCCGCGATCGCCCCGGCCGGGCGCGACAGCGCGAAGAGGAGGACGATCAGCGGGAGAAGCGCCGCGCCGGCCTCGGACGGCGAGTAGCCCTGCGCCTGTATGAGCTCGAACGGCAGAAGGAAGAAGGCTGCCGAGAGCGCTGCATACAGAAACAGCGTGAGCAGGTTTGCTCCCGCGAAGGCGCGAATCCGGAACAGGTCGAGGGGAGCCATGGGATGGGCGCTTCGCGCTTCGATGACGACGAACCCGGCAAGCGCGACCCCGCCCGCCGCGAGGGAAACCCACACGCGGGGGTCGCTCCATCCAGCCCCGGGCACCTCGATGAGCCCGAAAACCAGCCCGGCGAGGCCGATCGTCGCCGCGAACGCGCCCAGCAGGTCGAGCGGGCCGGCCGAAGGGTTCCGGGTTTCGGGAACCTTCGAGAGGGCGATCGCAAGGACCGCTCCCGCGATCGGCAGGTTGAGCAAGAACACCGCTCGCCAGGACGCAACCTGCACGAGCCACCCGCCGGCGATCGGGCCAATCGCCGCGGCGACGGCTGTCAGAGAAGACCACGTCCCGACGGCCCGGCCGCGCTCGCGAGGGGAAAAGGCCGCGCCGAGGATCGCGAGGCTGGACGGAACGAGCAGCGCCGCGGCCACTCCCTGGACGGCGCGTGCCGCGACGAGGAAGCGGATGCCGGGAGCGAGCGCGCAGGCCGCCGAGGACGCGGCGAACAGCGCGATGCCGATCGCAAAGATTCGCCGGCGGCCGAACCGATCCGCCAGCGAGCCCCCGACGAGGACGAGCGCCGAAAGGAACAGCGCATAGGCCTCGACGACCCACTGGACGCTCGAAACGGAAGCTTTGAGGCTCTCCTGGAGGACGGGTAGCGCGACGTTGACCACGGTCCCGTCGATGAAGGCCATGCTCGAGCCGAGAATCGTCGCCGCGAGGACCCATCGCGCCGTTGCGCGGGTGCACGGCGACGGCTCGGTCGCCCGGAGGATCGCCTCGTCGCAAGGGCCCCGCGCTGCAACGTTCATCGCGGAGTGCCGATCAACCGGCTATGCCGAAAGAAGCCTCGCGGGTCGCGCGGTTGCCATCAGCGCTCGAAGAACCGCTCGAACAGCGGTCGTCTCCGCGACTCGGGTCCGGAAGCAATTTACTTCTCGCGGATCGCCTCGACGTCGACCGTGATGTAGACGTCGTCGCCCACGACGACACCACCCCGATCGAGAGTGTCGTTCCAGTTCACGCCGAAGTCCTTCCGATTTATCCGGGCGGTGGCCAGGAAACCGGCGCGTGTCTTGGGGCCCTTGTCGACTCCATCTTCCCACCACGATGTTTCCCATTGGCCGAGGTAGCGCACGTCCAGAGAGACCGGTCGGGTGATCCCGCGGATCGTCAGCTCGCCGGCAAGCTTTCCCTCGTCCGCTCCGACGAGCTCGACGCCGTTCCCGCGGAAAGCGATCTTCGGGTGGTTCTCGACGTCGAGGAAGTCGGCGCTGCGCAGGTGAGCGTCGCGCTGCGGCTCCCCGGTCCACAGACCACCGGCGTCGATCATCACCTCGACGGAGGTGACTCGGGGGTTGGCAGGATCGAACTCGAGGGTCCCATGGACGTTCTTGAAGTGCCCGCGCACCCAGCTGACCATCATGTGGCGGGCGCGAAATTCAACCGCCGTGTGTCCGGGCTCGAAGAACCACTTCGCCATCGCGCCTCCCAACTTCGAGGAGAGCTCTCACAGCAATGCGTCAGACCGGAAGCGACGGAATGCGCCGCGGGACACATCATGACTCGACCGCGACCGCCGCTTGGCGCGGCAGGCCACCCTCGCCAGTTCATCCCTGGCGAGCTTCCTCCCGCCGTCGTCCGTCATCGGTGCGGGTCTTTCCGCACCCTGTCGATTTCCGGACAGATTCGCGCCGCCCGAAAGGCCGGACTGGATCGTCTGCCTCCATGTAAATCCTTGATTCCCTGACAGTTCCCATCTTCCGGGCTCGGCCTCCGCCGCGGCACGGCTTCTGTAATACGCCTTTGTCGGAGAAACCGAAATGTCACAGAAAAACGTCGAGGTCCTGCTCGGAAAGATCCTGACCGATGACGGATTCCGAGAGTCCTTCCTTCCCGTCGGCCCGCGGAGCTTCGAGCTGGCTTCGTCGCTCGGCCTGGAATTCACGGCCGTCGAGCGGAGCGCGCTCTCGACGTTGCGCCGTCGAGCGTTCGAGTGTCTCGCGCGGACGCTGGACTCGCGGATTTCGCGATCGTCCGCCTCCTCGGAGCGACTCGCCGTCGGCGGAGAAGGGGGATCCTGAATGCTTCGCCTTCGACGATTTGTCTTCGTTTTCTCCGCGGTGACGGCCGTCGCCTCCGGAGAGACACCCACTCTTCCGCTGACGCTCGAGGAGGCAACGCGCCGCGCGCTCGAGCGGAACACGTCCCTGGCGGTCGAGCGCGAGAACGTCGAGCAGGCCGGCTTCGCGATCCTCGGCGCCCGGGGCGCCTACGACGTCCTCTGGAATGCCGACCTCGGGTGGCGGCAGCACACCGACCCGGTCAACTCGGCCTTCTCCGGCGCGCCGGCGGGGGGCCTCGCGCCGGAAATCGAGGGCCTGAACGCCTCGACCTCTTTTTCGCGGCTCCTTCCGACGGGAGGGACCGTCTCGCTCTTCGGCGACGCGGACCGGAGCACGACCGACAGCGTCTTCACGATCCTCTCGCCCGCGTACTCGACCGACCTCGGGGTCGCGCTCCGGCAACCGTTGCTGCGCAATCTCGCGATCGATCCGGCCCGCGAAGCGATCCGCGTGGCAGCCGCTGATCGAAGCGCTTCGAAGGCGCGCCTGACCCGCGTCGTCTCGGACACCATCCGCCAGGTGGACGTCGCCTACTGGAGCCTCGTCGCCGCCCGACGCGACGTCGCCTCGATCGAAAGCTCAGTCGCGCTCGCGGAGAAGCAGCTCTCCGAGACGAAGAGCCGGGTGGAGGCGGGGACGCTCGGCGAAACCGAGGTTGCGCAGCCGACCGCCGAGCGCGAACGACGCAAAGGCGACCTCGCTCTCGCGCGGCAGCGCGTCGCCGAGGCGGAGAACACGCTGAAGCTGCTCGTGCTGGGCGACCCGAGAGATCCGTCCTGGTCGGCCGAGATCGTTCCCGCCGACGACCCGGCGCTCACGACCTCTCGGCCCGACGTCGAAAAGGCGATCGAAACGGCTTTCGCGCGGCGGCCGGAGATCGCCGAGGCGAAGGCCCGGTGGGCGCGCTTCGAAGTGCAGGTGGAGGCGCGCCGGAGCGACTTGAAGCCGCGACTCGACCTCGTCGCCGCCTATGAGCGAAGGGGGCTGGCGGGACGAAGCAATCCGAACGCGACGGCATTCACCGGGGGGCCCGTCGTCGTGCCTCCAGCTCTCGAAGGCACGTGGCGGCGGTCGTACGGGACGATCGCCGACAACGAGTTCCCGGATGCGTCGGTCGGAGTGTCCTTCTCTTTCCCCATCGGCAACCGGACCGCGCGCGCGAACCTCGCGGTCGCGAAGTCGGCGCTCTCGCAGGCGACGCTCGCCGTCTCGGGCGAGGAGCAACAGGTTCAGGCTGAGGTCCGCAACGCGGCGTTCGCGCTCGAGTCCGCCCGGCAGCGGATCGAGGCGGCGCGGGCCGCCCGGGTCGCAGCCGAGACCCAGCTCTATGCCGAGCAGGAGCGCTTTGCGGTGGGGATATCCACGAACTTTCTCGTGCTGACGCGGCAGAACGAGCTGACCAACGCGCGGGTCACCGAGACGTCGGCGCTGACCGACTACCGCAAGGCGGCGACCGAGTTCGCGCGGGCGACGGGCGTGCTGCTCGAAGAGCGACGGATCGAGGTCGAGCCGCCGAAATAAAAGGAGGAGCCCGAAGGCTCCTCCTGCTTCACAAAAAGAGACGGAATCGTTACTTGCAGGTCCTGCTTCCGGGCTTGCCCCTGCAGGTCCCGGAGCAGCACTGCGAGGCTGCGCTGCAGCTTGCGCCGGAGGAAGAGCACGACGGGCCGCCGCCGCCCAGGATCGAAGACACCTGGCCGTAGTAGTACGCGAAGGCGCCATCGACGGTCGCGTTCGACGCGCTGTCGCATACGTCGTTCACGTTGAATCCGCACGCGCCCGACAGCTGCCCGACGATCTGGCCCGACCCGTTCAACACCGGAGAGCCGCTGCTCCCGCCTTCGGTCGCTCCCTCGATGTCTCGGCTGTAAATCCGTTCGCCCCGTGGCCACGAGGTGCACGTCGGCTTCGAGGTGTCGACATCGTGCTGCGAGTAAGCCTGCGGCGCACCGGAAGGATGGCTCAAGCGATACAGGTGAGTGCCGTTCGAGTTCGCGACGGGGCTGGAGGTCCAGCCGAGGTAAGTCACGATGCCGTCCTTCGTCGTCGGCGTGGAAGACAGTCGGAGCAACGTGTAGTCCCCCTTGCTGTTGCTGGCCACGATCGTTGATCCGACGGTGTCGCCGGTGTTGTTGTAGGGCTGGGTGCAGGTCGGATTCGTGCAGCTCCCCGACTCGTAGTCGAAGTACGTCTCCATGCTGGACGCCTCGCCGCTGCTGGAAATACAGTGGTTGGCGGTCAGGAAGTACGGCAGGTGCTGTGCGTTGGCATCCGCGATCAATCCGCCGCTGCAGATGTAGTAGAAGGGCCCGGACGCGAAGAGGATGCTCGCGACGGCGTCGCGCGCGTCCGAAACCGCGGCGACGTTCCAGCAAGCCGCGTTCTCGACGCACGAGGCGTTGTCGCTGCAGAGGTTACCTGCCATCAGAACGCCCGTGCCCATGTAGCCGATGCCGGCGACTACGAGGCGGGTGCGCGAGGCGTCCTCCGGAGCAACGGAGAGCTGCAGCCTGACCTCGTCGCCGAAGATGGTGTTGGTCCACAGCTCGCCGTCGTCGACCGGCCCGCGGCCGGTGTAGGGACCGTAGACCTGGCCGTCGGCGGCGTACACGTAGAGCTCCGCGCTCTCGGGCAGATCGAACGGCGAAAAGTGCAGCCGGATGCCGGACGCGCCGGGCGCCGTGACGCGGCCGGTCCACAGGGCGGAGCCGTCCACGGTCGCGACGTCGCCGAAACGGGGCGACGGAACGAACTTCAACAGCACGCCGACGGGCTTCTCGATTCCGACGCGCAGGCGGCCTTCGTCTTCCCTCGCCTCGGCGGCGGCTTTCTCCTCGGGAGTGAGCCTCACCTCGAGAGCCTTCGCGAGTCCCTTCGCTGATTCGCGCGCGAGAAGCGAGCGGTGGAGCTCGGCCTTCTGCGCAGCCTGATCCGACACGTCGAAAACGTGCGTTTCGCTATCCACTGAGACGCGCGCCGGGACAGGCGCCGCGAAGAGCGGGACGGAGCAGAGAAACGCGACGGCGATCACCGTCAACGAACAACGCTTGGGCATGGTTCTCCTCCTGAGTTCTTGGGTCGGAAGCCTTGTTTGGCTGAGCCGAGCAGTATAGCGCGCCTCGTGAGCGTACCTGTCAAGAGGTGATCGTCGTCATAGCGGCGCCGGATCAGGCCGCGACGGCTCCCGTGCCGGGTTCAGATCGACTAAGGTCTGACCCCATGAGCAGCTTCGGATTCGGGCTCTTCTGCCTTCTGGGATTCACGTTGCCGGTGCCGCTCCTCGCCTGGCTCGACCGCGAGCGCCGCCGGAAAGACTGATGTACGCCGGCCACTTCGCCGCGGCGCTCGCGATCAAGGCGAAGGAGCCGCGCGCGCCGAGCTGGGCTCTGCTCGCCGGCGTCGGGTTCCTCGACGTCCTCTTCGGCACCTTCGTGATGCTCGGCATCGAGAAGGTCACGATGACCCCTCACGTCGGCCACGGCTTCACGCTCGACTTGATCGACTGGTCGCATTCGTTCGTGATGTCGCTCGTGTGGGCGGCGCTCTTCTCGGTGCCGTTCTGGCGGCGCGGATCCGCGGTCGCCTTCGCCGTCGCTTTCGCCGTCTTCTCCCACTTCCTGCTCGACGTGCCGATGCACCCGCCGGACATGGCGCTCTGGCCGCACTCCACGGTTCATCTCGGACTCGGCCTGTGGAATCGGCTGCCGACCGGGTGGTGGTGGGTCGAGCTCGCGGTCATCGCCGTCTTCTGCGCGTACTACCTCGTGCGGGCGAGGACTCTCAAGACCTTCGGTGGGCGCGCGCTATGGGCATGCGCGGTTGTCCTGGCGCTCCACCTCTTCAACTCGCCGTGGCTGTCGCCCGGGAAGTGACCGCGCAGCGGTCATCCCTTCACTTCGTTCAGGGCAGGCTCTGAGCGGAGCGAAGGATCTCTCCTCTAAAGGGGAGATTCCTCGTCGCTTCGCTCCTCGGAATGACAGCCTCTCGTCAGCCCGCGCGCGCGAGATCCTGCTCGTCCGAAGCGATGCGGTCGACCTCGGCCAGCTCCTCTTCGGCGAGCCGCCAGCCGGCGGATTGAGCGTTTGAGCGCACCTGCTCCGGCTTCGTCGCGCCGGCGATCACCGAAGCGACGACCCGGTGAGCGAGCAGCCAGGAGAACGCGAGCTCGAGGAGCGTGTGGCCGCGCGACTCGGCGAAGTCGGTGAGCTTCTCTGCGATGCGGCGGTTGCGATCGTTCAGGAACTGGTCGCGGAACCTCCCCGGCTCGGACAGCCGGCCTTTTGTCGCCGGCGCCCCGCGCAGGTATTTCCCGGTCAACACGCCGCTCGCGAGCGGAAAGTAGGGGATGAACGCCAGCCCGAGACGCTCGCACTCGGGCAGGACTTCGCGCTCGGGCTCGCGATGCAGGAGGCTGTACTCGTTCTGCACGCTGACGAAACACGCCGCGCCGTACCGGGACAGCTCGTGCGCTTCCCGGATCTGATCGGCAGAGAAATTCGAGCAGCCGATTTCGCGCACCTTGCCGGCCCGCACGAGCTCGTCCAACGCCGCGAGGGTGTCGCCGATCGGCGTTTCCGGGTCCGGCTGATGGAGCTGATAGAGGTCGATCCGATCGGTCCGCAGGCGGCGCAGGCTGTCCTCGCACGCGCGGTGCACGTATGCGGGCTTCGCTCCGTAGCGCTTCTCGTCGATCTTCATCCCGAACTTCGTCGCGAGGACGACTCTTTCGCGGCGCCCCTCGAGCGCGCGGCCGAGGAACTCCTCGCTCTTCGTGCCGCCGTAAACGTCGGCCGTGTCGATGAAGTTGATCCCGGCTTCGAGCCCGGCGTCGACGACCGCGCGCGTCCCATCGGGGTCGAGCCGGCTTCCGAAGTTGTTTCCGCCGAGCCCGACCACCGTTACCTCGAGCGATCCGATCTTTCGCGTTTCCATGCGATCCTTCGCGTGCAGGATGCGTGCCCCGATGAAGTTCAGGCGGCAGGTCGCGACGAGGTCATGCGCGGTCCTCCTCCTCTTCCTTCCGCTCCGGTCTGCCGCCGAGGACCCGAGTCCGTTCGGGCGCCGGACCCTGTCGGTGATGGCGATCGGCGGAAAGAACTTCGCGCCCGGCCGCCACGGGCTCGCCGAATCGTTTCTTCCCACGATCGACGCCGGAAAGTTCGTCTCCCGCCGCCTCGAGGTCGGCTTCGACCTCCATCCGTGGATCGGGATCCGGCAGCCCGTCAACGACAACGGAGATGGGGGATACAAGAACGTGACTGCCTTCGCGCTCGACGTCTACGGGCGATGGTATCCGGCGCCGGTTTCCTGGACTTTCCGTCCCTATCTCGAGCTCGCCGAGGGTCCGCTCTACGCCCCGCGCCGCGTGCCGGCCGCCGGATCGCGCTTCAACTTCTTGACCCAGGTCGGCGCCGGCGTCACCGTCCCGATCCTGCCGGGCGATCCGTGGTCGGTGGTCGTCGGCTATCGCATCGTGCATATCTCCAACGCCCACATTTATCGGAGGAATCCCTCCTGGAACTTCAACGGCATCGTGCTGGGACTCCGCAAGTTCGTGGGGACGGGCGGGGCGGGGCGGTGAGGAGCAGAACCCGCGGAGATTCTCCTAGAGCGACTGAATCCGGCGGTCGAGCTCGGTGAAGGACAGACGAATCAGCGCACGGACTTCGGTCAAATCCTCCCGGACGCTTCTGAACTCCAGAGTGAACTCTTCTCGGAGACCTTCGACTCCTTCGGCCACTGTGCGGATCTCCGTCCGAAGCTGCTCGGCGAGCACATTGGAGTGTCGCTCGACATCTCCAATCTCTTTTCCGAGTCGTCCGACCTCCGTGCGGAGATCTCCGGTCTCTTTTCCGAGTCGTCCGACCTCCGTGCGGAGATCTCCGGTCTCTGTTCGGAGTCCTCCGACCTCCGTGCGGAGATCTCCGGTCTCTGTTCGGAGTCCTCCGACTTCCGTGCGGAGATCTCCGATCCCTGTTCGGAGTCCTCCGACTTCCGTGCGGAGATCTCCGATCCCTGTTCGGAGTCCTCCGACCTCGGTGCGGAGATTTCCGATGTCGGAACGAAGGCCACCGACCTCTCCACGCAGCCCTCCAGCGACGACGTCGAAGTGTCGCTTGATCTCTTCCGCGGTCTCTCGTTCCATCACAACGCTTTTCCAAGCGAGCCGAGCGCCCGGGTTCCGATCAGTATTGTCGTCAGCCTCGAACTCAGTTCTCGATCTCGAGCGTCGCGGCAAGTCCAGCGTGGTCGGACGGCCAGATCAGCGTCAGGCCGATCGAGACGCGGTCGGCGGGATCCGTCCCGAAGAGGCTTGCGCCGAGAGTCCGGAAGTCCCGCGCGCCGCGGTAGAGAATGTGATCGATCCGTCCGAAGTCGTCCGACGGACTCGGGAACGTCGGGTTCGTCAGCGGCTCCGCGTTGCAGCAGGTGCTGACTGTCGTGCCGGGGTTCGCCTCGAGCCACCCGTCGACGAAGCCGCTTCCGATGAACGTGCTGTAGGCGGGCGTCGAGGAGTCGCCGTTCGCGTTCGAGTTCAGATCCCCGACCAGGAGCACGGGAAGAGACGTGTCCGCGGGGCCCGCGAGGATCTCGGCTGCCTGGTACTCGCGGACCCGCTCGGAATCGGATTCCAGATCGGATTCCAGATGGGTCGTCACGAAGCGGAAGCTCTTGCCGCGGACTTTCGCGTCCACGGTGGCCCAGCCGCGAAGCAGGACGAAGGTCCCGTCGGACGCGATTGGAATCTCGATGTTCGTTTCAAAATTGCCCGATTGCGGGTTGGAGAGCTTGAGCTCGGAGGTCTGGAGATCGGTCCTCGCGAGGATGACCTCGCGGTCGGTCAGACGGATGTCGGAGAGCTCATCCGCCAGAGCGGCCGCGTCGGAGAGAAAGCCGGGGAACTCGGCGTCGAACCCCGTCTCCTCGACGACGACTGCGTAGTGCAGGCCGCGACCCGCCAGGGCGTCGAGCAGCGTCGCCACGAAGTCGGACTCGACGTGCTCGGCGTTGCCGGGAACGAAATCCGCCGGAGTCTGGCTGCGCCAGAGCTCCGCCTCTTGGAGACCGATCAGGGCCGGCTGCGCTGCCTTGATCTCGCGAGCGAGCCCCTCGGCGCGCGCGTTGAAGTCGGTTAACTGCACTTTCTTCCAGACGTCGGAGACGGCGGTGACGATCGCCTCAAAATCTCCGCTCGCGACGGCGGCGACCGCGGGAGCGAGGTCCGCGCCGACGTAGAGGTTCTGGGTCATCACGGCGACCGTCTTCTGGTCGTTGGCCTGCGGAGGCGGACCGGCGGCGGCAAGCGGAGCGGCGATCGCGAGAACGAGGAATGCGAGTAGGCAACGGCGACTTCTGGACATGACGGCACCTCTCGCGGCGGATCCTAGCGCCGTTAGGATCGAAGGGATGATCTTCCCCGAGCTCGTCCGGATTCCCGTTGACCCGCCGTTTTTCCTCGGCCGGACGCCGGTGACGAACGGGGAATACTCGACTTTCGTCGAGGCGGGGCGAGCCGCTCTCCCGCCCTGGTGGACGGATCCGGACTTCTCCGCGCCGCTCCAGCCCGTCGTCGGCGTCACTTGGGACGACGCGATGGCCTACTGCGCCTGGCTCGGCGAGTCGGACGGCCGGCATTGGCGTCTCCCGACCGAAGCGGAGTGGGAGCTCGCGGCTTGCGGCGGATTGAAGTCGCCGCGCACGGCGTGGGGAGACGCAGTTCCAGCAGGGGAAATCCCGAAGGGTCCGCTCGCCGGTCCCTGGGAGGTCGGACGCGGCACGCCGAACGCGTACGGACTGCTCGATGTGGGCACGATCGTCCACGAGTGGTGTCTCGACTGGGACGACGCGCCGCGCGAGCCGCGCCGCCGCGCGAGCCGCGGAGGATCGTGGCGCCACCGTGTCCGCTGGTCGTCGCCGTCGGCGCGATCGAGCCTCCCGCCGGGCTACCGGTACTCGGACTACGGGTTTCGCGTGCTGAAGGAGGACCTCTCTCGCTGATCGTTCTGCACGCGCGGGCCGCGTCCGGCTCAGGAACCCGGCTTCGCCATCGCTTCATGCGTCTGCCGGTGCCATTCCTCGCTGACGAGCTTCGAGACCTTCGACGCGCTCGCTCGCGGGAAGCGCCGTCCCGGAGACGTCGCGGCGCTCATTCAGAGTCTCGCGAAGACTGCGCTCCACGGCGGCTGAGACCTGGTTACCGGATCCGCAGCACGACTTTGCCGAGGACGTGGCCTTTCTCGGCGAGCGCGTACGCGGCGGCAGCGCGGGCAAGTGAGTATGTTTTTGCGATCGGGACTTTCAGGTTCGCCGCTTCGACGGCGCGATTGAGGCGCTCGAACTCCTCGACTCCGGGTGTCCCGTCGTAGGTCGTGGTCTTCACGCCGCGTCGCTTCCGCGGTCTGGGCTCGACGCCGTTCGGATAGGCGAGCCGGCTGCCGCGCGGCTTCAACGCGTCCAGACACCGGGCGAGCGACTTCCCGCCGACCAACGCCAGAACGGCGTCGATCCCAGCGGGCGCGAAGCGGCGCGCCGCTGCCAGGACGTCCTCCCGCTTCCCGTCGACCGCGGCGTCGGCGCCGAGCCGCCGCACGAGGGCACGTCCGTCGCGCCCCGACGCGGTCGCGAGGACCCTCGCGCCGCGCAGCTTCGCGAACTGCAGCGCGAGGCTCCCGACGCCGCCCGACGCTCCGTGCACGATGACGCTCTCTCGTTTCTTCACGCGAAGTGCGTCGTCGACGCCCTGAAGGGCGGTCAGGCCAGTCGTCGCGATCGCGCCGGCGCGCTTCAGGTCGAGCCCTTTCGGAACGCGCGCGACCTTCTTCGCCTCGACGGCGACGTACTCCGCGTGGAAGCCGCTCTTGCGGTTTCCGTAACTGTAGGAGTAGACGCGGTCTCCGATGCGGAAGCGGCGGATGCGCGATCCCACCGCGGCGACGACGCCCGCGCCGTCGGTTCCGGGCACCAGCGGCGTACCGGATTCTTCGGCGCGTTGCGACGCGTCCCAGCTCCCGACGCCGGCGGTGTCGATCGCGATGAGAACTTCGCGCCGCCCGACGGACGGAACGGGCATCTCGCGGATCGACACGACTCCCCGGCGGTCGACCGTCGCGGCGCGCATCGTCCGTGGAAGAGCTCGGGTCACGCCCCCTCGGGTTGCAGGATGTGTGCCCCGCGGCTCGCGCGCGGAGCCCAAAGCATTCGAGATAATGCGTTCGACAGGAGGTGCAGATGGCAACCAAACGGACGACCCACCGGAGCTCGTCGGGCAAGAAGCTCTACGCGGTGCGCGACAGCTCGGGGAAGTTCAAGGACATCCAGACCTACAAGCGCGCGCAGGGCTCCGACATCAAGCGCAAGAGCAAAGCGGAGTCGAAGAGCAGCAAGAAGAAGTAGGGCTCGGGCCTCACCCGAGCCGCTCCGACTGTCTTCCCGAGGACTGAAGGTCCGAGGGATCCCTCGCTTCGCTCGGGATGACAGTGGATAGGGCGAGCAGGAAGGTATCGAACCTTCCGGCCGCCGAATCGTAAGCAGGATTCGGGGAGGATGCATGTTCCGAATCCTGGCTGTGACAGGGTTTCTCATGACGACCGGTCTGTCTCTCACGGCGGCGCCGCCCGCGGACCTCGAGTCGCGGCGCAAGGCGATGAAGGACCTGCTCGCGGAGCAGTGGGAGTACAACCTTTCCCACAACCCCGAGTTCGCTTCCATCCTCGGGGACAAGCGGTGGAACGACAAGGTCACCGACTTTTCGCAGGAGGCGATCGAGAAGGACCTCGCGAAGTCGAAGGAGTTCCTCGACCGCTTCGAGGCGATCGACCCGACAGGATTCCCCGAGCAGGAAGCGCTCACCCGCACGCTTCTCATCCGAGGGTTCCGCGAGCAGCTCGAGGATGCCCGGTTCAAGAACTGGGAGATGCCGGTTACCCAGATCTACGGCATCCATATCGACGCGCCGCGGCTCGTCTCGCTCCTCTCTTTCGAGACGGTCAAGGACTACGAGGACTACGTCGCGCGTTTGAAGGCGCTCCCGCTCCTGATGGACCAGACGCTGGTCCAGATGCGCAAGGGGATGGCGGAGAAGCTGATGCCGGCGAAGTTCCTTCTCGAGAAGGTCGTGTCCCAGGCCGAGGGGATCGCCGGCAAGAAGCCGGAGGACTCGCCGTTCGCGACGCCGCTGTCGAAAATCCCGGCCTCCTTCTCCGAGGCGGACCGTGCGCGGCTGCGGGAGGCGATTCTCGGGACGATCCGCGACTCGGTCGCGCCCGCGTATTCGAAGTTCGCGAAGTTCGTCCGCGAAGAGTACGCGCCGCACGGCCGGACGGAACCGGGGATGTGGTCGCTTCCCGAAGGCGACGCGCGGTATGCGACCACGGTTCGCCGCCAGACGACGACCAACCTGACGCCCGACGAGATCCACCGCATCGGGACCGAGCAGGTGGCGGCGATCGAGAAAGACATGACCGCCGTCGCGAAGCGCCTCGGCTTTCCCAGCTGGAAGGCGCTCGCCGCTTCGATCGAGAAAGATCCGAATCGCCACTTCCACTCGCGCGAGGAGATCCTCGCCGCCTACCGGAAATTCATCGATCGGATGAAGCCGCAGCTTCCCAAGCTCTTCGGCCGCCTGCCGAAGGCCGACCTCGTCGTCCTGACGGTCGAGGATTTCCGCGAGAAAGAGGCGTCCGGAGCGCAGTACGACCAGGGCTCGCCGGACGGCTCGCGGCCCGGGCACGTCATGATCAACACGAGCAACCCCACGTTGCGCAAGACGATCTCGACGGAGTCGACCGCATACCACGAGGGCGTGCCTGGGCATCACCTCCAGATCGCGATCGCTCAGGAAGTCCAGGGCCTTCCGCCGCAGCGGCAGCAGGCGTTCTACACGGCATTCGTCGAAGGGTGGGCGCTCTACTCGGAGCGCCTCGGCAAGGAGATCGGGTTCTACGAAGATCCCTACAGCGACTTCGGCCGGCTGCAGGACGAGATGCTCCGCGCGATCCGGCTCGTCGTGGACACGGGATTTCACGCGAAGAAATGGACGCGGCAGCAGGTTGTCGACTACTTCCACGCGCACTCGGCGATCGACGAAGTGGACGTCCAGACGGAGACCGACCGCTACATTTCCATTCCGGGTCAGGCGCTCGCGTACAAGGTGGGGCAGCTGAAGATCATCGAGCTGCGCGAGCGAGCGAAGGCCAAGCTCGGTCCGAAGTTCGACTTGCGGAAGTTCCACGACACGGTGCTCGACGCCGGCGCATTGCCGCTCGATGTACTCGACGCGCGGGTGATTTCCTGGATAGCGGGGGAGAGTTGGGTGGCCGCGGCTTCAGACTGAGCGGCCGGGTAGGTCTTCGCTAACAAGTTACTGTCCAAATGTGGCAAGTGGAGACCTGACCCCATCCGATTGATCTCGCGCGTGCTGATATCGTTTCCCGTTCAGACCCGATCCGATGGGGGACCAAATGAGAACGCGCGCGCGCCTTCTTCTGCCTCTGGCGTCCTTTCTTATTGCCGCTGCGACATTCGCCGATCCCGACATTCACGACACGCGGCTCCTCTCAGAGCCCGCAATCAGCGCGGACCGGATCGCGTTCATCTACGGGGGCGACCTCTGGACTTGCGCGCTCGACGGCGGCAACGTCCGGCGGCTCACCGCCGACCTCGGCGTCGAGTCGAGCCCGGCCTTTTCGGCGGACGGCAGATGGATCGCCTTCTCGGCGCAGTACGAGGGCAACACGGACGTCTACGTCGTCTCGTCGGAAGGCGGCATCCCGAAGCGGCTGACCTGGCACCCGGGCAACGATGTCGCGCTCGGATTCACGCCCGACGGCCGGTCGGTCCTCTTCACCTCGCCGCGTAACGTCTACACCGGCCGCTACACGCAGCTCTTCCTGGTGCCGGTCGAAGGCGGCGCGGAGCAGCCGCTTCCGATCCCGCACGCGGACCGCGCGACGTACTCGCCCGACGGAAAGCGCATTGCCTACAACCCGCTCTCGCCGCGCTTCCTCCAGTGGAAGCGCTACCGGGGCGGCGCGGTCTCGCAGGTCTGGCTCTACGATACGGCGACTCGTGAGATCGAGAAGGTCCCGCAGCCCGCGTCGCGCGCGAACGACGCCGGCCCGATGTGGATGGGCGAGACCGTGTACTTCCGCTCCGACCGCGACGGCGAAATGAACCTCTACGCGTACGACACGAAGTCGAAAAAGGTCCGCCGCCTGACGAACCACACCGACTTCGGCGTGATGAACGCGTCCGCCGCTGGCGGAAAGGTCGTCTACGAACAGGCGGGCTATCTGCACTTGCTCGATCCGGCGACCGGCACTTCGAAGAAGCTCACCATCGGCGTCGCGTCGGACCTGGTCGAGACGCGCCCGCGCTTCGTCAGGGAGACGAAGGAACGCAAATACATCCGCGACTTTTCATTCTCTCCCTCCGCCGTGCGCGTCGCACTCGACTTCCGCGGCGAGATCGTCACCGTTCCCGCGGAGAAGGGGGACGTCCGGAACCTGACCAACAGCCCGGCCGTTCACGAGCGCTCACCCATCTGGTCGCCCGACGGCCGCTCGATCGCCTATTTCTCGGACGAAGCGGGCGAGTACCAGCTCGCGATCGAGCCGCAGAACGGCAAAGGGGAAGTTCGGAAGTTCAAGTTGAACGGCGCCGGCTTCTACGAGTTCCCGGCCTGGTCGCCGGACAGCAAGAAGCTCCTCTACGTCGACAACGCACGGACGCTCTACTGGATCGACGTCGCCACGGGCGTTTCGAAGAAGGTTGCGTCGGACTACTTCTATGGTCCGGTGAAGAACCTGCGAGGCGCCTGGTCGCCCGACTCGAAGTGGATTGCTTACGCGGTCAACAACCAGGCCTACATCGAGCGGGTCTACGCGTACTCGCTCGAGCAGGACAAGTCGTTCCCGGTGACCGACGGCCTCTCGGACGCGGCGGAACCGGTCTTCGACAAGAGCGGCAAGTACCTCTTCTTCTTCGCGTCCACGAACGCGGGCCCCGTCAACAACTGGTTCACGCTCGAGAACGAGGAGAACCGCGTCACGCGCTCGATCTGGCTGGCGGTGCTGCGGAAAGATTTACCGAACCCGCTCGTCAAGGAGAGCGACGAAGAGAAGGGCTCGGCATCGGATTCGGAGAAGGACAAGGACAAGCCGAAAGCGGGAGTGCAGGACGATAAGGACGCGAAGAAGGACGAAAGCGGCAAGGGCAAGACCGACGCAAAGTCAGACGAAAAGCCGAAGGCGCCGCCGAAGGCCGAGCCGGTGAAGATCGACTTCGACGGGCTGCCGTACCGGATCATCGACCTGCCCGTCCCGGTCGCCGAGCTCTCGAAGCTGCAGGCGGGCGACTCGGGACAGATCTTCTTCGTGCGCACGGCGGACGAGAAGAACGCCCTCCAGCGGTTCGACCTGAAGGATCGCAAGACCGAGACGCTCCTGCCCGACGTCGCCGACTACCAGATCTCCGCCGACGCGAAGAAGGTGCTTTATCGCATCAAGGACGACTGGGCGATCGCGGGCACCGCGGGAAAGAAGATCGATACGAGCGAGGCGAAGGTGCTGAAGACGGGCGCGATCGAAGTGCGGATCGAGCCGCGCTCCGAGTGGAAGGAGATGTTCGAGGACGCGTGGAGGATCAACCGGGACTACTTCTACGACCCGGGCATGCACGGCGTCGACTGGAAGGCGATGCACGAAAAGTACGCGCAGTTCGTTCCGCACCTGACGACGCGCGCCGATCTGAACCGCGTGATCCGGTGGATGCTCTCGGAGCTCACGGTCGGGCACAGCTACATCACCAACCCGGGCGACACGTTCGTCGAGGCCAAGACAGTACCGGGCGGGCTGCTGGGCGCCGACTACACCATCGAGAACGGGCGTTTCCGGTTCGCGAAGGTCTACGGCGGGTTGAATTGGAACCCGGAGCTGCGCTCGCCCCTGACCGAGCCGGGCGTCAACGTGAAAGCGGGGGAGTACCTGCTCGCCGTCGGCGGTCGCGACGTCAAGCCGCCAGCGAACCTCTACAGCTTCTTCGAGAACACGTCGGGCAAGCTGACCGAGATCACCGTCGGGCCGAGCCCCGACGGCAAGGGATCGCGGACGGTGTCGGTTGTTCCGGTCGCGAACGAGCTCGCGCTGCGCAACCGCGACTGGGTCGAGGCGAACCTCCGCAAGGTGGACGCCGCGACCAGCGGCCGCGTCGCGTACGTGTACGTTCCGAACACGGCGACGCTCGGATACACGTACTTCAAGCGGTACTTCTATCCGCAGTCGTACAAGGAGGCGGTGATTCTCGACGAGCGATTCAACGGCGGTGGATCGGTCGCCGACTACTACATCGACGTGCTGCAAAAGAAGCTGATCGCGTGGTGGGCGATGCGCTACGGGCCGGACATGAAGACGCCGTCGGCCTCGATCCAAGGCCCCAAGGTGATGCTCGCGGACGAGACCGCGGGCTCGGGCGGCGACCTGCTGCCCTGGATGTGGCGGAAGTTCGGGGTCGGCCCGATCGTCGGGAAGCGGACGTGGGGCGGCCTCGTCGGGATCCTCGGATTCCCCGAGCTGATGGACGGCGGCCAGATCACGGCGCCGAACCTGGCGATCTGGGACGCGGAGAAAGGTTGGGTGGTCGAGAACGAGGGGGTCGCGCCGGACGTCGAGGTGGAGATGACGCCGGCCGACGTGATCGCCGGGCGCGACCCGCAGCTCGAGCGCGCGATTGCGATCGTCATGGAGCAGCTGAAGAAGAGCCCGCCGGCGGGACCGAAGCGCCCACCGTATCCCGTGAAGAACCGGATCGTGACGGCGGAGAAGCCGACGGAACCGCAGCCACCGGGCGGGTCGAGGTAAGGATCACTCTCCCCGTCCGCGGAGAGGGGTTCAGGCCACTTCGAATCTTCTCGTCGCTCCCAGCTTCGACCCGAACAACGCGAACGCGGCGGGGATCGTCGTCAGCGCGCCCACGATGACCAGCGTCGCGCCGACGGAGTGCCTCGTGCTACGCCGAAACTTGTCCGCCAGGAGCAGGCCGATGCCGGCTCCGAGAAGGGCGCGCGTCGCCACGATGAACCCGAAGAGGGGCAACGGCAGATCGACTTTCTTCATATGTGCCTCCTCGGAGTCGGAGGTGCAAGCTCCCGGCCAGGAAGGCTCAAGCTCATCCGCCGGATGACGCAAAATGATGGTAATCTGCCATCGGAGTGATGCAATGCCGAAGACCCTGACCGTTCGAATCGACGATGCGACCTATCGGCTGATCGCGGAGGCCGCCGAGATCGAGAACCGCTCCGTCTCGAACTTCATCGAGACGGCAGCTCGCGAGAAGGCAGTCACCGAAATCTTCCTCCCGGACGGAGAGATGGCCGGGATCCGCTCGGATCGAGACCTGCAGCGCCGTTTGAGAAGCGGACACCGCGACGCGGTTTCGCGACGCGGCCGCTTTGTCTGAGTACGGTCTCTTCGAGACCAGAACCTTTCAGCAGGATCTCGATCGTCTCGGCGCCGCGGCAGCGCGGCGGATCCGGGCGACCCTCGAAGGTCGCGTCTATTCTCTTCTTCGAGCCACTCCCCGGCAGGTTCCCTCCGCAGCGCGGTTGCACGATTGGGAGCCTCCAACGTGGCGGATCCGGATCGGAAGCTGGCGCATCTTCTACGAGATCGACGACGAGAAGCAGGTCGTCTTCCTGACCGCGGCCGATCATCGGAAGGACGCCTACCGGTAGGTCGCGACCTGAGCGGGATCAGGTCTTCGCGGACGCCGCCGGGCCCGGGTATCACGGGAGCCATGATTCGAGTCGATTATGCTGAAACGGGGAACGAAGGCATGAGACCTCGTCCGCCTGCCGGCCAGGAGCGAATCCCTCGGGGCGTTCGCCTCTACGACCCGGCGACGCTCGCCCGCCTCTGCCGCGCGCGCGACTGGCTCGGAGACCGGTTCCACGAGCGCGTGTCGCTCGCGGACGCGGCGTGCCAGGCGTACCTCTCGCCGTTCTACTTCTCCCGCCTCTTCACCGAGGTCTTCGGCGAGACGCCGCACGAGTTCGTCACGCGTCTCCGCATCGCGAGGGCAAAGCGGCTTCTCCTCTCCGACCATGCGAGCGTCACCGACATCTGTTTCGAGGTCGGGTACGAGAGCCTCGGGTCTTTCAGCACCCGCTTTCACACTCTGACCGGTCTGTCGCCCGCCGCCTTCCGACGGGAGGCGCACCGGCTGTTCGGCGGCTTCCGTTCGCGGTGGCTGCTGTATTACATACCGGCGTGCTATCAGCGCTTTTACCTGGTCGGCGAAACTCCGCAAGAATCGAGAAGCGCGACCTCCGTGCCGTAGGTAGTCTGCGGGCGGCGAAAAGGAGGTCACCGATGATTCAGCGAATCTCGCACACGGGAATCTACGTTCTCGACCAGGACGCCGCCCGGGACTTCTACGTCAACAAGCTCGGATTCGAAGTGCGCGACGACCACACGATGGACAACGGCTTCCGCTGGCTGACGGTCGGGCCGAAGACCCAGCCCGACCTGAACCTCATCCTCATGAAGGTCGACGGCCCGAACATCAAGCCCGACGTCGCGAAGACGCTGCGAGATCTGCTCGAACGCGGCATCATGAGCGGGGGAGTTCTGCACACGTCCGACTGTCGCAAGACCTACGAAGAGCTTCGCGCAAAGGGGGTCGAGTTCATTCAGCCGCCGACCGAGCGCTTTTATGGGATCGAGGCGCTCATGAAGGACGATTCGGGCAACTGGTTCAGCATGACCGAGACGAAAGGACTCTGAGAATGGGGAGGAAGGACCCGCGTATCGACGCTTACATCGCGAAGTCCGCGGACTTCGCCAAGCCGATCCTGAAACATCTGCGAGAGCTTGTACACAAAGGTTGTCCGGGCGTCGAGGAGACGGTGAAGTGGAGCGCGCCCCACTTCGACTACCACGGCGGCCCCCTCGCCGGCATGGCGGCTTTCAAGGCGCACTGCGCTTTCGGCTTCTGGAAGGGATCGTTGATCGTGCCGGGAAAGTCCGACGCGATGGGTCAGTTCGGCCGGATCACGAAGCTCTCGGATCTGCCGAAAGACAAAGTCCTGATCGGCTACGTGAAGGAGGCCGCGCGATTGAATGAGGAGGGTGTGAAGGTTCCGCGGCCGGTGAAGCACCCGAAGAAGGAAATCGCGATGCCCCCGGACCTCGCGGCCGCGTTCAAAAAGAATGCGAAGGCGCGCGCGACGTTCGACCAATTTAGCCCGAGCCACAAGCGCGAGTACCTCGAGTGGATCACGGAGGCGAAAGGGGAGGAGACCCGGGCGAAGCGCCTGGGCACCGCGGTCGAATGGATGGCCGAGGGCAAGTCACGAAACTGGAAATACATGAAGCGATAGCAATCCTCCGCGCCTATCGGAATTCGCGCAGAATCTCCGCTAGCAGCCGATTGAATTGTTCTGGATCCTCGAGCATCAGGTAATGGCCCGCAACTTTCATGATCGCGGCGTCGAACTGCGGGATATGCCGGCGATTCGCCTCCAGGTTCGTCGGGTACTTGTCGGAATTGATCGCGCGGATCGGGACGTGGATCTCGGCGAGCGCCGCGACCGGGTCGTACCGCATCGCGGCGCTCAGCATTGCGAGCGATCGCTCCGGTGATACCGAGGTCGCGCGGGCGAGCACACGTTTCCGGACAGCCGGCGGCGTCGAGGGCGCGAAAAGATTCTGGGTGATGAACGTCGTCGTCTCGCCTTTGTAATCCGCCTTCATCTGCTGAAAGAATTTGTCGATGGCTTCGGGAGGCATCTTCTGTTCGACGTCCTGCATCGTGTCGACGGGAACGATTCCGGCCACTCGATCGCCGAGCCTCCGCGCCGCCTCGAGGGCGACCGGACCGCCCATCGAGCTGCCGACGAGGACTACCCGCTTCAGCCCGAGCTTGTCGACCACCGCCTTCACGTCCTCGCCGAAGGCCTCGATCGTCCAGTCCTTGCGCCCCTCGCCCGAGTCGCCGTGTCCCGCGAGGTCGATCGCCACGACTCTGTGGGTCTTTCCGAACGCACGCATCTGCGCGTCCCAGAAGTGCCGGTCGCAATTCCAGCAGTGCACGAAGACGAGAGCGGGCTCGCCCCTGCCCTGGACCGTGTAGTGGATGGGAACGCCGTCGCTCGAACGGACGACCGCGGCTAGCAGCAGGAGAGTGCTCAACAGCATTGGAGGGCGCCTCCGGCGGGAATCGTAAAACAGGCTTGTCAAGAGTGGCAGGTGGAGACCTGACCCTCAATGTGGCAAGTGGAGACC